>CAYFXR010000225.1:0-30205 GCA_964347155.1 uncultured Nitrospiraceae bacterium | reverse complement strand
CCGCCGAGGCTTATTCCTTTTAACGCAATTACAGGACGTTCGTTTTTATAAGCAAGGACAAGTCCGAGATTGATCCGTAATGTCTTCCCTCCCAAAATAATGACTTCTTCATCGACGGGCAGTACAAGCTTTACACTCACGAGGTCTTCTGATAAGTCAATAGCCGCTCTCCGGGCAACCTCAGGGGTGTTCGCTATCATCGCGTTCAGTTCCTTCTCCGTAAGATTGATTTCACGTTGGGCTCCTTCCTCGGTGTATGGCTCCGGTTCAAGGGGTATCTGATAGGATGGAATCTCTCTCTTGGATAAAGCACGTTCCTTCTCTGCAGATTGGTGTATCATGTCGAGTTTTTTGTCCAAAATTTTCTGTTCAGATTCAGATAGTTTTACAGGAGTATATTCAGATGCATAAATATTGTACTTCACCCACCATGCACCCAGTAATACCATAACGATAACAATGAAAGCTGTAAAACCGATCAATGGCAAACAGCCCGGGCGTTTTGAAGATGATTTTGAATTGTTCTTGTCAATTTTCATTCTATTTCACTCTTTGAAATCAATTATATTAAATCACAACTGTCCAAAATAATCTTTAAAAATTATCACTGTTGTCAAAACAATGGCAAACAGAAGTCTGAATGCCGAGAAAACAGAATTGCGACACCTTTATGTTTTCGAGGTGTTCAGACTGCTGATCAATGCTATATTGGACAGATGTGAAAAATTATATTAAACAATCTTTCAACAAACCACTTTTTTAGAATTCACAAAGGAAGGTGCGTAAGTGAGGGAGTGAAAAATTGCTTAATTTGTTATATTGAACAAAAGAGCCATGAAAAAGCGATCCTGGTCATATAAGGTTGTAATCAGATATACCCTGTTTCAGCTTCCCGGAGTGGTTATTCTGGTCTCAATCTTAATCCTCGTCCGGCAGTGGATCAGCATTCCCGCCTGGTTTTTCTGGGTTATGGTTGCGCTCTGGATAGTCAAGGATGCAATCATGTTCCCCTTTGTCTGGAGGGCTTATGACAAGCATAGCCCAGGAGTCGCAGAGTCAATGATAGGCATGCAGGGCAATGCCAGAGACAGACTTGATCCTTCAGGATATATTCATATACGTGGTGAATTGTGGCAAGCAGAGTTAATAGAGGGTGCTTCCCCGATTGATAAAGGAGAGGATGTGAGAATCATGGGTAATCGAGGGCTTATTCTACTTGTTGAGTCTGACAGGGATTGACAGGGTCAGATCCTGGATCTTGAATTTCCATAGGTTGAAGACACCAAGAGCTCCTGTAGTTCTTCCCTCAACGGTAAGGGGTTAAACCCCAATGCAAATGCCCTTGAGCTATCGAGCGAGACGTCCCTTGGACGCTGAGCTGAAAAAATAATATCTTTTTGCCTGCATTGTATTATCTTTGCTTCCTGGATTCCCAAAATGTCCTTCATCAATAGGCCAAAGTTATACCGTGAAATCCGTTCAATACCACCTAGGTGTAAGATACCCTTTGCTTTTTTGAGAGCAAGAAAGAGTCCATGAACTGCTGTTTTGCCGCTCATTGGAGTTCTGAATTCATCCTTGAATAATCGTAATTCCCGACCACTTTTCAACGAGTCTACCATGGTTTTATAAAAGCTTGTAGCCGCAGGGCCGGGATCGCCGAACATCAAAGCCATGCGGCAGACAGCAGCATCCGGATATCCTTTCAGTACCCCCTCTTCTGCAAATACCTTTTGCTCACCATATATATTAATGGGAGAAACTGGGTCATCTTCCCGGTACGGGGCATTTAGACCATTAAAAACGCTATCTGTAGAAGTAAAAACACACGGGATCATGTGATCGGCACAAAGACCGGCAATATTGACAGAGGCATCGACATTGATTTTTTGCGTTTCTGCACGATTTTTTTGACAATAGTCAGGATCGGCGGCGGCGGCGGCATGGATAACAGCGTCAGGACTAATCTTTTGAAATATTCTTTTAAGCTCTTGAAAGTCAGTTAAATCAACTGGAAAGATTTTTGTGCCTGCAATTTTTAAAGGATGAGAAAAAACTGTCCCGAATATATCCCAATCCTTTTTTGCACCATTACAAATATTCCAGCCTAAAAACCCACTGGCGCCTGTTACGAGTAGCTTTTTCATTAAAAAATTTTCTCTAACGAAAAATATCCTAAAAAATAGAGTTTTCCCGAGTGCAAATAATTAAACCTTCCAATGTACAAGTTATCTTTCTCGACACACCTTACATGATCTCTAATGTTTTTAATAATAAAAGAATTTTCTATTCTATCATAGCTTATAACCGCCACACTCACAGAATCCATTTCGCTGCAAACACCTTCTTCGACAAAAAAATGTCCCCATACTTTGTTAAAAAGGACATTGTGCCCTATTATCTTATTGTTTTCAGCATAAAAAATCTTACGATGTGAAAATCTTTTAAAACTCGGTACTACCGTCAGCATGTCTACAAGATACTCACCATGAAGTTCAGAAACATCTGGAGTGGTAGAATTTTTAAAAATTTCTTTCAATGTCTGATTTTTTCTCGGAAGTTTCATTAGTAATAGCTCTAATCTATACTTAAATGAAAAATGTTACAATATTTTTTTATCAGAATAAATATCGAAGAGTGAGATAATGAATAAAAAAATCCCTTTGAAGGAAATAAAATATGTCCTCCTCGATATGGACGGGACATTGCTTGACCTTTATTTTGACGATTACTTCTGGGGACATCTTGTGCCTGAAAAATACGCTGAAAAACACAATATGACATTTGGGGCTGCAAAAGATTACTTATACAATACCTATAAGTCGCACGAGAGAACACTAAACTGGTGTGATATTGATTTCTGGTCACGAGAACTCCGCCTTGATATCCCCGCCCTTAAAGAGCAGATAAGGCACCTTATTGAGGTTCATCCGCATGTTACTGAATTCTTAAAAATGTTAAAAAGGCAAAAGAAAAAAGTCTTTCTCCTGACAAACGCACATTACAAAACAATTAAATTGAAATTCAGCAAGACACAGATAGGAAAGTATTTTGATGATGTGCTCTGCTCATTTAGCGTCGGTTATCCGAAGGAATATCCTGAATTCTGGCAGAGAGCGGAGAAGAAACTGAAGTTTGAAAGAGATTATTCTCTTTTCATTGACGACACAGAGGATGTTCTTGAAACCGCCAAGGCATATGGCATCAAATATTTGCTCTTCAAGGCAAGGGCAAGTTCAAAAGCAAAACCCAAAAAGACAAAAAATTTCCCCACCATACATGATTTTAGAGAGTTAATGTAAAAGGTTCTTCTCATCTATATTTCCCAAGAGATTAGTGCTCGAGGATCTTCATATCTTATTCATAATCTAGAAGTATCATGAATTTATTAAAACCTAAATTAAGCGATTCTTATATTAGATAGATGTGCAATGCAGGTTCAAAAATTCATAATGCGATTGGATATTGGAATTGTCTTGCTGCTATGTTTAGTCTTTCACTTAGAGAGTGAAGATTATAGAAGTAAGATAATAACTGCACAAAGGTATCGCTATGTATTTTTTCACCTGCCTTGCACATCTTTATGAAATCAAATCGCTTAATTAAGGTAAAATAAAATAGGAAGAGGAACCTATGATAAAGACAATAATGATGATAGCAGCAGTGATAATGATGTTCGTATTTTCCCTTTTTGAAGCCTTGGATCCCGGTAAATTAATATTCGCTGAGGTATCTCAAGCAACCAGTTATCAAGGTCCCGGTCAGAAATGGAGGTTATTCATGAAACCATCAAAGGAAGAGCTGGAAAAGAGACTATCGAAGATACAGTATAAGGTGACACAGCAGGACGGCACAGAGCCTGCTTTCCATAATGAATACTGGAATAATCATCGCGAGGGTATCTACGTGGACATTGTCTCCGGTGAGCCGCTTTTCAGTTCCGCTGATAAGTTTGATTCAGGCACCGGCTGGCCGAGTTTCACCCAGCCTCTTGAAGCCAGAAATATAGTAGAGAGGCGAGACAGGAGTTTCTTTATGCGGAGAACTGAGGTGAGGAGCACGTACGGTGACTCCCATCTCGGCCATGTCTTCGACGACGGGCCGGAGCCAACGGGTCTCCGGTACTGTATAAACTCCGCTGCCCTCAGGTTCGTTCCAAAAGAGGACCTTGAGAAAGAGGGCTACGGTGAATATCTGACACTCTTTAACAAAAGGTAAAAGACAAAAACGTATCATAATCTGGATCAGGTGAGACATTAAAGGGAAATTGCTGTCAAACCGAAGGGGTCTTAAATATTAGGATATTCAATTTAAACCTTTAATATCTCCAATTAATCATACATCCTGCTGATATAGATTCTGACAAGTTGTCCCGACAATTATTTAAAATATCTAATTGAAATTGAATTTCAATTTCCTTGACAACATATCTTCATTATGGTAAAAAATAATAGCAGGGTTAAGATGATTAATCCTTTTAGACATAAGTCAGCAAAGGTGCAAAAGGTCTCTGAGAAAAAAGAACGATTACGGGACTTTATGAAGAAAAAGGGATTTAAATCCACCCGACAGAGGGACGTCATTGCTACTGAATTCCTTAAGACGGGAGAACACGTGACAGCAGAGGAATTTTACAGAAAAATCAGTAAAAAACATAAAGATATTGGTTTTACAACTGTATACAGGACATTAAAGCTTCTTGCAAAATCAGGACTTGCCACAGAGAGGATTTTTGCAGATAACCTCACGAGGTACGAGCCCCTTTCTGCAGAAGATCATCATGACCACCTTATATGCATGAACTGTGGTTCAATAATAGAATTTGAAAATCAAAAAATGGAAAGACTACAGAAAAAGATTGCTGATGAGTTTGGATTTTCTATTGTGACACATAAAATGGAATTCTACGGATATTGCAAGATGTGTAAAAGTAATGCATAACCATCGTCATAAGAAGAATAACAGTAAAGAGAAAGTCGATGCCCCGACAATATGTCTTGTCGGTAATCCTAATGTGGGGAAAAGCGCTGTTTTCGGGCTGTTGACAGGCCACTATGTTATGGTTTCAAACTATCCCGGGACAACTGTTGAATTAACAGAAGGTGAGACCACTATTGAAAGAGAGAAGTTTCAGATTATCGATACACCTGGTGTCAACAGTCTCGTTCCAATGAGTGAAGACGAAAAAGTAACAAGGGATATTCTCCTTGAGAAAAAAACAAAAGCTGTAATACAGATTGCGGATGCCAAAAACATAAAAAGAGGCCTTTTTATTACTCTTCAATTAGTTGAAATGGAGGTCCCGCTTGTTATTGACCTGAATATGAAAGATGAGGCTTCAACCAGAGGGATATATATTGAAGAAGATGTTTTGAGTAATATATTTGGAGTTGAGGTCGTCTCAACGATTGCTGTACAAAAAAAAGGAATATCTTCTCTGAAAAAGGCAGCTGTCAGGCCGGAGGTATCAAAGTATACGTTTTCTTATAGTTCCAATATTGAGGAACATGTATCAAAAATAGAGGCCCTTTTACCTGAGGCGAATATCTCAAAACGCTCAATTGCGATAATGATACTTTCTGGAGATAGGACGTTAAAGGACTGGCTTCTAAAGAATTTGACAACTGAAAAAATACGTCAAATTGAGTTTTTCAGAGATAAGGCATCAGAGAACTATTCACAACCATTAAGCTATATTATCAGTCAGCAGAGATTGAAAATCGTCGATAGCATTGCAGAAGTAATACTTACAAAGGCGTCAGCGGAAAAGAGGGAGGTATCCCGATTTTTTGAAGAGATAACGACGCATCCGTTATGGGGATTTCCCTTCCTTTTTCTCGTTCTTTATGGTATGTACTGGTTTGTTGGCAAATTTGGTGCCGGAACGCTGGTTGATTATCTAGAAGAGGTTGTTTTTGGTGAATATCTGAATCCGTGGGCAGGGAAAATAGTTGATTCGCTTATACCGATACAGTTTTTACAGGAACTTCTCATAGGTCCTTACGGCATTATCACCATGGCCCTTACCTATGCAATTGCTATCATACTGCCAATCACAGCGACATTTTTCATTGCATTTTCGATAATGGAGGATTCCGGTTACCTGCCTCGTCTTGCTGCTATGCTGAACAGAATTTTTCAGGCGATGGGGCTTAATGGTAAGGCGGTCCTTCCAATGGTTCTTGGTCTTGGCTGCGATACCATGGCAACCCTGACAACGAGAATTCTGGATACACGAAAAGAGAGGGTAATTGTTACCTTGCTTCTTGCACTTGTAGTCCCTTGTTCGGCTCAACTTGGTGTAATACTGGGAATGTTTGGGAAACAGCCAATAGAAGCAATGCTGATCTGGGTGGCTACGTTATCTGCTGTAATGATATCTGTCGGATTTCTGTCAGCAAAACTTATACCTGGGCAGAGAGTAGACTTTATTCTTGAATTGCCCCCGATCAGGTTGCCTCAATTTTCAAACGTTTTAATAAAAACAGTGGGACGTATCGAGTGGTATCTGAAAGAAGCTGTACCGCTCTTTATCCTCGGAACACTCATATTGTTTATAGCTGATAAATTAAGAATTCTTCCCTTTATGCAGGAAATTGCGTCTCCTATAGTTGTCAATGTTCTGGGTTTACCTCCCAAGGCAACAGAATCCTTTATCATGGGATTTCTAAGACGTGATTATGGAGCAGCAGGGCTTTTCAGCCTGCAGGAACAAGGACTTTTAAATACTGAACAGATAGTTGTCGGCCTTGTGACTATTACGTTGTTTATACCATGTGTTGCCAATTTATTTATGATTATAAAGGAAAGGGGAATAAAAACAGCGTTGATGATCTCAGCTTTTGTTTTCCCGTTTTCAATTGTGACAGGCGGATTGCTGCATAGATTCCTTTTATGGCTTAAAATCTTTCAATGAAGTATAGTATATTAACCTAAAACATGCAGTTAAATAATGTCCCGGCTTTTCCTCTGGATCCCCGATCAAGCCTGTCCTCCACCTGATCGGGGAATGACAGACAAGGGCATTTTCATTCTTCGTGGTGCCCCATAGGGTTATGAGTGTTTGGGTTAAAGTTTTAAAAAGATTGTTCGTATTTAAATAACATGTTCCCTGCTGGTTCAATCAAGGTCGATTGAACCTGGAGGGAAATATCAAAAATGTATATGACAAAAGAGATAGAAATACAAAAAGCTGTTTTCTACTGGTTTGTTACTGTTTGTTATATGGGGGTTATTTTTTATTTTTCTTCCCAATACGGGTTTAATCTGCCTGACCTTCCCAAAAATTTTGACAAGGTTATGCATATGTGTGGCTACATTCCGCTGGCATTTTTATTTTACCGTTCTCTCAAAAAAAGCGGGATTAAAAAATTTGTTTTTGTAGCAGCATTTTTCGCTGCTACCATATACGGTATTTCCGATGAAATTCATCAGCTTTATGTAATTGGAAGGGATGCAAGTGTCGGTGATACGGTTGCAGACCTTGTCGGTGCGTTTTTAGGAAGTTTCGGGGCAAGTTTCTTGAAGACGTAAAAAAAGCCTTATTCCATTTTCATGGGTATAAACGGGCCTTCCAATCTTTCAACTCTTTCTTCCGGATCATGGTAATATTTAAATCTGAAAAGGGCATCCAGGCCGTGGCAATCTATACAGAGCAGGCTGTATGTCTGAGTCCTGAGGAAGCTATTGGTTGCAGTGCCTTCAACATTGATGCCATTACCTTTCGTGTCAAACCTCGGATCCCATTGATGAACATCATGACATGATGGGCATGAAATGTCGCCTACTGATGCAAATTCCCCGGTACCGTTATCATAAAGCGGGAAGTAATTGGGTTTGTTCTTAACATCTCTTCCTACATTAGTAATAAGCTGACCTTCTGGATGAGTGTCAATTTCAGGTATTTTATCTTTTGCAGAACCATCTTCTGAATGGCAGTAATTACACATCATATCCATTATATTTTTCCCTGTGGCAAAGCCTTGTGCCCAGAGTCTTATTTTATTTTTACTATTATGTACAATGTGGCAGACACCACATGTACCTGATTCAGAAGGAATCTGTTCCATAATATTTTTATCTGTCGGAGCCGTTACAGACAGATCATGATCAGTTTTCTCAATATAGGCCTGTTCTTGGTGACAATTTGCACAGAGTTTTGGTGATGGAGAATTCTCCAGCCGTAAAAAGCTGTTATAAGAATTTCCCTCGATTTCAAAATGTTCTTCGGTCAGGATTCTTACAGGATTCCATATATGTGGATCATGGCATGTCTGGCAGGTCATAAGACCATTATTTGATACTTTTCCGTTTTTATCATAGAGCGGTAAATTAGTAGAAAGACCTTTTTCAGAAGGTGAGATATTTACAGGATGGGAATACTTTTTGATTACCTTTTTCTTGGCCATACCGTTTTCATTATGACAGCTTATACACAGATTTTCAGCGGGGTTATCGCTTCTTGTTTCTATCAACCTTGACCATATAAAGTCTTTCTTTGCCCCGTGAACGAGGTGACAACCTCTACAAACTCCCGATTCTGAAGGAAGTTCTTCCAGGATATTTTTTTCCTCAGGAGCAACTTTGCTGAGATCATGCTTTGAGTTTACTACATAAAATTTATCCTCATGGCATTCCTTACAGAGCTCAGGTGAAGGCATTCTTAAAAATGATGTTTTCCTGTCTCCTTGTACGTCTTTTCTTATTTCTCCTTCTGTTGAATCTGAACGCCATCTGTGAGGATCATGGCAGGTTGCACAGGTAATCGCTCCATTTTTATCATGAACGCCAAATTTATTGAAAAGCGGTAATGCCAAGCTTTCTTTTTCTGCTTTTATCGTTGAGAGAATTATGTCTGTTTCTTTTTTGTAGGGGCTGACATTTACAGGATGAGTATAGTCCGCAGGAATAGTTTTCTCGGCAATATTACCTTTACTGTGACAGCTGTTACATAACTGTGTAGTAAAATCCGGCCCTTCTCCAGTCTTTCTGGCTTCTTTATGAGGAAGGTGACATGACGAGCATATTCCCGCTTCAGCAACTGTTTTTCCATCCAGATTTTTTTCATCTGGAGCTAAGTGAATAAGGTTATGTTTGGTATCTGCAAGATACTGTTTATCTGTATGACAAGTCAGGCATAATGTTGATTTTTCATCTTTTTTAATGAGTAACAACTGCTTTTCTATTTTGTCATCGTGTATTTTGTGACGTGTCTGACAAATAATTTCTCCATTGTATCCTAATTTTGCCCCCTTTTCTATCAATTCAGTGGGTATGATTACTTTCCCAGGTTTGGCATTGATGACATGTAGATGGTTTCGTTTACCGTCAGGAGTAAAAATATTCTTGTCAGCATGACATTCAAGGCAAAGTATGGAATTCCGTGAGCTCTCTACCAAAAAGCTTTCATACGGTGAGCCGTGAACTGTGTGACAGGTTTCACAAATAATCTGATTTTTCCCTTCACCTAAAAGAGCGCCATGAGCAATCAGTTTTTTGGGAATCTTCTTCTCGGTGCTGCCAATGGGATGATTTCCAAAGTCTGCACCTCCTTTCTTATCACTGTGACACATTTGGCACATCATTGAATCTTTGTTTGAGGCTCTGATAAAGATTGTTTTTTCTATGCCTATTTGACTTGATACACCATGTGCAGTATGGCATGTAGCACACTGCATATTGCCGTCTTTATCCAGGGGGAATATCTTGGGCAATTTCATATCCGAAGGAGGCGGCTTGTTTATTTTGTGTCTTAGATCGTTATATACCCTTGCCCTCGAATCAGCAACGCTTCCATCATGACAGGAAAAGCAAATTTCAGGCTTGGCTGCAACTTTCTCAGCCTGGTATGGAACAAGGTCTGTACCTTTCCCGTCAACAAAAAAAGTATCTATCCAACGGTAATGGCAGATTGCACACTCTTTTGCAGAATCGGGATTTCTTGGAGCCTCGACTTGCGCGAACGATACGCCGAATTGAAATGCCAGGGAGATTATAACCAAATTGACAATTGACAATTGACAATTGATAATTTTCATTGACTATCTCCTTCTATGCTATATACTCCTACCCTTTCTGCAAACATTTCTACTACGTAGAGTCTGTTGTTATTGTCTATAAATATGCCCATAGGTTTTGTGAACTTTCTAATCTTCTTTTTTGCAGGATCACCGACTACAGAGAAAAATTCACCGCTTGATTTAAATACCTGGATTACTCCCATATAGCCGTCACTTACGTAAACACGACTGTCTTTATCAATGGCAATTCCTTTGGGTCGAAAAAAATGCCCTTTTTCAACACCCCATCCCCCGATAATCATGACGAACAGGCCTTCAGGATTGAACACCTGTACTCTTGTATTGATGACATCTGTAATGTAAAGGTATTGATCCTTATCAAGGGTCATGAGGAAGGGATACCTGAATTCGCGTTCCTCTGCACCCGGTGTACCGAGGGTTTGTATGATTTCAAAAGTAGACAGGTCATATGCGAGAATATAATGATTATCATTATCAGCAACATAAAGTCTGTTTCTTGACTCATCAACCGCGACGTCTGTAGGGTCTGCAGGTTTTATATGTGAAGGAAGTTCTGCTTTGGCAATAAATCCACCGGTAGAATTAAATACCTGCACTCTATGATTCCCGGAGTCTGCAATATACACATTCCCTGAGCTGTCAATATCGATCCCCATCGGGAACTTAAGTTGACCGTCCAGGGAACCCTTTTTCCCGAAAGAAAATACGAACTTGCCATTTTGATTAAAAACCTTGATCTTGTTATTCACGCCGTCAACTACATATATCAATCCCTCTTTTGAGACAGATACATCGCTTGGCTGTCTGAAATTATGGGTTATATCAAAGAGGTGTGTAACATTTGTAAGTCTTAACCCAAAGGCCGGGTTTACTAAAAACGAGGAAGACAGTACAAGGCCTAGAAGAGAATAACGTATAAGAGTTATTCCATAAAATGTAAATTTTCTAAATACCAAAAATCTCCTCAACGTCAAATAAAATAAATCTTGATTTTTATTTCAGATTTTATTTTACCTAAATTGAGCAATTTTAGTCTCTAGCCCGGAAGGGAAGGCGTCTCGCCTGTCCTGCCAGCATTTTTGTATCTAACACTAATAAAAAATCGCTCAACCCAAATAATGCCGACATTGAGTTAACCCAAAAAAAGCATTTCAAATAATGCAGGCGTTGTGAAAGAAATTATTTTTCGATATCTTAGAAGCAATTTCAACCGGTCTAGGGTAAATATTTTTGTTCCAAGCTATACGCATAATTTAATAATAATTTTATCGAGTTAAATAATTTCTTGAGCAATGTCTGCATTATTTGGATTAATAAATTTTCTTCCAACGCCTGCATTATGTAACTGCAATTTTGGGGATAATAAATACATATAAGGCTGGTAGTCCTGAAGAGACAGCAGGCGCTATTTCTTACTCTTTGCCGTGCCTGGTTGCAGCATTCTCGGCATATAGAATTTAGTGTAGTTTTTGATCATACCAACTGCTTCAGTACCGGTGATTGAATCTATTCTCTCCTTTGGATAGCCGATGGCATCAAGAGGCAGCAAAGGCTTCTCTTTCTGATGGCAGTCCTCACACATGTATGGCTGTTTGCTTACGATCTTGTGTATCAGCTTTTTAGCTCTTGACCTTTGAGACTCAGTAAGTGTTTGTTCCCTTTCCCTGTACTCCTGGACAAAATCGATCCTGTCCTGTGAGTCAATCCTCCGTAGTTCGCCTTGTACTCGCTCAAAAGGGATGATTTTAGCCCTGAAAGCACCTGGCATCTCCTCCTTCACGGGGCTTTCAACGATCTCGCCAGTTGTTCTGTCATACCATTTATACACACCTGTGCTTTGTTCTTTTTCAAGTTTTACGTGGCATGTCTCACAGCCTACAAAAAATGCATGCATGTTCAAAAATGCCCTTATTTCTTTTACTGCGTCATGTGGCATATCGCCATGACAGTCAACGCAATAAGACCTTTTATCAGGTCCTATATCAAAACCTATATGGTGGAAGTGTCCTTTTATTCTCGTCTCTTCAAGAATTTTATATCCGAGGTAATGTTTTACCCTCTCTTCACTTTCCAGAATGATTTTTTCAAAGGTAGTTTTGTCCACTTCCAATGCCCGTTCCTCTTTGAATTTTGCTATTTCCTGTGACTCGTGTCTGGCATGATACTCATGAAAGAGGTGTGCAAATGTTACTTTCCATATTATTATCATGAAGAAGACAACAAAAACCATAAAGCCTAACATGTAAATCTTAAAAAAGAAATTTTTCATAATGAATGTCCTCCTGCATGAGATTCATGCGCGTGACCACCATGTGGCGGAAGTATTTCATTTTCGAGCCCTGCTTTTTTCATTACCTCTACATAATATTGATAATGCTCTTCGACCATTAACTCCTCTGATAGATATCCGGTTAAAAATACCGTCCCCATCGGAAAAACGGATATTGAGAAGTGAACATTATACCAGTGCCATATGAACAGGAAAATCGCAGCAAGGAGAGCTTCATCGCTATGTGCAATTAACAGGAAATTTAATACCTGCCCCGGAAGAATTTGTGTGGCAATCTCCTTGTTCCACAGGACAAGTCCTGAAAGGCCAATTATTACCATGCCCCAGAATGGCGCCCAGTAATCAAATTTTTCTTTCCATGTGAAATTGTCGCCGTCAGGCCGTTTATTTGTAAGGAAAAACAGGTACTTGAAAAGGTCCCTGATGTCTCTTGCATCCTTGAGATTCGGCACCATGTGCTGTTTAGCCACTATTTTTAAGACATCGCCTTTTTTCAGTTCTCCTTTACTTCTTGCAGCGTCAATATGATATCTGCGTATTACATATACCAGGTAGATACAGTGATAGACAAACAATATCACCAATATTGCACCGTTGATTTTATGGACAAGTGGAGCATATTTAATTCCCCCGAATAGTGCATAGAGATATGGCGCCCATGAGGCATCATGAAATTTAAGTGGCATACCGGTTAAGACCAGGATAACGACTGTGATAGCTAGAATAAGATGCTGTATTCGCTGGTTAAGGGTGAATCTGTAGAAATATTTTTTCCCGTCTTTTATCTTGATCATAGGATATTTTTCCATGGCTTATTTCCTCCGTCCTATTGTGGCATGAGGGAAGAATCTCCTTACTATATCGAGTAATATAATTCCCATCAAGGGAAGCAGTGTACAGCCGGTCAGAAAGATGAAAAAAACTGTGAAAAAGTATTGTCCTGGGCTTTGCATCAGGCTGAATTCAGCATGAACTCCATAATTGGCAAGTTTTGGTGATGTGCCCGGATGGCAGTCTATAGTAGCGCAAATTTTACCTTTGTTATCTACATGAGTGGATGCTTTAGAATCGTTATGGCTTAGCATCTGGTGTACAGATTCACCTTTATTGACATGACAGTCAAGGCAGTCAGGAATCCTTTCATCCAAGAATGAAGCAGCCTTGCCATGAAAGGTTTCTCCGTATGAAAATACAGCCTTTGTGGATAATTCATGTCTTGCCACTAATCCCGGGTCATCATGACATCTACCGCACATCTCTGCAATATTGAGGGGATTCCTGCTTTTGTGTAATCTCGTTGTAACATGATTGTAAAACTGATAAACAAAATCCTCTTTTTTATGGCAGACCCTGCACCTGCCGAGTGATGCCTCAGATATGCCCGGACGTACTTTTTTAAAAAAAGAAAGAGGCCTGTATAGAGGATTATCATGACAATCCTTACAGCCCGGGTAGTCTTCAGCATATTTCTTATCTTTCCCTTTTTCGTCTATCTTCCCGTGAACACTCTTTGCCAAAAACGTTTCAACATCTTTATGAGAAAATTTCTTTTCGCTTGATGGTTCTACAATATGACACTCAACAAGGCAGTCAACTTTTTTGGCTGGCTCATGGGGAATTTCCTTGATGTCCGTATGACATCCCTCACACTTTACCTTTGCGTGAACACTGTTATTAAAGATAGACTCGTTGACATAAAAGAGTTTAAAAGTCCCTTCAGCATCAACGATGCTGATACCAGGATACTTGTGTCACAAGAGGCAGTTGCCGATATCTGCAGCGTAGGAAGTTGTAAACATGATACAGGAGAGAATAATGATTGGGAAAGCGACCGAAAGGAAGGTCTTATAAGTTTGTGTTGAAACTCTCATATTTTACCCCTCCTTGTAAAGAGGTGTCAGGTTATTGTTGTACTAAATAAAATAAAGAGATAAAGGATTAACTAGAGAATAATACAAAAAAAATCTTGGTTTGTAAAATAATTAATTTTAATCGCTTTATAAGTATAAATTACGTTTTAAATTATACATTTTATACATTGCATCAATGCTGTCCAAACAATAGCAAACAGCAGGGTGAATGCCGAGAAAACAGAATTGCGACAACTTAAGGAGAGATATACATGAAAGCGATAAAATTACTTGATAAATTTAATCCTTGTCGGCGGTACTTCTACCCTTTCTTCAGGATCGTGAAAATATTTATACCTGAAAATAGCGTCAAGTCCGTGGCAGTCTATACATATGTTGTTATAACTTACATTTCGCAGGAAACTGTTTGTGGCGTTGCCCTCAATGTTTTTATTTACCCCTTTTTCCTTGAATAAGGGGCTCCATTGATGAGCGTTGTGACACGAGGGACATGAGATATCGCCGACATTTATCTCATCTCCGGTTTTTTTGTCATAAATTGGAGCATAATCTATCGCCTCCTTGTTACTTCTCAAAATGTTGTTTATGAGCCTTCCCTGAGGATGTGTTGAGATAGCAGGTATTTTTTGCTTTGCAGGATTTCCTTCGGAGTGACAGCTGTTGCATAAGGCATTTACGATATCCTCATCACTGGAGATGATGCCGAATGGCCTTGCCCATAACTTTATTTTGTTGGGGCTGTTGTGGACAAGATGACATACTCCGCATTGCCCTGATTCTTTTACTGTCTGACCCAGGAGGTTTGTAGCATCAGGAGCAGTGATGTTGAGGTCGTGGTCTGTTCCGTCGATAAGTGCGTTCTTCTCATGGCAGGATTTGCACAGGTCTGATAAGGGGAAGTTTGTTTTTCTGAGAAAACTGTTTCTGGCGTTACCTTCAATATTTTCAAATGTATAGTCTAATATCAGATTGTTCGGATCCCATATGTGAGGATCGTGGCAGGTGATACACAGGATATTCCCATCGGCTTTTTTATTGCCTTCGCTGTCATATAATGGCAATGTTGTAGTAATGTTAAGTTTTTCCAGTGTTACATCAATGGGATGGGAATATTCTCCCAGGAGTTTTTCTTTTGCTGCGCCGTCTTTGTTGTGACATACGGTACATAATTGCGTAACAAAGTCCTTGTCTCCGAAAAGTTGTTTTGACCATAGACGGTTTGAAACAGCATTGTGTGGTATATGGCATACACCGCACGGCCCAGATACGGTTGCATTAAATCCCTGTACGTTCTTTTCTTCCGGGGCTGTTACCTGAAGGTTATGGTCGGAAGTTATAAGCTGTTTTTTGTCTGTATGGCATGTTAAACACAGGGATGATGAAAAATTGGATATCCTTAAAAAACTGTTTAATGAATCACCCTCAACATCTTTGCCCCCTTTATTCATCGGAGAGTTAGGATCCCATCTGTGAATATCATGACAGGTAAAACATTGAACCTTACCTGAAGGGTTCTCTGTTCCATCCTCTGAAAACAAGGGCAGTGTATCAGGCAATTCTTCCTTGAAACGAGGCTTAATATTTATAGGGTGTGAATATTTGCCAATGTGTTTTATGTTATAGTGAGTATCATCTCCATGACAGGTTAAACAGAATTGTGTTGCCGGATTGCCCTTTTTCAGTGGTCTTGCCCAGAGTTTTTTGCCTTCAGCGTTGTGCGGGGTGTGGCAGGCACTACATGGCCCTGATTCGGTTAATGTCTGTTGTTTTATATTTTTCTCATCAGGGAGGGTGATACGCAGGTCGTGCTTCGTGTCAACTAAGGTTTTCTGTATTTCGTGGCAGATCA
Source organism: uncultured Nitrospiraceae bacterium (assembly GCA_964347155.1). GTDB lineage: Bacteria > Nitrospirota > Thermodesulfovibrionia > UBA6902 > UBA6902 > CAYFXR01. The sequence continues at coordinate 14,155 of CAYFXR010000225.1, read as the reverse complement.
TGCATAGCTCTGATTTTTTATTATCGATTATCAATATCTTAATCCCTTTTGCTCCGTGTACTCTATGGCAGGACTCACAGATTACAGTATTTTTGTTTGCTGCTTTTTTGCTGCCCAACTTAAATAATATTTCAGGCAATTCAAGTGCTGTTGTATGAAGAGGATGACTATTGGAAAATTTATAAGAAGCTTCATTTCTATGGCACTGTTCGCATAAACCCGAGTCAATATTGAGTTCTCTGAAAACAGAGGTTCTGCCCATGGGATCGCCATGAGGAGAAGCACCCTGGCCGTGTGCCGAATGACATGTTCCACAATAAATCTCTCCTTTAACACTTAATGGGAGATCTTCTGGAACAGTAATGTTTTTTGAAGGCTTTACAAAGGTGGGATGTCTGTTATATGTCCAACTTATATGCCGGGAATCTTTGACATAACCGTCATGGCAACTGTAGCATATTTCCTCGGAACTTACCACTCCTTGCGTGTCTTTCATGAGTACATTACCTGGCTGCCATTCAATCAAGGTTTCCTTGTCTGTTCTAAAGTCGTCCAACCACATAATATGGCAGACAACGCAGTCTCTTTTAGAAGACATTTCCAATGCAAAGGCATGTGTGGAAATAATGAAAACAATCGAAACAATCGGGATGATGAGCAAGCATATTGGGAACTTTATCGATATATTAGACATAAAATAAAAATCTAAATGTTAAATCAATATTGTTGGAAGTAGATTGTAGTTAATTTGGTATACGTATTTCTGTCTTAATATTTTACCTCAACTACTTACTCTTGACTACGAACCACTTCTTTATTTGATTTGATTTTTGACATGTGTCATTTGCTGCATGAGGTCTTTGTGTTCAATCCAGTATCTTCAATACAGTTATCTTATCGCTTCGCATTTCTACTACCAATAGTCTATCATTTTTGTCGATGAAAATACCTACGGGAGTATTAAACAGTCTCTTTTTATTGTTTTTGCAAACAACTCCAAGAAAACGACCCATGTCAGTAAATGTCTGGATTACACCCATATAGCTGTCACTGGCAAATACCCTGTTTTTCCTGTCTAAAGCTACCCCCTTCGGTCTGAAGAAATTTCCCGGTAGCACTCCCCAAGAACCGATGACAGCAATAAATTTGCCAAACGGTTCAAATTTCTGAATCCTTGTATTGAGAATATCTACAACGAAAATTTCATTGTATTGATTGAACGCCATCATTCCGGGGTATCTAAATTCACCATGTTCTTCACCGAATTTCCCCCACTCGAATTCAAAGGTGCCATTCTGTTTATACACCTTTATTTTATGGTTTTCATTGTCTGATACGTAGAGATAACTTTTAAGGTGAGAAGCTGCAACATCAACGGGATCGGGGGATATTTCTTCCATGCTGGTCCTGACTGAAAACATATACAGAAAATTGCCCTTCGCATCAAAGACCTGGATTCTTTGATTGCCTGAATCTGCAATAAAAACTTTTCCCGAATCGGATACATCTATTCCAAGGGGATGTCTGAATTGTCCTTTTCCTGTACCTACGCTGCCGAAGGCAGATTTCCACCTCCCTGTGCTGTCAACTACTATTATCCTGTTGTTTACGCCATCAACCAGATAGATGTCCCCGTTTGGTCCTACAGAAAGGTCACTTGGTTGATTGGCACCCGGCTTAATGTCGAACAGAAAATTGGTATTGATGCATTCAAACGCAAATAAGCTGTTTGGAATGGTATGGATGGACAATATGCAGAGTAATATTAAGAAATAAAACTTTCTCAATGCAGTTTTACAATTATAAAGTTTAAGGGTTGAGGTTAAAAGCCTGAACCCTTAAACTTTATCTTTAAACGTCGGAAATATTATTTAAATAAATTTGGTATATAAAATTTTTCGTACTTGGTAATCATGCCTGTGATATTCAACTGCTCTAAATCAATGGTCCTGTTTTCCGTAAAACCGAGTTTCCTGAATTCGAAAATGCCTTTCTTGGTATGGCAAGCCTTACACTCATGACCTTTCGCTTTAATATTTACATGAAATTTCTTTTTGACATTGTCCCTTTGTTCAGGTGTAAGTTTGTCTCTTACTTTCATGTAATCCTGCGCTAAAGGTGCATCTTGTATCTGTATTGCTGATTCAATTTTATCATCTATTTTAAAATAGGGGGATATCTTGGAAAACTGGTCATCTACTTCTACGAGGTTCCCTGTTTCAGGGTCATATCTTGTGCCAAAAAATGGCCCTTTCGGATCGTCGGTAAAGGGATTATACCAGTTATAACCTATACGTGCCCCCTTCTTTTCTTCTATATGACATGTCTCGCATACGAAAAACTGCGTGTGCATATTGAGAAGCGCCCTGACTTTTTTGTTTTTACTGTGTGGATAGTCGGAATGGCATATGTAACATACAGGTCGTACTTTTTCTGGGAGTTGAGGATATTCAACTACGTTGTGAAAATGTCTGTGAACTTCATATTCTTCCTGTCGTCTGACTTCTTCCAAAATCGCAGATCTATCCTTCTCTTCAATCTTCTTCTTTATCGGAACTAAAACTGCAGGACCATGAGGGGAAAAAGTGATCTGATAAATCACTCCTATTAAGACGGAAAGAGTAATTATTTTAAAAATAAACCCGATTACGTAGACTGACTTGGGATGTTCCAATCTTTTTGGTTCGCCTGGCAATGAAAGGTCACCTCCTTTAAGTTTTAGTTATTGTTGAACCCTTTTTCTTTTAAAAGATTTTTCATATATTCCTTTTCTTCCGTGATTTCATTGAGATTATTAATGTATTCCAAGAAATGTTCTTCTATTTGATGTTCCCTGGTGATTTTTCCTGTTAAAAAGGACCATTGCAGGGGAAATCTCCCTGGCACGAGATGTACATTAGACCAGTGCCAAAAAACCACAACTGTAATTGCCATAATTGCCTCATCAGCGTGCATGAGTCTGGCAAGATCCTGAGCGAATTGCGGATTAGGCCAGATGTTTGCCATTATCTGGGGGAACAGTAATGTTGAACCTGCTGTTATCAGAACAAAACTTCCCCATAATATCGCGATATAATGAATTTTTTGTTTGTACATGAATTTTTCCATCTTTGGCCGGTGCTGCTCACGACCAACAAAGTATTTAATATCGTGGATTAAATCCTTAACGTCCTTTAAAAGTGGAAGTTGTGTTCTCTTAATGTCAAATTGTTTTTTTATAATCTTTTGTATTGTTCCGCCGATAATCGTGATAAGATGATAAACACTTGCCAGCACCATTATAATTGCCGCTACTCTGTGGATAATCCTTGATGCGTCAGGTCCGCCAAACAGTTTCATCACAATAGGCGCCCACCAGAGATCAGCGAAATGCAGCGTGAGTCCAGTGGAAGCCAGAATAAGAAAGGTTGCAAATGTGAGAAAATGCTGTATGACTATATGAATAGAGTATCGAGGCAGATCGCCCAAAGGATCAGATTTTACATATTGATAAATATTCCTTGGGATATTTCCTACACCTTCAACATATGTTACATCTTTCTCAACATCCTTCACTTGAGAAGCAATGTCAATATTTTCGGAAGTAGTTGTTTCCATGAGGCCTCCTTTTTTCTATTCATGTAACAATATACCCGTTTATTTGAACATGCGTTTTGAAATTCCACGCCATGATGTACCGTGGAATATCTGCCATTTTATGCCGTCTTTCCTTCTTCCGTATGTTTCAAGCAACATAAGACCTACAAGACCAAAGACTGAGCCGTAAAATGCGAATATCAATGCCAAATTTACAAAATACAAAACAGGTTTTTCATGGCGTTCAATGCTTGAATGAACATCAATTTGAATAAACCGGTCGTTTACGTCTTCATGACATTGGGAGCAGGTTTTAATAAGGTTGTTTTTATGAACAGTTGAAACCGTTTCATCCTTTTTGTATATGTCGTGTATTGCACTTGTGGCATGACAGCTAACACAATCAGCAGCCTCCTGCGAGCCCAGTCCTACTGCTTTACCGTGTATTGAGGTGTTATACGTTTCGACTGCTTCCAGACTTTCCTTTGAGACATTAAATTTCTTCATTAATACAAGATCTGCATGACAATTTTTCGAGCATAATTGCACAATTTCCTGTGGTGAGCGTGATGTTTTATGCCGCAAACGATGCGTGATATGTTTGTAGGCCTGTGTAACGCCTCTTCTTTCATGGCAGTTCAAACAGCGGCTTAACGTTGTTTCGAAGGCGATCCTTTTTTCTTCGACCTTTGTAAATTCAGGATTCAGGTGGCAGTATTTACAGTATGGTTTTGCTGCCTTTAATTCTTCAGAATCATCTTCTTTTAATCCATGTACGCTCTTGTTATACACTTCTATAATCTTTATATGCGAGAAATTTTCCTTTGAAAAAGGGGGCTTTATATGACATTCGTTTGCACAATCAACTTCTTCTGTTATGGGATCGTGAGGAATCTTGGTAATATTGACATGGCAGTCTCTGCAAGGGACATTTCTGTGTACGGTGTTTGCGTAAATAATTTCATTTACATAATAACTTTTTTTATGCCCCTGTTCATCGATTCTTCCAATCTGACGATATTTGTGACACATGAGGCAGTTTTCCTTATCGGCTGCTTCTGCATGCAAACCAACAAGAGAGAGGAAGAGTAATATTATAAAAAAAATAGAAGTTTTTGCCCCGTACGAAAGAAAGATCAATATGAAATTTTCAGCGGGGTCTAAAAAATATTTTTGTAATTTCAAATTAATAACCCCCTCTTCGTGAAATTTTTTTATAATTATTAAAGAATTTATTTGTTAAAGTTTAATATTAAATAAAAATAGATATAAATTATTATATAATAATTTATAATATTTTTATTAAAATTAAAAATTATTTTCTTAATTTTTTTTATATATGTATAATTTAATCTTTGCAAAAAAATTTCAAAAAGAACCTATTAATAACATTTTTCTAAATTTGATGTCAAGTTTATTTGTCTCCTTTCTATACTATCACTGATTCGGAGATACTTCATACATTCGATAAGCTTCTTAGAAAGGCTGCAGTATTTTAAAGGGATAATGGTTTAATATAGTAAGATATTCTGCCGATAATAGTATAATTGAAAATGTTTCTCAATTTAAAGTTCAAAATCATTGTTATCGCTATTGTTATTATCACTGCTGTTATGAGTGTAGCTACATGGAGAGATATAAAAGCGACAGAAGAGAAGCTCCTAGACGGACAGAAGGAGAAAGCAGATCTTTTTTCTGAAAGGATAACACATGGCATAATGGTACTGATGTTAAAAAACAGATGGCGTGATTTGCAGACCATGATGGAAGGTCTTGTTAAGGACTCCAAGGAATTGAAAGAAATACGAATCTTTCTTCCGGACAATGGAATTATCGTCGCATCTTCAGACCCCAAAAACATTGGGAAACCAGTCTATAAAAAAAGCCTGGAAATGTTTGCCGAATATAAAGATCAAAAGGCTTTTATCATAGAGAAAGATAATCAGCGATATGCCTCAAGACTTAGTATTATTGAAAACCAGCCTATTTGCCACAGATGCCACGGAACTGAAAAAAAGGTTCTTGGCATTCTGGATATAGAAATTTCCCTTGCAGGGATAACCAAGAGCATTGAAAAATTTAAAAAAGAACATCTTACGGAGGCCCTCATCGGTTCTTTGCTGATCGTAGGGGCATTTATGATTGTAGTGGAAATATTGATAGACAGACCAATAAGGAGGATGATTCGCACTATAAGAAGGATTGAAAACGGTGATTTATCACAAAGGATGAAAGATGATAAGAGAGATGAATTTGGTCTTATGGCAAAGAGTTTTAACAGTATGCTCGAGTCACTTGAATCGGCAAAAAAAGAAATTGAAATGTGTCATGCAGAACAGATACAAAGAGCGGCAAAATTGGCGTCTCTTGGAGAGATTATTTCAGGGATCGCTCATGAGATTAAGAATCCTTTAACAGGAATTAGCTGTGCGATACAGGTGTTTCAATCTGAAATGAATGAAGACGACAGCAAAAAAGCAGTTACAACGGAGATTTTGGCCCACATAAAAAGGCTTGATAGAATAGTTAAAGACCTTTTAAATTATGCAAAACCGAAACCCCCCCGTTTTTTGCCTCTAAAAATAAATGAAATTTTAGATAAGGCTGTCTTCTTTGTGTATCCTGAAGCAAAGAAAGAGAATATCATTATTGAGACTGACACAAAGAGTGATGTTCCTGAAGTCATGATAGATCCTGATCAAATACAGCAAGTCTTTTTAAACCTGATTATAAATGCTATTCAAGCGATGTCTGCAGGCGGGAAATTGAAGATTACAATATACGGGGGAGAAAATCGGGAATTAAAGAACGAAACAAAAGAACGGATGACAAATAAAGATGTACTGATAATTAGATTTGAAGATACCGGAAAAGGTATAGGCCAGGAGCATCTGGGAAGTATTTTTGATCCGTTTTTTACAAAAAAGTCAAAGGGTACCGGCCTTGGACTAGCTATAAGTAAGAGAATTGTTCAGGAACACGGAGGAGAAATCACAGTTGAGAGCGAGGTTGGCAAAGGGAGTGTGTTTCAGGTATATTTACCTGTAGTACAAAAAAGCGAAAGTGAGTAATGGTGATATCGACTATGCATTTTGATCTTAATGGCCTCAATATTTTTAACATAATATAAATAGAAAGGGGTTTTTTTGGGCAAGGGGAAAATTCTGGTTATTGACGACGAAAAATTTATAACAAAGAGTATTAAGCAACACCTTGAAAAAGAAGATTGTGAAGTATTCACTGCTGAAACAGGTGAGCAGGGTCTGGAGATATTCAAGTTAGATACCCCTGATATTGTTCTTCTGGATCTTAATATGCCGGGAATTGGGGGCATTGAAACACTTAAATCGATAAAAAGACTGAGTAATGATGCGATTGTAATCATAATAACTGCACATGGAGATATAGAGTCGGCGGTTTCTTCTATAAAGCTCGGGGCTTATGACTTTGTGGAAAAGCCCTTTGAGCTGGATAGAATTTCTGTCCTCATAAAAAAAGCATTAGAAACAGTACAGTTGAAGAGAGAGGTCAATTATTTAAGGGAAGAGAAATACGACACATACAGTTTCGACAATATTGTTGGTCGATCCGGAGCTATGCAAGAAGTTATAACACTTGTCAAAAAGGTAGCAGCCAGTGATGCCAACACTATACTTATTCAAGGGGAAAGCGGCACAGGTAAAAGTCTTCTTGCACGGGCGATGCATTATAATAGTCCAAGGGCCTCTGAACCATTTGTTGAAGTAACATGTACGGCCATACCTGAGACACTTATTGAGAGTGAGTTATTTGGTCATGAAAAAGGAGCTTTTACAGATGCCAAGGTAACCAAAAAAGGACTTTTTGAATATGCCAGTGGAGGTACGATATATCTTGATGAAATAGGCGATATAAAGTTATCTACACAGGCAAAATTGTTAAGGGCTCTTGAAGAAAAGACTTTTAAGAGAGTTGGCGGTCTCAAGGATATAAAAGTCAATGTCAGGATCGTAGCCACTACCAATAAGAAAAATTTGGAAGGTGCGGTAAAGGATGGAAATTTCAGGGCGGACCTCTATTATAGACTGAAAGTATTTCCCATTTATATTTTGCCGCTGAGAGAAAGAAAAGAGGATATAATTCCCCTTGCTATGCATCATATAAAAGCATTTAACAAAGAATTCAAGAAAAATGTTCAGGGTATTTCCCCTGAAGCTGAAAAGCTTTTGTTAAGTTACCCGTGGTATGGCAATGCCAGGGAGTTGAGAAACTTGGTTGAGAGGATCTGCATTCTTGAAGATACCGAGATCATATACCCTGAACATATTCCTTCAGAAATAATTGACTTGGCTGAAACAGAACCTGAAGAAGGAGCACCAATCGATCTGCCCAACGAAGGTCTTTCTCTTAAAAATGTAGAAAAGGATTTGATTGAACAGGCATTAAAAAAGTCTGACGGCAACCAGACAAAGGCAGCTAAATTACTTGGCATATCAAGAGATGCCCTCAGATATAAATTACAGAAATTTGGTTTTCTTTAGCTAAGATTTTTCCTAACGGATTTCATTTCCCCTGTCTCTTATATCCTATTCGTCAACAATTTCTATGAATTAAAATAGTGCAGAGTCGATTCGACCTCAGAAACATTAATGATCATTATTCGTTTCCGGGACCCGTGCCTGTTATTCGATATATTTTACGGACACGTAAGACGGATACGGATGAGGGATTTCTACGGTATCGTCCCGATACATTGGGAAACAAAGCTGCATTATTTTAAATGTATATATCGATGGATATAAAATGTAAATTATATTGACAATATATGTAAAATTTGTTAACATTGTAAATGAACAGTATCAATTTTTTACGTTTGTAAATCTTTGATGACGCTAAGTCTAGAATTCTAAAAAATATTAACTTTATAGTTTTTTATTATTAAATTATTAATGTATCCACTTTTGTAAAAGAATATGTATAATAATGAAATAATAACTTACCCATTTGAAAATAAATATTTCTGTGTAAAATTTCTCAAATGTGTAAAATGACACACTTGTGACAAGTAATTGTCAGTGTTTGAAAGTCTGTAATCAAAGGGGAAGAAAAACAACTTAAAATCTAACAATTTCAACAAGTTATAACCAATTAAACATAACTGATACTGATTGACAAAATTATCTGGCATATGAATTGCTTCATAACATAAACGGAGATTGGGAAAAAACTTTTGGAAGTTTTAATTTTAATATTATAAAGGGAGGTACAGAACATGAAGAAAACAATCACTAAAGGGGAGGTGTCAAATATGAGGAAAAAACTCTTGACAATGTTTTTTGTTTTTCTTTCGGTAGTACTCGTCTATGGCTATGCTGGAGCAATTACAGGTGTTTGCTCTAACTGCCATACCATGCATAACAGCCAGGATGGAGCGGATGTTGATGCTGCCGGGCCTAATAAACGGCTGTTAAGTGCCAGCTGCGTAGCCTGTCATAAAGAAGATACTTCAGGTGGACAGACAAACAGTTTTAACGCACCTATCGTATGGCATACCACTGATCCCACGGGTCAGGGCGATGGTAAGACATTAGCAGGTGGTGATTTTTACTGGGTTGTAAATGCTGCTACAAATCCTGACAGAAAAGGGCATAATGTAGAAAACGTGATAACCGAGGATGCAGTGCTGGCAAGCAATCCTCCGGGCTGGGATCAAACCGCTACAACCGGTTTAACCTTTGATGGTAAAACCCTTCAGTTAACAGGCGGAGCAGGATGGGCAGGTGAAAGGCTTACCTGTGCAGGAACCTTTGGTTGTCATGGCACAAGGGATGCCCGTGATTTAGGCGGCCTTCAGGGTGCTCACCATAATAATTTAAATTTAACAGCAACAGAGGCGAATGCTGTAAATACAACCGACGTAGGAAGCAGCTTCAGGTTTTTAGCTGACATTTACGGACTGGAAGATGCTAACTGGAACTGGAACGAGAACACAGGAACACAGCATAATGAATATTTTGGTGCAAATTCTACTGCCAGCAGAAACTATGACGCAGGCGCAACTACCTATACCAATAAAAACACCGTAAGTTTCCTTTGTGCGGAATGTCACGGTAATTTCCACAGCAAAGTAGCAGATGACGCTGCATATGCATATGGAGATCCATGGAGAAGACACCCGACTGATATTGTTTTGCCCGATTCATCTCCGGATACTGAGTATGAACTCTATAACACCACGGATGGCTTAACAATAGGCTCATATAGTGTTGAGGCCCCAGTTGCCAGGGGAGCTGTACCGTCAAGCGCCAGCAATACAGTGAACATAGACACTTCTTCAACCGGTGCTATTGTGATGTGCCTGTCATGCCACAGGGCACATGGTTCTGATGAGGATGATCTCCTGAGATGGGACTACACAACCATGATTGCAGGTGGTGCGAATACTGGTGGCTGCTTTACCTGCCACACGGAAAAGAACGCAGCAACTGCTCACCCATAAAACAAGTTTAGGGTAAGAGATAAAGCGAAACATGATTGGATTGGGTATCATGCTGAGCATGATACCCAATCCAATGTTAAAAGGCAGGGTACTGACCGTTTTGGCTCTTGCGTAGAAAACTTAACGATTCTTATTTTTAATGTTTAATCGCTGATTTTTATTTATTTCCAATCTCTGTTTAGTTAATTTAACCCAAAAAATGCAATTAAATAATGCAGGCGTTGGAAGAAAATTTATTTCTCGATACCTTAGACGCAATTCCAACCAATCTAAGGTGAATATTTTTGTTCCAAGCTATATGCATGATTTAATAATAAATCCATCCCGTAAAATATTTACTATTCACGGGATAAATCGAATTAAATAAATTTTATTACAATGTCTGCATTATTTGAGTTAAACATTGCATTATGTGGATTATATAACTCAAGACCATGTAAGGATTATTTCACTATTATGAGGGAAATAACGCATAAAAATATTTAATAGTCAGTGTTAGGTAAATGAATAATGGCTAAAAATACAATAATGTAAATAAGTTATACAAAATATTAAATAACTGTAAAATTAAGTAGAAATCTGGCATGATGATTGCATATAATTAGATAGATGTGAACTGAAGAAGAGACAGTGCTAATGGAAAGGAAGAAGCTTTGTGATTAGGAATAATTACCTGATACTAAGAAATTTATTTAGAGTCTGGTTAACAACAGCTATTTTGCTGATAGGCTCTCCGTTACCGCTTTTAGCTGCAATAACCGGTATATGCTCAAACTGTCACACTATGCATAACAGTCAGAATAACACAGACATGGTATCGTACACATATGGTGCTGAAACAACAGACCCAAAGACTTTTCTGCTTCGTGGTACCTGTTTGGGTTGTCATGCTCAAGGTAATGCAAACAAGATTGAAAACATAGGTGGCAATGATACTCCACAGGTTTATCACAATGATGCCTCGGGTGATTTAGCAGGTGGGAATTTTGCATATATACTGGGTGCCAAGGGGAGCGGTGCTTCCGATGCCAAGGGGCATAATGTGATTGCATTCGGTGATATTGAGAATACACTTGCAGGTCCCCCTGGTCATCATGATCCTGATAATATCGAGACCGATATTAGCTGCGCCGGCGCAAAGGGTTGTCACGGAAAACGAAAGTCAAGCGATGAGCTTGTTGATATAAGGGGTGCTCACCATAAGAATGAAGGCGGCAAACTGGATACAGCAGATCAGGTCTATAACAGCTACCGTTTCCTGTGGAATGTGAAAGGTTTTGAAAATAACGGGACATATAAGTGGCAGAACGAGGATGCTGATAACCATAATGAATACTTTGGAGCGATTACCCCCATGACGTATGGCGCCTGCAGTAACTGCCATGATACCGAGGGAAAAAGGCCTCAGAATAATACAATGAGTGGATTCTGTAGTACCTGTCATGGAGCCTTTCATTTTATAGGATGGCAATATAGCGATCCAGGGATAGGGGATGATACATCCTCCCCTTTTATGAGGCATCCGACTGATGTGATATTGCCAAACAGCGGTGAATACGCGGATTATAACGGTGCTGGCAATCCATACAGTGTTGCGGCTCCTGTTGCAAGGACGACAGTCCCGAATTCTATCGATAACAAGGCTTATCCAGGAACAGACGTTGTCATGTGCTTATCCTGTCATTCTGCCCATGCTACTGACTATCCTGATATGTTAAGATGGAATTATGATAATATTCAAGTAGGAACTACCGGTGCCGGTGCAGGTACTGGTTGTTTTACCTGTCATACAGGCAAAGACGGATTGTAACCTGTTGCAAAACCAGAACGACCTGTCAGAACTATTTTTTTAGCAACCTGTAAAAGGTTTTTCTTCATAACAGATATTAATACTTCAGAGCATCTGCTACATTTTTTCCCGCTGCATCAAAAATTTCAAGTCTGAAATATATTAATAAGACTATAAATACATTGAATTCCACCGTAAATTATTGCTATTATTGGATTTGGATTCTAATCCAACAAAGAATCATTGTAAAAAACCGCAAAACACAGAGAGAAATTTTACAATAAGAAATCGACAAATGCTTTTGATTTTTCTCTGTGTTTTCTTAATATATAAATTTAAGATTTACCAGAATTTATTTAATATAATAGCCTCATAATAAAACATGACAAAATTTTTTTTGCTATCGAGTTTTTCTGTCCTACCTGAATTCAATTTTTTTATTGGGACTTAAGATAGAAATGCTTTATCGTCAAGAGGGGAAACAAACACATAGAACACGTTTTTTACTTTTAGCTATTTCTTCAGTGTCATTCACCCTGTGCTTTTTGTTATGTATTCCATCCCACCTGAATGCCCAACAGCTGGGTAGTATTATAACCTATCAGGGAAGTATCACTTCTGATGAGGAAGGGGACAAACTATCCTTTCCTTCCTTTGTGCTGGCAGAACCTTTTGCGAATGAGATTTATATTATTGACGGCAAAGCAAGAATTATTATACTTACATCGGACTTTTTCCCGCTCCATACGCTCAGCAAAAAGGATGGTATCAAAACACCTCAGGGTTTGGCTGTGGATGCCCACGGCAATCTTTATGTTGCTCAATCTGCAACAGATAATAATCCGAGACACAGGATATCGGTTTTTAATGCGTGTCTGAAATGGGAACGTGATATTTATTTTGAGGGTTTTGAAGGAGCTGAATCGTTTGTACCTTCTCGAATTGCAGTTGATAAAAAAGGAAACCTATATGTGACTGCAGGCTATTTCCCCGGCGCTTTATTTCTCGATGACAGAGGTCGCCTTTTAGATATAATATCTCCTAAAGAAGAAGGACGAGAAGTGAAAGTAAACAATGTTACCCTTGGCAAAGCAGGGCAAATATATCTTGTTAGCGAGGAAGAGGGACATATATATATATATGATGAGAATAGAAAATTTATTTTTAAATTCGGTGAAAAGGGAGGAAGCTCTGGCAAGTTAAGCCGACCAAAGGCTATAGGTATCGATAATCGCACTGATTGGATGTATGTGGTAGACTATATGCGCCATACGATAAATGTCTATGACAAAGAAGGCAAATTTATTTTTGAATTTGGCGGTCTGGGATGGGGAGAAGGATGGTTCCAGTATCCGATAGATATTGATATTGACAACACAGGAAGGATATTTGTTGCAGATTTGTTTAATAAAAGGGTACAAGTATTTAAATCCTGGTAAAACTACAGTCACTGGCCAATGGTCACTTGTCACTGAAAATGACCAATGACCAATGACTAATGACTAATGACCAATGATTAAAAACAAAAAAATCTTTAAAATATTACCTCTTGTTTTTCTTATCTTATTGATGTTTCTTTTTTGGGGATGTGCTACGTCTGAAGAGAGCAAGGCACCTTCCGAGGAAGATAAAGGCCAGCTTACACTCTTTTTAAATGGACCTGATAAGGCTTCACTGGATATAACATTTGATCTGTCAGCAGTCAATATTGTTTCAGAGGATGGAATCTCCATGGAGATCATGAGTACCAGCATGAGTATAAATTCGTTACATACAACAGGCCGTCAGATTCTCTTAGGTGAGAAATCTCTGCCAAAAGGCAGATACAAAAAACTCCACCTTATAGTTAAGCAGGCGTCGATTAAGAGAAAAGATCGGATAGCACAATTAGCATTGCCACCTGAGGGGATAGAAATAGCAGTTAGCATTATGATACATAGAGAGCAAAATACTTCATTATTTCTGAACTGGAATGCAGATGCGTCCATAGTTGATGGATACCTGTTCAAACCGGTAACTACAGTTAAGAGTCAAGTTCCGGAGTTGAGCACCTTGCTCATTTACGTTACGAACGAAGATTCAAATAATGTCTCTGTGATCAACAGGCAGTCAGGCGAAGTAGTTGCAACAATAATGGTCGGGAAAAGACCGAGAGGCATAGCAGCTGTATTAGGAAGAGAACGGTCAAGGGTTTATGTGGCCAATTCAGGTTCTAACAGTATTTCTGTAATTGATCCGACTACGAACAAGGTTGAAAATGAGATACCCTTAAAATTTGGCAAGGAACCGGAGGGGATAACCGTGGCCACCAT
>CAYFXR010000224.1:0-4400 GCA_964347155.1 uncultured Nitrospiraceae bacterium | reverse complement strand
ACCTGGACAATGATGGATTTGTAGGGCCGAATGACTACAATATATTCGGAACGGCATGGTGGTCAGGTTCGTCAAGCCCCAACTGGAATGCTGATGCTGACTTTGATTCAGACGGATTTGTAGGTCCAAATGATTACTCAATTTTTGGCTCGCGCTGGTGGACAGGCTCGCCATGGAACTGAATCAGTAATCAGCTTATTACTTATTACAAATTTTATTCCATGGATAAGATATTGACTTAATCCATTTAACCTAGATTATTCACTGATAAAATTCATGAATAATGTGGGTTAAATTTCAACATTATAACCTAACCACTAATGATTTAACTTTGAAATTATTGAATAGCAAGATAATAACTGATATTTAAACGACCATTTCCTTATCAAAAATTGGGCGAAAACGCACCATAGTTGGGCTATTTAGAGCACTTTGTGAAGAGCAAAAATTATAACTATCTGTTTTATTGCAAATTTTACCTGGTATATTTTTTGCAAATTTAATTCCGGATGAAAAAGTAGAGGAGGTTATTACAGGCTAATACAGACATAGAAAAAGAACATAGACTACCGAGAATAGCAAACTATCTGTAAAGGTGGGACGCAAAGCTTCTGATCCTTTTAGCTATAAGCTATAAGCTATTAGCCGTAAGCTTTAAGTAAAAAATCTTTTAGCTTATTGCTTAACGCTTACGGCTTAAAGCTTAAAGGGTAGCAGGGCTGCCGAAGTAGTTAATTTATAGAATTTTCTGACCCGTACCTTATTTAGATACGGGTTTTTTTTTGGGTGTTTGAAGGTGAATGAAAGGAGGAAGGGCATTGAATAAAAATATTAAACATAAAAATATTGGTGTAATTTCATTTATCGCAATAATTGGTTTGATTTCCTTTGCAGTGGTATCAACAGTATTTCCAACAATGGCAAATGCAAAAGTGGAATATAAGTCGAACAAAGGAGATGTTATTAAAATTGACAAAAGCAGATGGGAAAAGCAAGAGAAATACGGCGTTAAAAACGGTAAAACAATCCCGAAAAGAGAGTTCAAAGAAGCCAGAAAAAATAAATTCTCATCCAGGCAAACAAAAAATCGCAAGGTCATACTTCGAGAAAGAAAGTTTGCGGTCTGTCACATCCCCCCAGGAAATCCTGACAAAGCTCACACGATAAATGTGGGGAGATATGCCTTAAAAAAACATATCGTACATGGTGATTACCGTGGCCCATGCATTAAAAAGGATGATGGCGATAAGGAAGGTCCGTCTGTTGCCGATGCTGACCAGGCTGATAATGATGGAGATGGTATGGAGGATACGCGTGACAACTGTCCAGACGATTCACATAAGACAGCACAGGGGGTCTGCGGTTGTGGCGTAGCGGATACCGATTCAGACGGTGACGGAACAGCGGACTGTAATGACAGATGTCCAGGTGATACAGGGAAGATAACGCCTGGTATCTGTGGTTGTGGCGTAGCGGATACCGATTCAGACGGTGACGGAACAGCGGACTGTAATGATGTACTTGATGATAGCCCATATTATCCGGGATTTATATGGAGGCTTTCGAAAGATTACGATCCCGGCACTGTAAGGTATTCAACTATTGGCAATCCTGATGATGATACAAATGGTATTCCCACATGGAGCTATGAGTGGATAAATACCTCAGGCATAGGAATGGATGAACCGTGGTATGCAGCAAAGTCGACGTTATTGACCTGGGACAGTTTTAGATATAACCGGGATACATGGGCGACTTATGATGGTGGAGTTAATTTGGGCAAATGGCAGGTGAACTATTCACTTTCCAATAACGGGGTAGGGAAGGCACCGCTTATACGCTGGACAAATCCGACAAATAAATCAATACACGTAAATATTTATGGACGATTCAGACTTAACTGGTTCGGGCTTAATGTAAATCCGAATTGGAGAACAGATGGGAATTACTGGGATTCATACCTTGTCGGCAGCCCTGCTGATGTGGATCTTGTGATCGGCCATTATGATGCATCTGAAGGGACCACAGACGTTTTGTCTATTAATAGAGTACGTAAACCGGAAGACGGAGAGACAACCTGTATTGCTCCAAATTATGATGATTGTGATCATGAATTTGTTTATATAAACTCGGAACTCTCAGTAAACTCAGGTGATTCTATCTTCTGGACGGCGCGGCCCTTAAAACATTATTCAGACAGGAACAGATGGATAACCATGGATCATGGAAACATCACCATACGTATTATGTCTGACGAAGATACAAACAATGGCCAAGCAGTGCTCGATCGGAGTAAATTCTATGCTGTCGAACCTGCAGGCAGTATTCAACGTCTGGTAAGTATCGATCCTGACACCTTGGAAGTTGATACTGTACTCAACCTTACAGGGCAAATAGGGTTTAGATCAAACGCAATTGCCTTCAGTCCTGATGGTCAATTATATGGCTGGAATAATCATTGGAAGCAGTTATACCGAATCGATCTGACAACAGGGGAAGTAATCCACATTGGCGAACCTGCAGCTATAAAGTGGGTAAATAGCCTTGCATTTGATGAAGAAGGAAATCTCTATGGTTTACATGGTCCAACTAACGAACTGCTTTCAGTTGACCTAAACACAGGCCGAGTTTCGGTCATAGGAAGTTTAGGCCTGGATATAAAGCATAATGGCCTTGCAGTTGATTTTGAAACCGGTGAACTCTATGCGGTCTCCGGACTGGATGCAGATTACTTGCTCAGGATTGATAAAATCACGGGTTATGCAGAAATAATCGGTTCGCTGGGAGTTGAATACGGCGGTGTGGCTGTTGAGTTTAATCCCGCTACAGGGGAACTATTCACCGTGCGCAGATCAAATATCCTTATGAAAATTGATATTTACACTGGTGAAGCAACTGAGGTAGGTATATTGGAAGGGATTCATACCGTAAACCTTGCAGCACCGTGGCCGTTTATTGAAGAAGATGAGGATGACGAAGAAGGAGATGACGGTGGAAAGGTAACGATCTGTCACATCCCGCACGGGAACCCAGACAATGTTCATACGATTAATATTGGATCGGCTGCTGTCGCCGCTCATCTTGCACACGGAGATTACCTCGGATCTTGTGGCGCTATCGACTAATAAAAGTTTAAGTTATAAAATAACATTACATGCAGCCTGAGATATTGCAGGTCTTATTATAGGTTTAACCATTGGAAGCGGCACTTCTGTTGATGTGCCTGTGTCAGGGGTTAATGTTAGTGATTGAGTGACGGCCCTATAAAATATCTTAAGCAAGATTCTTTTCTTTTGTTTTTATTGTCAATAAATTACTAAGTATCTCCCCTGAAAATATTATATAAAAAAGGTTTTAACATACTTTTTCTGAGGGAAAACACTCATGGTTTGGGTTATTTAAAACACGCTTTTCTATTAAGAAAATTTTAAGTGATTGTTTTTATTGTAAATTTCATTGGTATATTTTTTGCGTGTTTGAGATTAGGACAAAAAAGAAGGAGGTGTTAAACAGCTAATTCTGACATAGATAGAAAATCATAAGCTACCGAATAATAGCAAACTATCTGTAAAGGTAGGACGCAAAGCTTCTGATCCTTTTAGCTATAAGCTATTAGCCGTAAGCTTTAAGTAAAAAATCTTTTAGCTTGTTGCTTAACGCTTACGGCTTAAAGCTTAAAGGATGGCAGGGCTGCCGAAGTAGTTAATTTATAATAATTTTCTGGCCCATACCTTTTCAGGTATGGGTTTTTGTTTGCTATAAGCTCTCATCGTGAAGCTTTAAGTTAATAAATATTTTTTTTGCTCATTGCTTATCGCTTACAGATGACAGCTAAAAAGGCGGTGGAATTTACAGAACAGGGGATATCTAAATGTTGTAATTCCTTAGTAAATACCAGGAATTTCCTTGTTAAGTTATGACACAAAATATCCGATAAATAATATAGGGAAAAATATCAATATACATAACATGAACTTAAATAATAAATTAGGTCATTTTCTGAGTCTTGCAGAAGAGCCTATCATAAATACAAGAATTGTCTTGTATAAATAAGGGGGAACACTGAGGGGATTGGAAGTGAAAAAAGTGGTACTAAGATCTCTTATCTTGGCAATAGTATTAGTCCTGGTAGCAATTCATGCTGATGCGATGGATTATCCCCATAGCAGTGTAAACAACATAGGATGTGATTCCTGCCATTTTATCTATGGAACCGAGCCTTCCCTTTTACCCGAGTGGACAGACCACGTTCCCCAGGACATAGATGATACCCAGTACAATACCCTCTGCTGGAGCTGCCATAATGACATAGAAGCTCCATATAAGAGGACACATTCCAGTCTTCAGATAGACAACAGCTATGGAAACTGGACAGTGGAATGCAGGACATGCCATAACCC
>CAYFXR010000223.1:0-2606 GCA_964347155.1 uncultured Nitrospiraceae bacterium | reverse complement strand
CAAACATATAAGGCTTACCATAAATCCTATAACCTGTTACGGTAATCTCAGAAGGGAACGTAGTCCCGTCTTTTCTTTTGTTTACAGTTTCAATAGGAGGCACTGTTTCGTTTTGTATTCGATCGAACAGCTCCTGATACCTTGTCAGATCGTAAACAATATGTACATCAGGAACTCCTAATGTTAAAAGCTCTTCTTCCGAATAACCCATCATTTTGCAGGCCGTTTTATTCACATACTGAAATTTTGCGTCTCTTCCAAGAAAAAAATGAGCATCATTTGAATTATCACTAATAAATTTGAATTTTTTTAGCTCTTCTTCTTTTTTCTTACGGGCGGTTATGTCTTGTATGTGGAAAATGAAGTGAAGAGGATGGCCATACCTGCCACGCACCAATGAAACACTTAAATAAGCCCAAATCATGTTACCAAGCTTATGGATATATCTGTTTTCTGTCTGAAAAGTGGAAATTTCGCCGTTCAACATTTGACGTAAGTAGTCATTACTGATCTTCATATCCTCTGGATGAGTGATTGAATGGAACGTTTTAGATAACAATTCCTGCTCGGAATAGCCGAGCATTGTGCAGAGGTAACGATTGACCTTTAAGAAACGGCCGTTAATTCCCGCTAAGGCCATACCGGTTAATGCGTTTTCAAAAACTATTCTAAACAGCTTCTCGTTATGCAGTAGCGCATCCTCATTACGCTTACGCTCTGTGATGTCTCTTACTACTCCACAAAGTACTCTTCGTTCCCCGATTTCTATATAGGTAGCAGATATTTCGACCGGAAATACTGTTCCGTCTTTTTTCTTATGGTAACGAAGAGGGATTTTTTTAATCTTTCCATTAAGCGCTTCTTTGATGGAAATCCTTGACTTTTCTAATTCGTCAGTAATGTCGTCATGTTTTAAGTTAAGAAATTCTTCTCTTGTATAACCGTATAGACGCTCACATTCCGTGTTAACATCTATAAAATATTTTGTATCGGCATCAAAGAGCATAACAGCGTCTGTTAATGTTGAAACAAGTTTCTTATATTTTTCTTCAGATACTTGTAGCGCTTCCTGTACCAGCTTGTGCTCAGTTTTTAATGCTTCTAATTCATTGATAAGTTGGCTCATTTTAAATAGTTATCTATAATTGCTCTTTTGAATTGTTTCCAACTTCCATGTTATGAATTTAATAAAATAAGTATAGAGGTTATATTTTGTAGACAATTGCATAGTACCATCAAAGATTACAGTATGCTGATAAGAGCCTTATGCATGGAAAGTATATCCCATTATATATGTATCTGGCAAGAAAATTCTTAGTAATAAAAATAGGAAATCATATTGCATTTGGCGGTAAATTAAGGAACTATAAATGAGAGAGGAATATTAATGACGCACGCTTTTTGTTAAATATATTGAAGACCTTGAGGGAGATATTGAAGCAGTTTATGTGAAAGGCCTGTAACTATCGGCTACTATTAATCACGTTTAAGCAATATGAAAGCGACGACGGTCAGTGCGGTAATTACAAACAGTTCAGCTATGATCAGATTGGAATCAATGGCTGTATGTCCCCATAGAGACGGTTCTCCCTGTCCCCATATGAACGCCAATAGTTTCGGTTTCATGTGGTGGCCTATAAAACGCTTGGAGCCGTTCGGATAATATCTGACATACGGAACATATACAAAGCCGAGAAACAGGATAACGTAAACATAAAGTATAAGGATCAGCTTCTGACGCTTTCTCATTTCCCCTCCTTTACATTTTTTCTCGCGTTTTTTATTTGCAGTGAAACAAATATGGATATCGTCAACGCGCCTTCCACGGTTTCTGTACCATGTCTTCAGATATTACATGCCACTTTTTTGAGGTCCGTCACTTTAATCTCCGCAGCCATCCAGCATTACGGCTTTCAATATTCATTGTTATTTGATAAATTACCATAAGGAGCAGGGATAAATATCTTTGTTCAAGGAATAAGAAAATCTTCAGTATAATTATATCAGAGCGGGGGAAGATAAGGGAAGAATAATATTCTGAGAAGAATATGTTTAACCGACAAAAAAAGGAATTAAATCATTTCATTTTTTTATATGGACATCGACTTGACATATTAACGCGCAAGGTTTTAAAACATTAAAAGAACAAAACAGGAGGATTGTATGAAAAAATTTCTTATTGTTATATTGACTTGTTTTATTTTATCTATTGTGAGCGACTATTCTCATGCATTGTGCGTTAATGTGCCGGAAGCCAATCTCAGAAGCGGTCCCGGAACGAATCACGAAAAAACGTGGGAAGTTTTCAAATACATGCCCTTTAAAAAACAGAGTTCCAAAGGGAACTGGTACAAGGTCAAGGATGTAGACGGTGATTATCACTGGGTTTATAAGAATCTGGTCACCGACAAATACCGGTGCGCGGTGGTCAAAGTGGATAAAGCCAATGTAAGGAACGGTCCCGGAACCGGTTATGGAAAAAACGCCCTGAGCCCTGCCTTGAAATATGACTCTTTCAAGGTGATCAAGATAACATCCACGTGGATAAAGGTAATTGATGAATTCGGTGATTCGGGATGGATATTCAGGAAGCTTCTGTGGGTGCA
>CAYFXR010000222.1:0-5525 GCA_964347155.1 uncultured Nitrospiraceae bacterium | reverse complement strand
ATTTTTTAAAATTGGATCAGTTGCAAGGATCTTGATTATCCCGAATCCTTCTTTTATGCCTGCTTTCACTTGATAATTATCAATTTCTTAATCGGTCAGGGCTAACGATAAGATGGTGTACTCGTTACATTTGTGCCTTCATTCAACCTGAGGAAAAGATGGTGTTCTCAGTAATTCCATAAAAGACATAATCTGACGATTATCGGTTGCAAGCTGGAAAAGAGTGCACTTATTGTTTATTTGTCTCTGAAATTCTCACCTTCGTAAATATTTAGAGATTGCACATTCTGGCAGGAAATATTCAGCTTTGAAGCGGCCATTTGAATTGAAGTGTAATAGATGAAGTCTTTAGTTTCAACTCTTCTATTAAATGGGCTTTACTGAGACTTTGCTTAAAGGAAGTTAAAAATGAGAAAAGGTGCCTGTCTGATGTTATCTCCACTTCCACTGTTCACTTACCATACTGTGGAGTCTGAAAGGTGTGAAACATTCATTCAGGCCATGTCCTCTGACTTCAATCTTTTCCAAATCTGACTCTCCCAGGCCCTTTTTGAGCAATGATAAAGGTAGCCGACCTTATTGAAATCTACCCCCATTACTTCACTTGCAACTCTGTCGGCAGCCAGAGGATCTATGCTTGATATCGCGATGCCGACATCAACAGGACTGCCATCTACCGGGCCCTCCCCTTCCATACCGACAAACCCGTCTATTACTGACAGGTCGGGCCATACAAGCCTGGCCAGATCTGCAATGTTACGATTAATCTGTCTATATCCCTGGTGGACCAGCGTTTTATCAGCTACATATATGCTTCCCATCACCACGTTTTTAATTGCAAGTGTAATAACCACTGAATCGTGTGTTTTTAATTTTGCCGCGGAGATAAGATAGTTGTTCCTGTCAAGTAACAGATGTGATATCCTTACATGAACAATTTCTCCAGTTTTGTTAAGGATTGGAATCTTTTCAAAAGGGCCTTTATTAAGATCGGCAAGTTCAACGTTGTATTCTTCATGGAGCTGGTGATAGTTAAAGTTTTTAAACCCTTCTGCGGTATCACCCGCTGCTGCCTCTGCTATGATTATTTTTTCTTTGTAAAATCCTCTCAAATAATCAAGTATGCCCTTTATCTGATCCACATGGCTTGCAGCAAGTTGTACTGACGTAGAGACAAAGTTAGGCTTAATAATAACATGCCCTGACTTCAGGCCTCTTTGAATATCTTCAGAGATTATATCAAGTGATCTTTTAATGTTTTCTCTTCTATTCTCCCCTTTTACCAGAGATACCTTAACCATGAAACCGATATCTATCGTCCTTCACTTTTCCCTTTTTCTCACTTAACAAAGAGAGTATTTCTGTCGCTGTCATAATCATATGGTCAGGGCCAAAACCAGCTTTAGACATTTCATTGTAAAAAGTTTTAGCTAATATCTTTGCTGCATTACCGGGATCTTGACTTATCGATAACAATTGCGATTTCTTCTCCTTGGCTAATGCAAATCGGGCATAACCTGATCTCAGCAAATTCTGCAATTGAATTACCTGTATAGACTTGCTTATTAAAAGGGCAATAACTTTTAGAAGTTCCAGATCCTTTTTGTTAACATTTTGTCTTCTAACAGGTGTATTAGCATTAATAACCCCGACTATTTTGTCATGAATGACTATTGGTGCTGCGATAAAACCTTTACTTTGATATCTGCCTCTTTTAATAGAGGCAAATTGGGACTTATCTATATCTTCAACAAATAATGATTCACCGGTAGCTGCAATATAACCAGATATTCCCTCTTTTATCTTTATTGCCTCACGGTTTGCAGCTGCAGGAAGGTAACCTGAATGTGCGAAAACACGAAGTGTAATATCATCGGGATTTTCCTCATCCTTGAGAAGCATGATTGAACAATTCTGTACATTCAGTATCTTTGCAGCTTTCACGGTAATCTCTTGAATGTTTTCTTCCAGATTAGTCTTCTGATCCATAAAAGTTGACAAGCTAGAAAGCTTATATGTTACATCTTTTTTGGGCATTTATTTTCTTCCTTCCCTAACAATTAATTCATAGTAAAGCATATTTTCCAGTAAAAGTAAAAAATAAATTCGCTCTCAAAAATCTCTTCTTCGTCCCTCCATTTCTGCTCATCACTTATAACTGAAATCTTACAGCTTTTTCTGAACTTTTACATTTATCAGAAAAATTATGAGAGTTCTATTAAAATAATTTCCACAGACTTTACATATTTCATAGAATTGATGACCATATGATTGAATCCAAAGAAAAGAGATTGACCGGCAAACGCATACTGGTTCCCCCAGCCAGACCCGAATCCAACCCGCTCTTTAACGTCCTTCAAAGGCATGGTGCAGAGGTATTGGAGTTTCCTAAATTGAGAATTGCCCCGCCTGCACTATATAGTCCCATGGACGAGGTTATCCGGCACATAAACCGTTTTGATTGGATCATCTTTTCCGGTAGCAATTGTGTGATAAATTTCCTGGATCGTTTTAACGAACTTTTAGGCGATCAGGCAGACCTCATCGGCCGCAAGATCGCGGCCATAGGCTCAGGGGCAGCCTCGGCTTTGAAAAAGAAAGGTATAGAAATCAACTATATTCCGAGAATTCATACAGCCCGGGGGGTTATTGATGGACTTCAGGATGTTTCCGGTTTAAGGTTTTTACTTGTAAGGGTAGAAGATGCATCCCGCTACCTCCCTGAAAGACTTAGGGAACTGGGAGCCACGGTGAGCGAGGTGGACGGTTACCGGATGGTTGTTGATACAAGTGCAGATATGGTTAAAGAGGTCTTCTGCAGTAAGCTCGATGCCGTTGCTCTCACCAATCCCACCGCTGTCCGATTCCTTTTAAAAGGAGCAGATCAAACGGGCCTTAACCTGCTGGAATCACTTCAGGGAGTGATGATAGCTGCTGTTGGCCCTGCCACTGCAGAAACGGCCAGGAATTACGGTCTGACACCCGGTATTGTTTCGGGGGGACATATCGCAAATCTACGCGACAGCCTGATAGAGTTTTTTCGTCCCGCAGTTCCATAGTGCCAAAGTACACAATTAATCAATACCTAAGTTGAGCGATTTTTATATTAGATAGATGTGCAATACAGGTTCAAAAATTCATAATGCGATTGGATATTGGAATTGCCTTACTGCTATATTTAGTCTTTCACTTAACCCAAATAATGCAGACATTGCTCAATAAATTATTTAACTCGATTTATCCCGTTAATAGCAAATATTTTACGGGATAAATTTATTATTAAATTGTGCATGTGGCTTTGAATAAAAATATACACACTCGATCAATTAATATTGCATTTAAGGTATCGAAAAATAATTTCTTTCACAAAGCCTGCATTATTTGAAATGCATTTTTTTGGGTTAACGAGTGAAGATTACAATAGAAAGACAATAACTGCACAGAGGGTATGAACCGTATGGTACATACCAGAGGTATCGCTATGTATTTTTTCACCTGCCTTGCACATCTTTATGAAATTAAATCTCTCAATTTAGGTATTAATTACACAATCACTACTGAGTCATCAGATCCAAAATTGTTGGGAATATATTTGTCGGCACACCAATCATTCTCCCAACGATTACCATCAATAAGATACCTGAATTTATACTCTCTTTTGCAGCGTAATTCCAGGGTTGCAAGAAAATCTCCACTCTTAAGTCGTCTCATTTTCGTTTTTGTTGTATTCCATTTATTAAAATCACCAACTATTGTGACATGTTTTGCATCAGGTGCAGCATCCTTCGGTAGCCTGAACGTTACTTTACATTTAGAGCCGCTTTTAAGATACTGTTTTGTAAAACCTAATTTGCCGGATTTTTTTAAGGATTTTCTTTTATGCTTCACCGGTTTTGATACAGACTTTACTTCAGTCTCATCCTTAATCTTATAATCAACGTCTTTACTAAACAAAATATTATTTATAAGAATATTCCCTTGGGAGGATATTTTTTCCAACAAATGATTTTGAGTTTCTTTATCCATGAATTTAAGTTTAATTCCAGCCATGCATTTATCATCCCTCTGCTTTTTCCATACAACACTACCAAAAAGAGAAAAAAAAGTTCCACATTGGGGAAATTTTAGATTTAACTCCAGGTTTTCATGCGGGATAAAGGAAAAATTATATGCTTCAAGGCTAAGTCCTTCATAGGAAAAATTTTTCATTAATCCCATGTTATACTCAGTTGATCCGTAAGTTGGTCTAAAAGCTACAACAAGAGGGAGATCAAATCTTTTAAACTTCCTTTTACCTTCTAACATTCATCTCTCCTTTAATCATATTTGAATAAATTTAAAAAATGCAATTATCGGAGGCATAGTTGACTTTATTAAAATATCACTTACATGTCAAGTATTAAATTATGTAAATATTAAATTATGTAACAACTATGATACTATGTTTTATTTACACTGCTGTACTTCTGCACTTTTGCTCTGTTGTACTACGGCACTATTTGAATAATGCTTGAAATTTTATTTAATATTAAATTTGGCAGTGAATTTCTGTTATTCAAGGTCACTTCATGTATTTCTATATCTTCCCTTTTTTTTATTCCCAGAATGAAATCATCACCGCCAAAGGTAATTGTGCCTACAACGATATTCGGCGATCCAAGAGCATTGATAGCAGCCTGTTTGAAAATTTTAGAAAAACATTCCATCTTGCCGATCTCATCAAGTATTATAATATTCCTATTTAAGGGAGTGATTGAAGGAACAGCAATGGATTCAATATTCTCAATACTAACTCCGTATCGTCTTATATGAAAATCAGATGGTATGTCCTGATGAGCAAGGTATCCCGTTCTGCCGTCAAGTGTCCTCATTAAAAAACCAATCCTTTTCCCGGCTATTTTTTCCTCTTCCGTATAAAAACCATTTGCGGGGAATTCAAGGTTTGCGATCACTTTCTTTATCACAGTAGTCTTTCCCGAAGAAGGCGCCCCTGTCAAAAAAATATTTTTCTTCATGACGATTTTATCTGAAAATATTCCTTCTTATGCTAACCAGGCTTTTTAGAGAATTTGCAATAGTTCGACAAGCTCAGCATTTAGTGATAAAATAATAATATAGATAAAACTATAAGGCAAATCCTTCGTGAGAAAAGACTTTGAATTAACCCATATTTCTGAGGAGGACGTACATGTTTGGACTCAGTTTTACAGAGTTATTCATTTTAGCTATCCTTTTGATACCACTTATCATATTGATAGTAGGTTTCGTTTTAATATACATATACATCATCTATTTATTCATTAGGGATAGATTTTTCAATAGCTTGCACCTTCGCCACAGGAAAGCACACTAGTATCTTTCGCTTTGTAAGCATTTCCTTTTCCGTGATATTAAGGTTAAATAGCATTAACCCAAATAATGCAGACATTGCTCAAAAATTTATTTAACTCGATGAATTTTTTATTAAATTATGCATATGACTTTGAATAAAAATATGCATAGGTACATTGATTAAAAGTGCTTTT
>CAYFXR010000221.1:0-27231 GCA_964347155.1 uncultured Nitrospiraceae bacterium | reverse complement strand
TCATTCATTATGTGGAAAAGATTGTATACGTTGACCTTCCACCATATGTAATTCTAATAATGACAATGTTACTCGTGTTGATATCTGCATGGATATATCTGTATAAACCAAAAAAACGGGAACCGAAATAAGAAAATGCAAGAGGGTATAAATTTTTATAAAAAAGAATTATAGGTCAAATCGACTCGATATGCGGAACATATTACACGTCACATTTTCATTGCTTCAACTGTGTTTTTTTACTTGAATATTATATAATTAAACAAGGTGATTAAATAGCTTAACCAGGCTGCTTTACATACTGATTGGATATGTGTTAAATTTTAATCTGTTAAAAAAGAAAGGTGGCAGTATGGCTTTAGCAAAACAGCATAAGGAAAATATAATCAGTCAGTACAAATTGCATGATAGTGATACAGGGTCACCGGAAGTTCAAATAGCCCTCATAAGTGAGCGGTTGAATGTTTTGAATTCACATTTCCAGACACATAAAAAAGATCATCACTCACGCAGAGGTCTTTTGAAACTGGTTGGGCAAAGACGCAAACTTTTGGGTTATCTAAAAGCGGTTGATAGACAAAGATATGAAAAGCTTGTTAAACAGCTTGGATTAAGAAAGTGATATGAATGACAAATGTTGAGATTGAAGTTAAAGGAAAACCTCTTTATCTTGAAACAGGACTTTTTGCCAAACAGGCTGACGGTTCTGTTATCGTCAGATACGGCGATACCGTTATTTTAGCAACGGCTGTTGCCAAAAAAGAAGCAAAAGAAGATGTAGATTTTTTCCCCCTCACCATAGATTATCAAGAGAAGGCATATGCTGCCGGAAAAATTCCTGGAGGTTTTTTCAAAAGGGAAGGCAGACCCAGTGAAAAAGAAGTCCTTATTTCCCGCTTAATTGATAGGCCTATCAGGCCGCTTTTCCCTGATGGATTTTATTCAGAGACTCAAGGAATTGTATCTGTATTGTCCTTTGGGGATGAAAACATATCAGATATCCTTGGTATTATCGGCATGTCTGCTGCTCTTAGTATATCTGATATACCATTTGAATCTCCTGTTGGTGCCGTAAGGATAGGTATCCTCAGTGGTTCATTTGTCATAAATCCTGACTTAGAAGAGAGTGAAGAGTGTGATTTTACACTTGTAGTTGCCGGTACGGAAGAAGCTGTTCTCATGGTCGAGGGTGGAGGACTTGAGATTACAGAATCGGTATTGCTTGAAGCCCTTGATGTTGCACACGAGGAGATAAAAAAAATTGTCGCTCTTCAAAAGCAAC
This sequence comes from uncultured Nitrospiraceae bacterium, assembly GCA_964347155.1. Taxonomy (GTDB): domain Bacteria; phylum Nitrospirota; class Thermodesulfovibrionia; order UBA6902; family UBA6902; genus CAYFXR01. The sequence continues at coordinate 25,949 of CAYFXR010000221.1, read as the reverse complement.
TTGTGTTTTTAGTGGGAAAATCGAAAAGGGCTGTTACAAAACCGGAACTGGATGAAAAGCTAATGAATTCAGTTGCAGAGCTCTCACTTGAAAAAATAAAACAGGCAATTGTTATTCCAGATAAATTAAGAAGACAGGATGCTCTTAACAATATCCTTAAGGATGTGATAGCGAATCTCAATACGGATGAAGATGATATCTCAAAAGACCTTGCCTTTATTTTTAACAAACTGGAAAAAGACCTTGTACGAAATATGATCCTGAAACAGGGTATACGAGCTGATGGTCGAAAACCTGATGAGATAAGAAAGATAAGTTCTGATGTGGGAATCCTTCCAAGAACACACGGTTCAGCCCTTTTTGTGAGAGGGGAAACCCAGTGTTTAGCTGCAGTTACACTTGGAACAGCAGAAGACGAACAAAGAATCGATGCACTTGAAGGTGAATCGAAAAAGGCATTTATGCTTCATTATAATTTTCCCCCGTTTAGTGTAGGAGAAGTAAAGCCCCTCCGTTCGCCGGGAAGAAGGGAAATCGGTCATGGGATGCTGGCTGAGAGGGCAATAAAGGCTGTACTTCCACAGAAATCCGAGTTTCCTTATACGATACGAGTAGTTGCAGATATACTGGAATCGAATGGTTCATCCTCTATGGCTACTGTATGCGGGGGAATACTTTCACTTATGGATGCAGGGGTACCTATTAGAGCTCCTGTTGCAGGTATTGCAATGGGACTTATAAAAGAGGATGAAAAAGTTGTTATTCTTACAGATATACTTGGCTTGGAGGATCATCTTGGTGATATGGATTTTAAAGTTACCGGTACGGAGGATGGTATTACAGCATTTCAAATGGATGTTAAAATAATCGGTGTAACCAAAGAAATTATGGAAAATGCATTGGAAGAGGCAAGAAAGGGAAGAATTTATATATTAAAGAAGATGTCAGAGATCCTTGCAGGCCCGAGAGACAGTCTTGCAACACATGCACCGAGAATTTTTACTATGAAGATAAAGCCCGATAAAATTAGAGATGTTATTGGAACAGGAGGCAAGGTTATTAGAGGTATAGTCGAGCAGACGGGCGTAAAGATAGATATTGATGATACAGGCAATGTAAATATTGCATCAATAGATGAAAATTCAGCAAAAAAGGCAATAGATATCATTAAAGGAATAGTTGCTGAAGCCGAGGTTGGAAAACTTTATATGGGAAAAGTGAAGAGAATAGTGGATTTTGGTGCATTTGTAGAGATATTACCGGGTACAGAAGGTCTACTTCACATATCGCAAATTTCCGAGAGAAGAATTGCAAAGGTTTCAGATGTACTGAAAGAAGGAGAAGAACTCCTTGTCAAGGTCATCGAAATAGATAAAATGGGCAGGATACGCCTAAGCAGAAAAGAGGCGGTTAAGGGTCAGGCTGCCATGAAGTCAGAACTCTAGCAGATAAACTCATAAAACTGCAATAATCAAATTACAAATTTCAGATCGATAATAAAGTATTCAGGAATTATTGGCCGTTCTGTCAGTTTCAACCGTTTAAACGCTTCGAAGGTTAGCCTATTGGGTTTGTTCGAGGCTAGAAATTATCATTAGTCCAATATGTTTAAAAAAATTTTGCTCGACAATAATATCCCTGTTGTGATAGAAACGGCGCAAGAGGTTCATTCACTTTGTATTGGCATATGGGTGAAGGTTGGTTCACGAAATGAACACCGTGACAATAATGGTATTTCCCACTTCATTGAACATATGTTTTTTAAAGGGACGAACAATCACACAGCGGAAGACATTGCGATGGAGATAGATTCACTTGGTGGAGAATTAAATGCCCTAACTTCATCTGAATATACAATATTTTATGTAAAGGTTCTTGATGAATATATGGAGAAAGCCGTGGGACTTTTAACAGATATATTTCTACACTCAACTTTTCCTGAGCCTGATATAGAAAAAGAAAAAAACATAATAAACGAGGAAATAAAAATGGTTGAAGATACACCCGCTGACTGTGTTCACGAGCTCTTCAGTAAAAGTATATGGGGAGAAGAAGGACTTGGACTTCCTGTTCTTGGTAAAAAAACAACTATTGAGTCATTTACAAGAGAAGCCCTTCTTAATTATATAATGAGATTTTATGGCATAGAAAATATCATTGTAGCATGTAGCGGAAGTTTTAATGAAAAAAAGCTTATTGAATATCTCAATCAAGGCATAGGCAGTTTGAAAAGAAATGGAGAGCAGAAAAATGCATTGACCCAGAAGTTTACGAGCAAGCTAAATATAGTTACCAAAAAACTGTCAGAATCACATATATGTCTAGGCCTTGAAGGTATTCCATATAACAACAAAGATCGGTATGCAATGCATTTGCTTAATACGATACTTGGATCCGGCTTTAGCTCAAGGCTTTTCCAAAAGATAAGGGAGAAGAGGGGACTTGTATATTCCATATATTCTTATAATGTGTCTTTCTCCGACACCGGTCTCTGGGCAGTGTATGCGGGCACAGATAGGAAGCATGTTAGAGATGTTATTAGTATTACCATCGATGAAATGAGGAACCTTTCTTATTCTATTACCGCGAAGGAGCTTAAAAGGGCAAAATCTCAGCTGAAAGGCAATCTTCTTCTTGCCCTTGAGTCGACAAGTAATAAAATGACGAACATAGCCAAACAGCAGATATATTATGGGAAATATTTTTCTCCTGAAGAAATCATAAAAATAGTGGAGTCCATAACCCTTGAACGGGTTAAGGCTCTTGCTCAAAGGCTTGTAGGCAATAATCCTTTTGCGCTGACCGTATACGGGCCTGTAAAGGAAACAGACTTCAAAGATTCTTGTAAGCTTTTACAATAGCTCCTGCGGCTATATTGAACTAAGGCATCCGTATTTTTCTTCCAAAACCAGCTATTATACAAAAATAACCGATTCGGTTCGCACTTTCGGATAACCTTATGTTCTGCTTGTACAACATGTATTAACTTTTTATTTCATATTGCGGTATAATTATAGTATTACTAAGTAATACCAAAGAGGTGATATTATGAGAACGACAAAGATAATGACCCTTTCACTTCCTCCCGATATGGTTAAGGAGGTTGAAGATATCGTTAAAGAAGAAAAACGTACAAAAAGCGAATTGTTCAGGGAAGCTCTTCGGAAGTATATAAATGACAAGCGGTGGCTTCAGATTCGCCAGTGGGGATTGAAAACAGCTCAACAACTTGGCATTTCAACGGAAGAAGAGGTCGATAGGCTTGTTCATGATTATCGCAAGGTCAAAAAGTGAGAGTGGTCCTTGATACCAACGTCTATATCTCGGCTATACTTTTTGGCGGTAATTGTGAGGAGATTTTAAGGCTTGCAGCATTAGTGCCTTTTGAAATAATCATATCAAAGGATATCTTGAAAGAAATCGAATTTATTTTAAAGAAAAAATTCAGGTGGTCAAAAAGGCAGACTTCTGAAGCGATATCGTATATAAAAGAAATTGCAACCGTGATTAAATCCGATATTGTTCTTTCAGTGATCAAAAAGGATCCTTCTGATAACAGGATTATTGAATGTGCGGTTGCAGGACAAGCTCATTATATAGTCACCGGAGACCGGGCTCACCTTTTGTCGCTGGGAAGTTACAGAAATATTAAAATTTACAGTCCGGCTGAGTTTCTCAAGCTATAATTAAAATAAGTGGTCGGAGATTATGAAATAATCTGTTAATGATGAGAGTTATACCTGGTAAATATCTGATAAATGTTCTACTTTTTTAAATTCAGCATCGCCGGTTTGTCTTGATTTTCAAGGCATTTCTAGGTAAGAAATAGGTTGGAAATTCAATACTTAAAAAATTTAACTTCACTTTAAGGCTTATTTATTAAAAACTCGAGTAAGTTTTTACAATAGCTCGTGCAGATATTACAGTTTTTTATCTCTGAATAAGCAAGACATTTCTTCGTGGAGAGTAATTTCAAACGGTCCACGCTTTTTTATTCAATACTCTGTAGATAATCTATTGTTTCTGCTTCATGCCAATCCATGAGTTTTATTACCCGATTGTCGAATCCAATCTTACCTTTACCACCTTTTGTGATAACTATTCCATAAAGGGCCTCTTTATACCTTTGGAGAAATTTTTGCATGCCTTTGGGGATCTGTTTACCGGATGCCTGATATTTTATTTCCACAGGGACCGGAATACGGTTTTTAAGCAGTATGAAATCCACCTCATCTCCCTGTCTTGTTCTCCAGAATTTAACCTCCATGTTAGGTTTCAATTGCTTGATGATACTCAGGAAAACAAAGGATTCCAGAATAACGCCTTTATCCTGACGGGTATCAATAGAAGAAAAATCATTAAGAATGCTGTTGCGCATTCCGATGTCATATAAGTAATATTTTCTAACCTTTTTCAGTTCATTAGCCAGATTTTTTGAATAACTTTCCAACGGATAGCATACATATGTTTGAGCCATCAACTCAAGGTGATATTTCACCGCCGGTTCGGATAATCCTACTTCCCTTGCCAAACTCGCCACAGGGACAGGAGAGCCCTGCGATTGAGCTATAGAATAGAGAAGATGATTATAAGCCCTGATATTTTCTTCCTTTATCAATGACTTAATATCCTTTAATAAATAGGTCTCTAAAATATTTTGCAGAAGAGCCATTTTATCTTCAGGACTTTCCTCATGGATAAGCCCGGGAAGTCCACCATATCTTAGGTATTCATTCAGGGTAAATGCCGGTATCTTTTTTTCTTCCTTATAATAGAGTGGATATACGATAGTGAGGCGATATCGGCCTGACAGACTTTCTTTGAGATGTTTATGTATCTGCATGGAGGAAGATCCTGATGCAAAGATTTTGATCTTTCTTTTTGAATCATATATAACTTTAAATATTTTTGTTGCATTTTTTAAGTAATGAAACTCATCGATATGAACCACATCTAATGGTTCATTTAGTTTATCTATAATTTGTTCATCGGAACCAGCAAAATAATGCAAGTCTCTCGGATCTTCAAGATTATAAAATTTTGTTCTCAACTTTCTGCGCTTACATTCCTGTTCGATTTGTTTTAACAAAAAAGTTTTTCCGATCTGCCGAGGGCCTATAATAATAGAAATATAAGGCTTATCTATCTCTCGTAATAACTCATTGTAAACGATTCTTTTTATTTCCATAATTACAATTATAAACCACTACTTTAGAATTGTAAATAGTTAAATTTTACATAATATATTAACCCAAAAAATGCATTTAAAATAATGCAGATGTTGTGAAAAAATTTATTTTTCGATACCTTAAACGTAATTTTTAATCAATGTACCTGTTCATATTTTTTATTCAAAACCATATGCATAATTTGATAATAAATTTATCGAGTTTTTGTGGGCAAAAACAAGAATATCTTTGATGCGGGGAATAAAACCGAACTGGGTTCCATTACTGATAAAATTTTCCAAATGGACTACATCAATAATTATGAGTCCATCAATGTCTCTGGTCACCCGAGGTCGGCCAAGAATAGATGCTGCCACTCCACCAATCACAATACCTGGAACCCCTTCAGCCCTTAACCAGCTTATAAAATCTTGTAGAACAGCAAAGGGTAATCTCGATGATCCGTTTTCAGACATGACAGAGGTTCTTTAATTTAATCCATCGTTCTCTAACATTAGTTTCTTCAGCCTTCAGAAGATCATCCCATCTAAAATCTTTTACCCAGTCCATAAGCGTAGCCAATTGACGCAATTTCTCAGCAGGAGGGGTCTCTCTCAGTTCCTGTTTTTCAACCTTGTTGACTATTTCCCAGCGAATCTTAAATGCTCGGGCTTATTCTTTTGTTATTCGTTTTTCCATAATCTGTTATAAAAAAGGATGTTGTGGCATAATCCTTATACATCTTTACTTTGCCCTAAATTTTACCATATCTTAGACCTAAATTGAGCGTTTTTGTAGCTGATAGTAGTCAAGAATCGCTCAATTTAGGTATTATTTAGTTGTGTGAATTCGATGCTGATGTATTAAGACTTCTATAAGCTCTTACAATAGCCTTTACCGCTTTTTTTATCTGGGCTTCGGTGTTATCCTTGCCGAGACTGAACCTTATTGCTGAAAACGCATCTTTATAGCTGACCCCCATTGCCTTGAGCACATGAGATGGAGTGTGTTTGCCTTCATGGCAGGCGGATCCGGTGGAGGCGGCAATTTCATTTTTTAACCTGTTCAATAAAAGTGATCCTGTAACATCTGGAAATGACAGATTCAGTGTATTCGGAAGACGTTTTGTTGGATGTCCGTTGAGTTTAATGCCAGGTATCTGTTTGCGGAGTTCTGTATAAAGCATGCTTGATAAGTGTTTCATACTTTGCACTCTTAATTTTATCTCTTTCCTTGCAATTTCTGATGTCTTTCCAAGTCCTACAATACCGGCGACATTTTCTGTCCCGGGTCTTAGCCCCTTCTCATGAGATGCGCCGTAAAGAATTGGTTTTATTGTTATCCCGTTTTTTTTGTAAAGGGCTCCTATTCCTTTTGGCCCGTAAAATTTGTGTGAGACTATGGTGAGCATATCGGCATTCAATCTTCTCACGTTGACTGGTACCTTGCCTATAGACTGTGCTGCATCGCAGTGAAAAGTAATCCCTCTGTCTTTTGCAATTTTTCCAATATCGCTAATGAACTGAATAGTTCCGGTCTCATTATTTGAATGCATAATTGTTATGAGGAAAGTATTTTTTCTTACATTTTTTCTCAAAAGATCGGGACTGACAAAACCATATCTGTCTACCGGAAGATATGTTACCCTGTAACCGAGATTTTCAAGATATTTTAACGGACTTAATATAGAAGGATGTTCTATGCAGGATGTGATAACATGGCCTGATTTAAATCTAAATGCAGTCCCGAAGATGGCCATATTATTTGCTTCTGTGCCTCCCGATGTAAAGATTATTTCATCCGGTTTTGCTCCTATTAATTCCGAAACATGTCTTCTAGCATCTTCTACAGCCTTTCTTGCTTTTTCTCCCCAAAAGTGCATGCTTGAAGGATTACCAAAATTTCCTCTTAGACATGTTTCTATTGCATTGACAACCTCTGAAGCTAAAGGAGTTGTGGCATTGTTATCGAGATAAACCATCAAGATGTCTTTTGCATATCCCTGTGAGTTACTGTTGTTTTTAGTTTTTGTTTTTTTAAATTCTTTTCAATTTCTTGGACAATAGCGGGTGATCTGTGCTGACCGCCTGTACATCCGAAGCCTATTGTGAGATAACTTTTGCCTTCTTTTTTGTAAAGTGGAATAATGTGATTGAGCAGAGGATAGAGTTTATTAAAAAATTCTTTGGTGTCTTTCTGAGATAGAACAAATTTTTTTACTTTTATTGATGTCCCTGGGAATGCTTTCAGTTTTTCAATAAAATAGGGATTTGGCAGGAATCTTACATCAAACAAGAGGTCTGCCTCTAATGGTATACCGAATTTATAACCAAAAGAAAGGAGATTGATAGTCATTTCTTTTGATCCTGTTTTTAAATAAAAGTCTGTGATATATTCTCGCAGTTGATGAGGCGACAAAGAAGACGTGTCAATGATTGTGTTTGCTTCATTTCTTATAGGTGAGAGCAGTTTTGCCTCCCTGCTGAGGGCTCTTTTTAGGTCTTTGTAACCAAGAGGATGAGGTCGTCTTGTTTCCTTAAATCTTCTCATGAGAGTTTCATTTGTTGCCTCAAGGAATATAATTTCTATTCTGTATTTTTTTCTTAAGGCTGAAATTGTATGAGAAAAATCAGTCAAAAATTTTCTTTCTCTAATGTCAACTCCGATAGCGATTTTTGATACCGTTGGTGTTCTGTTGCTAAGATTGACAAATGTTTCAATAAGCGTCAAAGGAAGATTGTCGACACAAAAGAAGCCACTGTCCTCAAAAGTTTTGAGAGCCACACTTTTTCCCGAACCTGAAAGCCCGGTCAGAATTATCGTAAAAAGGCGATTTTTGCTGGATGAACTCATTTTATGGGTTCTATAAGTCCAAAGTTTCCATCATTTCTTTTGTATAAGACATTGATATTCCCTGATGAGGCATTTGTAAATACAAAGAAATTTTTATCTAATAGGTCCATCTGCATAGCAGCTTCTTCTATGCTCATTGGTTTAATATCATAAGATTTGTTTTTAATTATAGAAGGAATAGTCACCTTTGATTCCGGAGGAGCTACTGATTTGCTTTTGTTTTTTCTCTGTGAAATAGTCTTTTCTTTAAATTTCTTGACCTGGCGTGCAAGTTTTTCCACTACTTCATCAATGGATGAATACATTTCACCGGTTATGCTTTCCGCCTGTATTAATGAGCCGTTAACTTTTAGAAGAACTTCTGCTTTATGCCTGTATTTTTCAACACTTAAAGTAACCGATGCTTCAGTAATATTAACGAGATATTTTTTAAATTTACCTATTTTCTCTTCTGCGTAATCCTTCAGATTCTTTGTTAAATCCATTTGTCTGCAGTTAATGATTATGTTCATTCCGCTTCCTCCTTTTTTTTGAAAAAAAGCGTCATTTGTTATTCGTTAATGTTTATTTGGAAAAAAAATATTAACGAATAACGAATAACAAAATCAGAACCATTTTTTTCGTTTTATATGGGATGGAATCTTCAATTCTTCTCTGTATTTTGCTGCTGTTCTGCGGGCTACATTTATACCCATGTCCTTCAGTAGTTCAACTATTTTTTTATCATTAAGCGGTGCCTCAGGGTCTTCCGCCGAAATGATTTGCTTTATAATATCTTTAACAGTTGATGACGAGATATTTCCCTTTGTTGTTGGAACCGCATTGCTGAAAAAGAATCTGAAATTTAAGAGTCCCTGAGGACATTGAAGATATTTGTTGGATGTTACTCTGCTTATTGTGCTTTCGTGCAAACCTAGGTCTTCCGCAATATCCTTCAGATTCAGGGGCTTGAGATATTCAAAACCCTTTCTAAAGAAATCTTCCTGGAACTTCAGGATACTTTCTGTTACTTTGTATATTGTCCTGTTTCTCTGATCAAGGCTTCTCAGTAACCATATAGCGGAGCGAAGTTTTTCTTCTAAAAATTGTTTTTCCTCCGGACCCAGTAACTTTTTATTGGTTAAAAGTTTTCTATAGTAATTTGACAACCTGAGCTTCGGAATACCTTCATCATTTAATGTGATGATGAATTTACCGTCAGATTCTTCTACAAATACATCAGGAATTATATGAATGGGCTCGTCACCTGAGTAATTTCTCCCTGGTCGTGGCTCGAGCCCTTCAATAATTTTTACTGCGGTGAGTATTTCATCAATTGATGTCTTCAGCTTTGATGCAAGCTGTTTGAATTTTTTCCCTTCAAGTTCGGAAAAGCCTTCGGTAAGAATTTTTTCTACGTGTGTTCCCTGAAGTTCCAATAATTTTAACTGAAGAATGAGACATTCCTGGAGATTTCTGGCACCAACCCCTGAAGGGTCAAATTCCTGAACTAATGACAAGGCTTCTTCGACAGTTTTTATTTCAACTTCTGCAAGTTTTGCAATCTCATCGAGAGATGCTTGAAGATAGCCATCGCCATTCAGATTATTGATGATTATTTCAGCGGTTTTGCCAATTGTTTCAGAAGTATTAGATAGTCTGAGCTGCCAGAGAAGGTGTTCATATAAGTCAACTTTTTTTCTATTACGTTCAAAAGGAGATGATATTTCCTCAATACCTTCATAGAAATAGCCAAAGTCTCTGCCGTCGCTTTCCCGCTCTTCAAAGTAATTGTCTGTAGTAAAACCAAATATTTTTTCAAGTGGTGCTTCTATATCGTCGGAGGGTTCTCGAAACGATTCTTCATCTTGAGCCTTTTCGGATGATGTTTTTTTATCTTCAGGCTCTCTTTCTGAACTTTCTTCAAGCATTGGATTATTCATAAGTTCCTGGTTAATGTCTTGGGAAAGTTCAAGAAGGGGTAATTGCAAAAGCTTAATTGATTGCTGAAGTTGTGGTGTGAGTATTAATTTCTGAGAAAGTCTGAGTTCGAGTTTTTGTTCTTGTGCCATTTATAATCTGAATTCCTCTCCAAGATAGGTTTTTTTTACCAGCTCATTGGAAATAAGATCATTTGGTGCCCCGTGTGCCAGAATCTGTCCGTCATTTATTATATAGGCTCTGTCAGTTATTGATAAAGTATCACGCACATTGTGATCTGTTATTATCAGGCCGATTTCTTTATCTGTAAGTTGTCTTATTGTTTTTTTTAATTCATTAACGGCAAGTGGGTCTATTCCGGCAAATGGTTCATCAAGTAATATAAAGACAGGGTCAACAGCTATAGCTCTTGCTATCTCTACTTTTCGGCGTTCGCCGCCAGATAATTGATAACCGAATCTCTTGGATAAAGGCATGAGATTGAATTCTTGAAGGATGGATTTCACTTTTTCCTGTTTATCTATTTCTTTTATATCTGTTGTTTCGAGAACTGCTTTGATATTATCTTCGACTTTTAATTTTCTAAAAATGGAGGCTTCTTGGGGTAGGTAACCGATCCCTTTTCTTGCCCTTTTGTACATTGGAAAGCTATTAATGTTTTCACCGTCGAGGTATGTTACACCTGAATCAGGATTTATCAGACCGAGTATCATATGGAATGTTGTAGTTTTTCCAGCTCCATTTGGTCCAAGAAGCCCAACAGCCTCTCCTGAGCTAATATGTAAAGAGATGTCAGAGACAACGGGTTTCCCATTAAAACATTTTTTTAGTTTGTTGACTTCAAGAGAATGCATTATTTCTGCCCTTGTTTATTTTGTAGAATGACTCTGCTTCCCTCTATCAAAGCGCGATCATCTTTTAAAAAAAAGATTATCTGGGTTCCAGTTATTAAGTTTTCTCCTTCGACGGCTTTTGGGTCTCCAGTAAAAATGATTTTTTCTTCATCGTCAAGATATGTAGCTTCATTTGAAAATATTGCCCTTTCATTTCTGTGTACCTTTACATTTCCGATGGCGTGTATTTTCTTGATCCTACTCTCAGAATTGTCATAAAAAACCGTCATCTTGTCTGAATAGATTGTTATGTCGTCGGTTTTTGCAACGACCGAGCCTTCGAATATGGCAGTATTATTTTTGTTATCTGCTGTGAGGGTTTGAGATGTGATAATTATTGGTTTTTTTTCAGCCTGTTCAATAAGAGGGGCGGCATGTGCAGCAAAACATAGTATAAAAATTGTGAGAATACAATTAACGATAAAAAATGGCCTCAACATTATTCAGTATCCTTACTTCTTGTTGTTTTGTTTTTGCAGAAAGACCTCTTCCCTCAATAAGGAAAGTTTTGCCGATAAACTTAATAGCATCGTCTGTGGTTATTAATTCATTCTTACTGTTCCATTTTAGAGAATTTGTCATAAATTTTGCATCTTTTATGTTTAATTCGACAGGCTTTTTGAGAATAAAGTATCCCTTCTCGATTTTGTAAATACCGCTTCCACTGGTAAGGTATATTACAGGAGAGTGATTTATTTTAAGTCCCAAAGATTCAAGAAAAACTTCTTTATTACCCCTGGGAAACGTTGCATTTTTAGCCGATAGTTCCCATTTGACAGTATTATCTTCTTTATGAGTGAGATTTAATTGTTGCATTGTGGAGGATTGATAAGAGGGGCTGATCTTTACATTTCCTTCATTGTAATTTAATATTACCAGAACCCCTATTACTAACAGCGCAGTTAAAAACCAATAGAATTTTTTCTTTGGCATATCTTAGTCTATCATACGTGGTACACCTTGTAAAGTATCTGGCAAGAAAAATGCTAGGAGATTCTCACAGTAAGGGATGTTAATGAACAGTCTTAAAAGCGCAGAAAAAAACATATGTTTTATAAACAGATAGAGATAATTTTACTATTATATTGAGAGTTATTATGCATTAAATATAAAAGATATACATTTATTACTTGACATAAATTTTCAAAAATGGTATCTATATACGTTTTATTTAAATTCTCCTTAAAAAGTATAATTTATACTACTATAAACATAATTTAAAAATCTTCTTGAATTTTCAGGCAGCTCATTATATTAAGGAATAGAAATGAGTAAAACTGTAACTTTTGAAAGAGGCATTCATCCTAAGTATTATAAAGAATTATCTTCTGGAAAACCTATCACACAAGCAAATCTGCCTCAAAGAATAGTGGTCCCAGTCAGTCAACATATAGGGGCACCAGCAAAACCAGAAGTTAACATTGGTGATGAAGTAAAAAAAGGTCAGATCATCGGTTCCACAACAGGTTTTGTTTCTTCCCCCGTACACTCCTCTATTTCGGGCAAAGTAATAGCGATAGCTGATTTCCCCACGACAATAGGCAAAATGGTAACATCAATAGTTATTGAAAGCGACGGGAAGGATGAGGCAATATCTTTCAAGGAAAATACGGATTATATGAATCTGGGCTCTGACGATATCAGGACTATTATAAGAGATGCAGGAATAGTCGGTATGGGAGGAGCGGCATTCCCTACAAATGTGAAACTATCACCCCCAAAAGAAAAACCTATAGACACAGTCATAATTAACGGCGCCGAGTGTGAACCCTACCTGACTGCTGACCACAGACTCATGGTAGAGCATCCCGGGGAAGTAGTGGAAGGTTTGAAAATTATTATGAAATCTCTTGGAGTAGATAAAGGGTACATAGGCATTGAGGTAAATAAACCTGACGCCATAGAGAAAATGACGTCCGCTGCTTCAGGGCAAAATATTGAAATCATTCCACTTGAGATAAAATACCCCCAGGGTGCTGAAAAAATGCTGATAAAAGCTATAAACGGAAGAGAAGTTCCAAGCATTGGAGGCAGAGGACTTCCTTTGGATGTCGGTGTTGTCGTACAAAATGTTGGAACTGCTCTAGCAATTTATGAGGCTGTCCGTTATGGCAAACCTTTAATAGAAAGGGTCGTCACCATTACGGGTAATGGAATAAGAGAAACCCGAAACATGAAGGTGCGGATCGGGACGCTTATGTCAGATGTTGTTGAACAATGCGGCGGTCTTGTTGACGGAGCTGTAAAGGTAATAGCAGGAGGCCCCATGATGGGTTTTGCTCAGTGGACTCTTGATGTTCCTGTTGTGAAAGGCACGTCAGGAATTTTAGTTTTAACGGAAGATGAATATGTTTCTTCTGATGAATATTCTGCATGTATACGATGCGGCAGCTGTATTGATGTTTGTCCAATGGGACTTAATCCTTCAATTTTGAGTATTTATTCTGAAAAAGGATTCTTTGAAGAGGCAAAAGAAAACAAACTCTTTGATTGTTTTGAATGTGGTTCATGTGCTTATGTTTGCCCGGCAAAGAGGCCAATGGTTCAATTTATAAGACTTGCTAAATCTCAGGTAAAACCGTGAAAAGAGGACTAAATGGCAACTGAAGCTAAAACTCATCCATTAGTAGTTTCAATAAGTCCGCATGTAAGAGGAAAAGAAACAGTTTCCCGTATTATGTGGACAGTAAATGCTTCGCTCCTCCCTGCTTTTGTCATGGCAGCATATTATTTTGGTCCAAGGGCGGCATATGTGACGGGTCTTTGTATTATATCGGCTGTTCTTTCAGAGCATATTTATAAAATAAGTCTTAAAAAGAAGACCACAATAGGCGACGGGAGCGCTTTCTTGACAGGGCTTCTTATCGGACTGAATCTGCCGCCGAGTGTGCCATTCTATATACCCATGGTTGGTTCATTTATAGCGATTGTTATTACTAAATTGCTCTTTGGCGGTTTAGGTTATAATATTTTTAATCCCGCACTTTTAGGCAGGGCATTTTTACTCATTTCATGGCCCAAGGCAATGACCATATGGTATGAGCCTACAGCGCAATTTGTAGCACTGGATGCCAATACAACTGCTACCCCTTTGGGTATTTTAAAAGAGGAAGGATTGGCCAAGCTTATTGAAGTCTTTGGCGATAAGATGAGCCTTTATACACATTTACTCACTGGAAACAGGGCCGGGTCTCTCGGTGAGACCTCGGTTATTGCTTTGTTAATTGGTGCAGCGATCCTCCTTTATAAAAGATATATAACATGGCACATACCTTTTTCATTTCTTGCTACGGTAGGTGTACTTGCCTGGATTTTTGGCGGTGATAGCGGATTTTTTACAGGAGATCCGATAATTCACCTTCTTAGCGGCGGCTTGATACTCGGGGCATTTTTTATGGCTACAGATTATGTCACATGTCCCTCTATCAGAAAAGGACAGATAATTTTCGGTGTTGGATGCGGGGCAATTACCATGCTGATAAGATTAAAGGGAGGTTATCCTGAAGGAGTAATGTTTGCTATATTGCTTATGAATTGTTTTGCCCCTTTAATAGATAGAAATGTTAAATCAAAAATGTTTGGCGTGATCAAGGAGCAGAAAAAATGACTGCAATAGACATGGCTAAAATAACTGTTAATCTCGTTATTATATACATCGTCGGCGGAGTAATACTTGCATTCGTATATGCAAAGACATCGCCTATCATGTTTATAAAGGCAAAAGAGGAAAAAGAAGCGGCGCTCAGGACAATGATGCCCGAAGCGGACAAGATCGAGAAACTGGGAGATTGGGAGCCGCATCATAAACATGCTGAATATTTTATTGCGAAATCATGTGAAGAAGAAAAGATCAAGACTATCAAGGATGAGCAAACGGGTGAGGTAAAAGAAATAAGAGAATGTATAAAAGATAAAGATATCGGCTATGTTGTTGAAGGTTACGGAAAGGGTTATTCCAGCTATATTAATGTTTACGTTTCACTTGATAAAAATTTTGTTTTAAAAAAGGTAAAGATTCTTTCACATAAAGAAACTCCGGGATTGGGTGATGAGATAGAAAAAGACTATTTTTTAAACCAGTTTGAAGGCAAAGGCTTTGAAAATCTTGTAGTAATAAAGGGAGAGACAAAAGATAACATTGCTGCAATAACAGGTGCAACCATCTCAAGCCGCGCGGTAACAGAAGACGGAGTGAAAAACGGAATAAAAATGTTGAAAGAGAAATTATCCGGAGATAAATTATTTGACGAGGTGCATGGATGAGTCTTAGACAAAAAAGTAATTTAGAGATATTTAGAAACGGGATATTTGGTGAAAATACCATATTCAGGATGGCTATCAGTTTGTGTCCATCAATTGCTGTAACAGGAAGTTTGCGTGACGGTACCTTAATGGGGATAGCAGTTGTGTTTGTACAGGTAATGGTTAATATAACCGTGTCATTATTAAGAAACTTTATTCATCCCAAAATTCGTATTCCTATATTCATGCTTATTATTGCCGGATATGTGAGTATTATAGATATGGTTTTTGCAGCGTATGCAAGAGAGGCTTACAGGATTATTGGTCTTTATATCCAGCTTATAGTGGCATTTGCATCTATTTTTGCACGGGCTGAGGTTTTTGCAAGTAAGAATAAGTTAGTACCGTCATTCATGGATGGTATCGGTATGGGTATAGGATTCCTTATCGCGATGATCATAATTAGCTTTTTCAGGGAATTGCTCGGCAAGGGTGCTCTCTGGGGCTTTGAGATTATAGTAGGAAAGCCTCTGCTTATGATGATTTTGCCTGCGGGAGGTTTTTTTGCTGTTGGATTACTCATGGGATTCTTTAACTGGATTGATATGAGATTTTATGGCGGTAAAGGGGCATCAGGCGTCTAATATTACGGGGGTAATACCATGGATTTTGGCAAACTGTTTGAATTAGTTGTTGCAGCATCATTAATCAACAATTTTGTTTTTACGCGATTCCTGGGGCTCTGTATTTTCTTCGGAGTATCTAGAAAGATGGAAACCGCCGTTGGTATGAGTATAACTTTTATTTCCGTTATGGTCGTGAGTGCATCATTAAGCTGGCTTGTCTTTGAATATATCATGATACCTCTCGATATAACATTTCTGAAGATTATTATATTTATCGGTATAGTCGCAGCATTTGTCCAGTCTGCTGATACGATTATGAAAAAAGTAAGCCCGACAATGTATTATAAACTCGGTGTCTACCTTGCCCTTATTACCACTAATTGCATTATACTTGCTGTTCCTCTCATTAACGCTGGAGAGGGATATAATTTTTTGGAAAGTATTGCATTTGGTCTTGGTTCCGGACTGGGGTTTGCACTTGCCCTTGTGATAATGGCAAGCATTCGCGAAAAACTGGAAGTTGCAGATGTGCCGGCTCCATTTCGGGGATTGCCAATATCATTTATTACGGCAGCGCTTATAGCGATTGCATTTACGGGTTTTTCAGGATTGATAACACTATGAATAAAAGGATTTGAGGATTCAAGGATTCGAGGGTTCAAGTGGATAATCAATTATAAATGATCAATTAACAATGAATATTTTTTTAAGAAATTTTATACAATTCTTCATTACTCATTGATAATTATTATTTTAACACTTGAATCCTTGACTCCTGGAACCCTTGAGTCCTTTATGTAAAAAACATTTATAATATTAAGTGAAGGTGTACCATGTTTGATTTTAACATTACCAAAATTCTCTCTGAGCTGATTCAATTAGTCAGCTACTTTGATATCAATCAAATTCCTCTCCCCATGCTCGGGGTTGGTGGTGGAGTTGAAGCACGAGAATCTGTTGACCTCGTCCAGGCTGTTAAGTTTACTGCCGTATTTTTATTGGGGATTAGTGCTGTTTTCGGAATTGGTCTTGCTTTTGCAGCCAAAAAATTTGCCGTAGAGGTGGATCCTCGGGTTGATCAGGTATCAGATGTGCTGGCTCACGCACACTGTGGTGCATGTGGTTATGCCGGTTGCAGACAATATGCAGAAGCAGTGGTCTTGAAGCCAGAAGTTTCACCGAATTTGTGTTCACCTGGCGGGAAAGATACTGCTGAAGCTGTTGCTACGATAACGGGAAAGGTAATGGAACAATTAGAACCAAAGATTGCCAGAGTATTTTGCCAGGGTGGGTGTTCAAAATCGGTTCGCAGGTTTAAATATGAAGGCATTAAGGATTGTAAGGCAGCAATAATAGCCAGCGGCGGCGACAAGGCTTGTATTTACGGTTGCCTCGGTTATGGATCATGTTCACGTGCATGTCCATTTGGTGCTATCACAATGAGTGATGACTCCATGCCAATTATAGACCCTGCAAAATGTACAGCCTGTGGAGTATGTGCTCAAACATGTCCAACAAAGGTTATCGAGATACAACCATTGGCAAAGGAAGTCCTTGTAAGGTGCCATTCAAAGGATAAAGGTCCTGCAACAAAAAAGAATTGTCAGGTAGGTTGTATTGCCTGCGGCATTTGTGTAAAGGTATGTCCATATAATGCTTTAATAATTGAAAATTTTCTCTCAAGGATTGATCTTGATAAATGTAAAGTTTGTGCTCTCTGTGTAACAAAATGTCCTACAAAGGCAATTGTGGATTATATTCCTAAAAGACCAAAGGCTTTTATTACTGAAAAGTGTATCGGTTGTCATTCATGTGCAAAAGTGTGTCCTGTCAATGCATCCTCTGGAGAATTAAAGGAGCGGCATATCATAAATCAGGATAAATGCATAGGTTGTGGTATTTGCGTTTCCAAGTGTCCAAAGGTTGCCATTACAGGAACAATTAATTATACAGAAGTATTACTGGCATACGAGGCTAAAAAAGCTGCCAGGGAGAAAGCGAAGGCAGAGAAAGAAGCTGCTGCTCAGGCCTGATTATAAAAGTCAGCATCACTGCCATAAATTGCGGGGGGGCTTTCTTGCTGGGTAAACCTTTCATATTATGCCTTTCATTCAGTTATAAAATGCCATCTAAATTCCATTAACCCAAATAATGAGCGTCATCTCCAAGAAAGTTGGTAAAATCTTGGAATCCTTGAATCCTTTCTACCAACTAAATGGGAGAAGAACCATAATTGAATACCTAAACCTCAAGAATAAGAGAGAAGGAAGAAATAAGGGGATGAGTGTGATTTCAATAACAGAAAAATATAAAAATGGTATGGATAATATAATTATAAAAAGTGGGTGTAAAATAGTGAGATTGACAAAATGAAAAAAAAGCAGTTTAGACAAAAATATTTTGTTTCAAAGGATCTCCGAATTTCAATTGCCCTTATGATACTCTGGGCACTTCTTGTAACAGCATTTTTTACGCACTTTACAAAAGAGTTGAGTGGACGGATTGGACATGGCACTTTACTGTTTATAATTATCATGATTGGTTATGTAGTCATAGTGATTGTATTAACTATGTTATTTTCTCATCGTTTATTAGGCCCTTTTCAAAGGTTGAATACGGAAATAAGACTTATCATAGCAGGTGAATGCCATAGGCGACTTATTATAAGAAAAAATGATGATCTGTATATAAGATCGTTTGTTTCTGAAGTCAATAAACTATTGGATGAGTATGAGAAAATATGTCATTATAAAGAAGATATTGTTAAACACATTGATTCAGAACTATTGGACATGATTTCTTCAATCGAAGATGGAGAGACATCGAAGGTGAAATTGAGGGAAGCTATATTGGAATTTCGTAAAAAGATAAAGAATCTTACCTAATATAAGCCTCCGTCACATATCTTCGCATCATTCTGTGACTGTTGAAGTAATAGGCGTTTTTCCCGATAGCGTTCTGCATCATTCTTATCCATGTCTTGCGGTCATTATAATAAATAGGGATTATGATATTTTCGAGTTTGTTGTAAAGATCCTCTGCATCTATTTTATTCATGTTGTTATCTGGTTTTATTTCTTTAGGGGTAGGGCCAATAGCCCAGCCTGTGAATCCTTCTATGTGCCCTTCGATCCACCATCCATCAAGAACACTGAAATTTACAACACCATTGTGTGCTGCTTTCATTCCGCTTGTACCTGATGCCTCAAGCGGTCTAAGAGGAGTATTTAACCATATATCGACACCGGATACAATCCTAAGAGCAATTTCCATATTATAATTCTGAATGAAAGCAATCTCAATTTTTCCTTTTAATGTCTTTTTATAGGAATATATTTTTTCAATAAGTTCTTTTCCTTTTATATCCTTTGGATGTGCTTTCCCGGAATAGATAATTTGTATCTTTTCCTTTCCAATCTTTTCAAGCCGTTTTATATCCGAGAATAATAGGTCTGCCCTTTTATAGGCAGTCGCCCTTCTTGCGAAGCCTATTGTCAAATTTTCATAGTTTAAGTTGGCATCTGAAACAGAATTTACATAATCGATGAGTTTTTTCTTTACTTCTAAATGTGCACCCCATATTTCATCATCGGGAATTGCCCCTATCCTCACAAATATTTCAGGTTCATTTGCCCATCCCGGAAGATATTTGTCATATATTTTCTTAAAGCTTTCCGATGTCCATGTGT
Source organism: uncultured Nitrospiraceae bacterium (assembly GCA_964347155.1). Classification (GTDB taxonomy): domain Bacteria; phylum Nitrospirota; class Thermodesulfovibrionia; order UBA6902; family UBA6902; genus CAYFXR01. Next base: position 6,558 of record CAYFXR010000221.1, on the reverse strand, counting down.
ATGAATGTACCCCATTTGTGATAGCGTTAATTTGATACCCGGGGAACATGCTCTGTGAAACTTCTCCGTGCTTTTTAGCCACTCCATTGACATATTTGCTCAGGTTAAAACCGAGAAGTGTCATATTAACATTTTCCTCTCCGGCAAGCTTTTTCAGAATATTCTCGGGGAAATAGTCTCCAAATACCTTGTGATAAAGTTCATAAGAAAATTTATCGTGTCCTGCCTTAACAGGGGTATGAGTTGTAAACACGCATAAGTCTCTTACCGTTTCGACATCCCATATATGGGATTCGTCCCAGACTGCTTCAATGTCTTTTTTGTATTCATGTAGCAATTCGAGGGTTAAAAAAGCTGCGTGGCCTTCATTCATATGGTATTTTTTTATCTTGAATCGAAGTTTTCTGAGCATCCTTACTCCGCCAATGCCAAGGATCATTTCCTGCTTTATTCTGTATGTATCATCGCCTCCATAGAGATGATCTGCCAACTTTCTGTCTTCAGAGCTGTTTTCTTGCAGGCCTGTATCAAGGTATATCACAGGGACACTTCCCCCTCTCGGGCTTTCAACAAAATAAACCCATGCTTGTATAGAAACTTTTCTGGACTCAATTGTTATTGAAACTTTATCTGGAGCAAGAGTCATCAATTTTGAAGGCTCCCAAAGTGCAGGGTATTCTTTCTGGTGACCTTTATTGTCTATCTCCTGGCGAAAATATCCTTTGCGACTGATCAGTGTGACCGCTACAAAAGGAAGATCAAGGTCTGCAGATGACTTTACTGTATCGCCTGCAAGAATGCCCAGTCCTCCGGAATACGTGGGGATATCATCCCTCAGGCCAATTTCCATCGAGAAATATGCAATCTTTGGCTCTGCAATATGTTTTTCCAAGATTGGCATGTCGGGGTATTATACCAGATTTTTTAATTAAGTTAGGTATTAAAATGTTTAATTTAGTAATTTCTGTTAATACCCTTAATTATGCTAAAATACACCGTCTATTATTTAATTCAGGGAGGCGTACTTATGGATATCAAATCATATGTTTTGAAAAAAACACGTGAAGCCAGGAAAGGGGCGAGGGCTGTTGCGAAGGCCTCGTCTGAGCAGAAAAATAGTGCATTAATAAAGATGGCTGGAGCTATTAAAAGGAGAGTCAGAGAGCTTCAAAAGGAAAACAAAAAGGATATAGCGGCGGCAAAAGAGAAAGGTTTACCCGGCGCTATGATTGACAGACTTACTTTGACAACAAAGAGAATCGATGAAATGGCACAGGGGCTTGTTGAGATTGCGAACCTGCCAGACCCTGTTGGCGAAATCATAAAGATGTGGCAAAGGCCTAATGGGATGATGGTAGGTAAAATGCGGGTGCCTATAGGTGTGATAGGCATCATTTATGAGTCGAGACCGAATGTAACCGCTGATGCAACAGGGCTGTGCCTTAAGGCAGGCAATGCTGTAGTCCTCAGAGGTGGTTCTGAAGCAATACATTCGAATATGGCAATTGTAAACGTATTGAGAAGTATGGCTAGGAGAGAAGGTATTCATGAGGGAGTAATTACTTTTATTGACATCCCTGAGAGGCAGGCAATAATGGAGATGTTGAAACTTGAAGGTATAATTGATCTCATTATTCCGAGAGGAGGAGAAGGTCTGATAAGGACGGTAACTGAAAATTCCAGGATTCCTGTGCTCAAACATTATAAGGGTGTATGTCATGTATTTGTTGATAGTGATGCAGATATTCATATGGCAGAGGAAATATGTTTTAATGCAAAGGTTCAGCGTCCTGGAACATGCAATGCAATGGAAACAATGCTTGTAGATGAAAAGATTGCAAAGAAGTTTATTCCTCCAATGATACGAAGATTTAAGAAAGCAAAAGTTTTGCTTAAAGGATGTCCAAAGGCAAGAAGAATGGATAAATTGTTTGTCGCAGCCAAAGATGAAGACTTTTATACTGAATATGTTGATTTGATCTTGAACGTAAAAATAGTGAGAGACATTGATGAAGCAATGGATCATATTGCAAAATACGGCTCTGCACATACAGATTCAATAATTACAAAAGACTACAGCAAAGCGATGCGGTTCCTTAAAGAGGTAGATTCTTCATCTGTGTTTGTGAATATTTCTACAAGATTTAGTGACGGTTTTCAGTTCGGCCTCGGCGCAGAGATGGGTATATCAACAGATAAGATCCACGCACGTGGTCCTATGGGGCTTGAAGAACTCACATGTACAAAATTTATTGCTTTGGGTAACGGGCAATTGAGGAGTTAGGGGTGAGATTTATTCCCCTCTTTGGTAAAGAGGGGGGAGGGGAGATTTAGTAGAAATAATAAGTTTATTTAATTGAGAGATATTTATATGAAAATTGGTATTTATGGCGGGGCTTTTAATCCACTTCACTATGGGCACTTGAGAACAGCCGAAGAGATCTTTGAAATTTTTTATCTTGAAAAGGTGCTTTTTGTGCCTTCAGGCAATACCCCGTTTGACAAGCCTGATCTTGTAAAAAAGAGTCATAGGTTTGAAATGGTAAAAGCCGCCACACAAGACAATCCTCATTTTGAGGTATCTGATATAGAAATTAAAACACGAGGGAAATCATATACTATTGATACAATCAAAAAACTGAGAGATAAATATAAAGGCGGAGGACTTTATTTTATTCTTGGTATAGACGCATTTCTTGACCTGCCAAGCTGGAAACAGCCAAACAGGCTGATAGACCTCACAAATTTCGTAGTCACATCAAGGCCAGGCCATGCTTTTGTTGACTTATTATCTTCACCTTATCTTAAAGATATCCCAGAAAAGATTTTTAAAGAGCTTGATAAAGGACTGAGGCACGAAATTTCTTTTGATATTTCTAAAAGGCAGAAAGTTTATTTATGTAAAGTTACAGACCTCAATATTTCATCATCATATGTCAGAAATCTAATAATGTTAGGCAAAAACATAAAATATCTCTTGCCTGATTCCGTGAAATCCTATATAATTTCTCATGAATTATATAAGAATTAGCAAACAGGAAAATGGAAAGGAGAGAGTTCTTTAGAAGGTAATATTAAAAAGAGGGCTGTCAAATTTGCTGAATTAGCAAATAGCAAAAAAGCTAAAGATACGGTTATCCTCGAGTTAAAAAACCTTTCAACAATTGCAGATTATTTTGTAATCTGCTCGGGAGAGAATCCGGCGCAGATAAAGGCTATTGCTGAGGCGATAGACGGGTACTTTTCAAAGAAAAAGATTTTCCCTTTAGGAATAGAGGGATTAGAACATGCACACTGGGTCTTGATTGACTACGGTGATATAGTTGTGCATATCTTTGATGAAAAAACAAGGGTCTTTTATGAACTGGAAAAGTTCTGGATTGATGCGCCGAGAATAACCGCGGAGATGTAATATTTTCAATTTAAAAGGTATTCTTGGGTCAATGACTTCAGTGGTGGGCTGTATTGGACGTTAGTGATTTGATAATAAAAAAACAAATAATTAAAAGATAAGAAGATAGAAGGTAATACTATGGCAAAACTTACCGCGGTTTTAATAATAATTTTATTTATCATATTGGCAGTACTCTCAATTTTTAATAAAGGGACGGTTGATATTACTGTCTGGGAAGGAAATTCTTATAAAATCCCTGTTTATGCATTGATCCTTATATCTACCTCTGTTGGTATCTTTTTTATGTTCATTATTATTGCGATAAGGGATACAAGACGTTACCTTGACAGCTGGCAAATACAGCGTCAACAGAAGAAAGAATCAAAAATACAGGAATCATATTCAAAAGGGCTTGATGCCTTTTTTGCTTTCAGGGTTAAAGAGTCTGCAGAACTCTTTAACCGGGTTATTGAAAGTGAGCCTTCTCATATAAATGCCTTGTTGAGATTAGGAGATATTATGATGCGTGATGGAAATTTCATCAAGGCTAAGGATTTTTATTTGAAGGCTAAAGAAATAAGACCAAGGAATATCGAGATACTGCTGTCTCTTGCAAGGGTATCCGAGTCGCAGAAGAATTGGCGAGATGCTTTAAAGTATCTTGACAGTATTCTCGAAATTGATGATGAAAATACAGAGATTCTTCACAAGAAAAGAGAAATTTATGAAAGAAATAAGAAGTGGGAAGAACTTATTGATGTTCAACATAAAATCCTTAAGTGTAAGCTTTCACAGGAAGAAGAACAGGAGGAGAATAAAAATCTTCTCGGATATAAATATGAATTAGGACGGTATTACATTGAAACGGGCGATACCGAAAAAGCAATAAAAACATTGAAAGCTATTATAAAAACAGATCAGAATTTTACGGCTGCATATATTGCACTTGCTGAAGCATATTTGAAAGGCGGCAATACGAAGGATGCAGAAGACATCCTCCTCAAGGGGCATGAAATAACTTCATCTCTTGTACTCCTTACAAGGCTTGAAGATCATTATATTCAAGAGGGAGAGCCAGGTACAATTATTGATCTTTATCAAAAGGCAATTCAAAAAGATCAGAAAGACGTAAGTCTTCAATTATTCCTTGCAAAACTGTATTACCGCCTTGAGATGATAGATTATGCACTGGATACAATAAAGTCTATAGATATTTCTGCTTTTGATCATCCTGATCTACACGCACTTCTTGGAAGTGTTTATGATAGAAGGGCAGAGTATGAGAAGGCAGCAGATGAATTTAAAAAAGCTTTAAAAGTTGAAAAGCCACTTTTAGTTCCGTTTTGCTGTTCTCAATGTAAATATACATCAAATGACTGGTCTGGCAGGTGTCCCCGGTGTAAAAGCTGGAATACGTTTATTCTTGATATTCATGAAGTCTGTAAAACACAAAAAAGATAGAGTAGTTCTTGATACAAGCCTGTTTGTTAATCCCGAAGTTCGCAATGATTTTGGCGGTACGCCTACAGAGGCAATAAAAGGATTTCTTATTTTAGCTGAACAGATACCAACAATTGAATTTTATATGCCATCTTCTATATTCAGTGAACTTCTAAATTTTGTGGATCGGAAAGAAATACCAGGCCGGTTTCTGGCAATCCTTCATCAGAAATCGCCGAGCAGACATGAATTAAGCTGCCCTGCATTTTTGCTCTATGAACTTATAGAGGATATAAGAGACAGGATTAATAGGGGACTCAGGATTGCTGAAAAAGCGGTCAGGAATGTAGGTAAGGTTGATGAAAGGGAAATTATTCAGAGCATGAGGAAGAATTACCGGGAGGCACTGAGAGAGGGGATTATTGACAGTAAAGAGGATGTGGATCTTATTTTGCTGGCAAAAGAGCTTGACGCTTTACTTGTTACAGTAGACCACGGTGCTATTACCTGGGCTGAGAAACTGGGAATAAGATGGCTCCTGCCAAGCAGATTTAAGGATTATCTCTTAAGTTTCCTCGAAAAATGAAAAAGTCAGAAATTAAAAACATGTTGTTCTTTATTTGTCTAGTTGTGTCTTTGGGGCTGATTTCCTTATCTCCTGCTTACTGCCAGCGACAACCGCTTGAAATAAAGAAGATTGAGGATATGGTTTTTGTCAAAGGCGGTTGTTTTCAGATGGGAGATATCTTCAGGGATGTGCCTTCGAGTGAGAAGCCTGTTCATGAGGTATGTGTGGATGATTTTTATATGGGAAAGTATGAGGTGACTGTGGGAGAGTTCAGGGAGTTTGTTGATGAAACAGGTTATAAGACAGAGGCAGAATGGCAGGATGGATGTCATAGTTGGATCAGAGATGGAAGAGAGGAGAAAATAAGAGACCATAACTGGAGCAACACAGGCTTTCCTCAGACAGTTAGAGATCCTGTTGTTTGCATAAGCTGGAATGATACATATGAGTATATTCAATGGTTGAATAAAAAGGAAGGTAAGAATTACAGGCTGCCGACAGAAGCAGAATGGGAATATGCTGCAAGGAGCGGGGGGAAGGAGTATAAATATAGCTGGGGTAATGGAGAGCCTTCCGGCAATATAGCAGATGAGTCAGCAAAGAAAGAGCTGTCCGGATTGAGTATCTGGAAAGGTTATAATGATGGTTATGCTTATACAGCACCTTCAGGGAGTTTTAAGCCCAATGATTTGGGTATATACGACATGTCAGGCAATGCATATGAATGGGTCTTTGACTGGCAGGAGGATAATTATTACGCGAACAGCCCTAAGTATAATCCGAAAGGCCCGGCTGTTGGAAAATACAAACTGCTTCGCGGCGGTGCCTGGGATCTTCAACCCGATACCGCACGGACGACAAGCCGTTACTGGAACATGGCCGGGGCCAGAGCCGTCTGTATGGGCTTCCGCCTGGCACATCCCGCCAGGTAAATGGTGCCCTTATTTTTTAAAAATAATGTCTACATATCTTCAGTATCTCGATAAAATCTGTCTCCCTCTGTAATCCGTTATTATCTTGTTTTTTGCTTCGGTCTTGATTCCTTTAGTAATCATCTATAATGTTGTTTCTGATTTCAGTCTGGATGCTGTTGACAATCTGCTATTACTGAGTTTTTGAATCTTCCCTCAAAGCGCAAGATTACTAATGTTAATAG
>CAYFXR010000220.1:0-7243 GCA_964347155.1 uncultured Nitrospiraceae bacterium | reverse complement strand
CTGAATCTTTTAAAGCCTTCCATTGTATTGTCCGCGTGGTATCCTCGGGCCTCTGCGCATGCCTCACAGGCAGTTATTGTTAACCCTTTTTCCATAAGTTCTTTTACTGGTTTTTCAAGGTAAGAGTAATCTTTGAATGCCCGCTGCTCTTTTATTGAAAGCATTGTTCCATTTCCGGAGACCCAGAGGTCGACTTTATGACCTTTGTCTATTGCTGCAGCTGCAAGCTTTACTGCAAAATCAAGGTTCAATGAGCCGACTAAAGAAGAAAAACAACCGATTGTTAATTTACCCATCTTTTATATCCTCCTATAACCAAGCAGTTTTTTCGTACTCATTAAACATTAAGTCGACGACGTCGCCAATCGTTATGACTTTAACCTTGCTGTCAACATCAGAACTGGTAAATCCCCTTGTTTCAAGGTCTTCCTGAAGCACGTATAGATCGGAAGGATTATTCAGGAGGGGTGAAGGATTTCCATTTTCCTTAGATGTTACATGATATACGCCATTCTGTACGAATATTACGCACATTTTTTCAGGCTTGAGGCGATCAAGGGTGTCAACAGTCATCTTGTAATCACTGACAAAGACGGCTAATTTCATATATACCTCCTCATGTGGAAATATTTGGGAGTAAACGAAGTCCCTAAAATTCTAATATTGCTACAGGCTTTTGTCAAGAAAGAATGAAGATATAAGAATTCTTTATATAAAATTATATAAATTCACAACTATCTGAATAATGATTGTCAAATGATCACTGCTGTCTAAAACAATGGCAAACAGCAGGCTGAATGCCGAGAAAACAGAATTGGGGATCAGGCAAAATCAGGTTCGTTATTTCAATAATCCGTCGATCAATTATGTTTTCGAGGGGTTCTGCCTGCTGATCAATGCTATATTGGACAGGCATGTCAAGTGGTGTTTGTAAATAATCGAAAAATGAATTGAAGGAACTTAATATTCCTTTTTGTCCAAAAGGTTTCAACAAGTCCTACTTTCCAGAAGCCATCTTCCCGATACAGCTTCAGTCTTGTAGGGGCAGCTGAATTCTTATATGTAAGTATTATTTCAGCTTTATTTTTTTTCATAAAACCTATTTCCCACAGACTTTGTTCCAATATTATGTCGGTATCGAAAGAAGCAAGAAAGGCATTCCAGTAATTATTGAAAAGCACTCCTCTGCTGTCAAAGTCTCTTATAATATCCTCCTTTTTTTTCTTCCCGCCCGTTTTTTGGGAAGAAATATAAATATCATTGATGATCGTTTTATGTGATTTTTCTGTCAATAAACTCCATGCGGTTTCATATTCACGATCCCTCAGGGCCATAAAGAAATTTTCCGCCGGATTAAGAATCAGATCTACAGATTTGTTGTAATCGCCGGCTTGTACTAAGGAGAAGCTACATACGACAAAAGAAATGATTAAAAAAAAAGGTATAACTTTCAACTGATTCTGCATAAGGAAGTAAAGCCTATAAAAAAGGGCTGAATGAGGAACACAGCCCGTTTACAGAATTAATTATAAAGTAAACCCGGTGAGAAGCAAGGGACCTTCATCTCACTCTCAAAAAGGTAATTTATATCTCCCGCAATAAATGGCCGGGCTTTCTTGCAAGGTACATTATTAGTGATGAGTTGTTGTACCGTCACCGCCGCCGCCGCCGCCAACAGCCAATGCAATACCTGCTACTGCAGCAACTCCCAATAATACTGCTCCTGTTGTTCCACCAAGTAAGCCCCCACTTACGGTACCCCCTGCAATTGTACCGGCTTCAATAGCATCCAATGCACCTGCTACTTCTGTTAATCCGGCTCCCTCCAATGCAGATTTGAGGCTTTCCTTTTCCGCAACTATATATCCCAATATCTCGCCCGTTGCCTCATCTATTACCGGTAATGCAACTTCTGAACCTGTGAGAGTCGGTTCAGCAGATCCCTCAACGTATATTCCACCGGCATCTTCTGCAATTTTTCTTGCTGCTTCCTCTGATTTTATTTTTTCAATCTGTGCAAATGCAAGTGAATCAAAACCGATGGTAACCATAAAAAATGAGAAGATAACTGCTAATGCAACTGTTTTTTTCATTTTGTCACCTCTTTCTTAATTATAATATTTAAAATTGCAAAATAATATTTATCTATACATCATTTCCTTGTCTTTGTCAATAAGAATTTTTGTATCTCTTCCGATAAAATCAAAGAGCGTGTCAAAGTGGTCTATATCCTGTCCCGTATCACGTGTCCATGGAGTGAGATGATAATCATGGACTATTTTTGTATCAGTCCCTGTAAACAACCTTAGCGGGATAGATACACTGATACCCTTGTTGTTATACCCTTTATTGGCACTGTCGGTAAAGTCAGATGTGTCAGTGATTGCATACCATGCCTTCAAGATCACGCCGTTGATAAACTTTGACACGGTAAATTTTACGCCAGGGTCGCCAGCCAGAAATCTGCCGGCTTTTACATCTACCGTAAAATCTATTTCAGGGATATTGAAACGGGTATTTATAAAAGCTGTTGTATAAAGATCCTTCACATCATTCGACTTTAATCTGAAAAAATTATCAGGATCCCTTTTCCTTACAATACTTCCGCTGAGACCTAATAATAACCTTCCATCAAGAACCGGTTTTGCAATCTCTCCGTCAAATCCTGCATATTGAACCTCCAATAATCCCGCAGAAATTTTCCCATAGAGTTCATGTTCTGTTTTGTATATCTGGTCAAACAGTAATCTTCCCAATGCTATCTTTTCCTTTTTGTATGACACGATATCGCTTCGTACCGGTATGGATAAGGGTTCAGCTGATGTTGAAATATTGTTCAGGGGATAGCCCTCAAGCCCGGCAACTATTGTAGCGCCCTGCCATGGGTTGTAACCTGCCCATCCTGAGACTCCTAATCGGTATTTAAAAAAACCTGAAGGGTCGTTCAGGAAAGTTTCAAATGAGGGTCTGATGCCGTATCTGAAAGACTTTTTATGCATTCCTTGAATATCCTGTTTTCTTACCATATCGGTTTTAATTTCAGACAGATAAAAAAATTCGTTCAAAGTGAGTTTTTCAGCAAACAAATCGTTTAAATCTGTTTTGGTAGTATTGAAGTCAATTTGTGGAATATTATTTTTCTTAAGGATGACATGGATCTTTTCTATATTATCAGGCAGCATTTCAACGATTGTTCTCAGGACAACTCCGAATGCCTTTGTATCGTAATAATATTTATCATTCTGTGCCTCTATCCACAGCTCATTACCTTCCGAACTTACCCATATATCACTAAAGCCGGAGTAATAAAGGGCTGATGTTATTCTTTCGGGCAACGGGTTATTTCTGTATGTAACGTTTTCTTTATAAGGAGGGTCATATATTGGTATGAGCTGTTTTCCTATATCAAACGCCACGGAAACGTTAAACCCTATTTTATTGCCTCTCTGATAACTGAGATCAAGTTCAGACCATCTTGTAGGTTTATAACGGAGGCCAAAGTTATATTTGGAAGGAACAGGCTCTTTGAAAAATTTATCCTGTGCAGGATCCCTGGTTTGTTTGTGATATTGAACAGGGCTGTATTCAAACATCAGGGCATATTTATCAGAAGGTGCAAACTGAATACCCCAGAAAAATCGTGAGTCCCTGAGCCAGTCTTTTGTATCGCTGAACATCTCTAGTTGTATCCCTTCACCTTGATCAGTGAGAGGTTTTGTGCCAAACCTCCCGTTACCGAATCCGAGTGTAAAATCAAACGGATATACCTGTTTGCTCGCTGCAATATACTGGGATGGATAAATCCTTGTGCCGTGAGGGTCCATGAACCCTACTGCCAGAGCAGGCACATATTTCCCTTCCGGAATAAACTGGTATTTTACGTCAAATGCCTTGTCTCTGAAATTTCCTGTAGGTGGGTCAAAAGCAGGGACTCCCATTACCTCGGTAATCCTCAAATCAAGTTCCAATCCTTTAACTGGACTAACAGCTCCATAGTAATACCGGTAAGGTTCTATCTGGCTGTACCCAAGGCGGTATCTGTTTTCCCTTATCACCCGCGCTGTTGGGATTTCCATAAGACCGGTGCCACCCCAGTTGGATGGATAGGTGAATGGCTCATCTCCTGCAAATATTGAAGTAGGGAGTAAGTAGTAAGTAGTAAGCAGTAAATAAAGTGCAGAAAAAAAGATAAAATAAGCACTCTGCCTATTAAACAGCATTATTTTTTATTTGTTTTTTTTGAGAGCAGAACTTTTCAGGTTTATCAATCATACTGTAGAGCATTCTACCAACTTCATCGTAAGATTGAGAAAAATATTCAAATTTTTCAATTGATAAATATTTGGCATCCTTGGCAAAGTCTAGCCAAACTTCTGTTTCACCGGATTCACCTGCGCAATCTATTAATTTACTCACAAATAGTTTTGAGTATCTTCTTTTTTTCCAAGCTTCTGCGATATTTGCGGGAATACTTCTTGAAGACTTTCTTATTTGATCAGTTAAAGAAAATTTTTCTTCGGAGGGAAATCTTTTTGTTTCCTCAAATATTTCCTTGGCCAATTTATATGCAAGTTGATAAACCCTCAGGTCTCTATATCCATTGTAATGCATCCTGCATTCTCCTTACTGCATGTTATACAAAACCTAATCAGTATATATTCTTAAAACTCTCTTGAAGTTCGGCTGCTTACTGCCTACTTTTTACTGCGTACTTTCTTAGCTTTTCCCGCTTTAATCAAAATACTACAATAGCCACACCAGCTGTAACTGCGATCTGATAGAGTATCTGCGACAAGTCTTTAATCTCTCTCAACCATGCAATACGGTCAAGTTTTTCAGGCACAACAATGGTATCTCCCGGTTCGATCTCCTTTATGTCCTTGCTGAATGGAGTTAATTCCCATCTGGATTTAATGATATTCCATTTAAAAAGTCCCCTTGATATCTTCATTGCAGTGCCATCGACTTTAAGCACATACACATTGTCTTCGTCAGCATATTTTGTATATCCTCCGGCCATCTGGAGGTAGTCTTTATAGTCAAGTTGCCCCGAATAAACAAAACTGCCCCGCGACATAACTGCACCGGTAACATTTACCACGCTGTTCTTTGCCGGTATATGCAGTTTGTCTTCTTCTTCAAGCTCAATATCATATTCACTGCCTTTTAACAGTCTGAGATGTGCAAGTCTTATCGACATCCTGCCGTTTGCCCTGAGCTTTTTAAGCGATGTAATAAATTTTTGACGCTGCTCCAATTCCACCTTTTTCGCCTCAATTTCTTCCGTTGATAGTGCTGCAGATACCTGCATGGAACCCTCTGTAAGCAGTTCCCTTTCAAGTCTTTCGATCATATCTACAAGGCTTTTTTCCTGGAGTTCCCTAATACTTTCCCTTGTGAATATTGCTCCCCTTAAATAGGCTTTATCCGTATAACCTCCTGCCCTCTCAATGAGAGAAACTAACCTTTCTCCTTTCTTTATAATGTATTTACCCGGGAAGTTAACCTCTCCTGATATCGTAATGAAGGTTTTTTCCTGCCATTCAGGTATGCGTTTTACAAATACCCTGTCATAAGGTTTTAATGCTACATTGTGTAAGGGGTCTTTCTCCATGGCCGACAAGAGGTTTATTGTCTTATAATCGACTTTTACACTTTTCCCCTTATCTATTATGTAGGATGATATCTCAGCTTCTTCGAGATAAGCGGATTCAAGGATATTCCCTGCGGCAAATATCAGGTCACTGATATGCATATCCTCTGCAAGAGGGTATTGGCCGGGGTTCTTTACATCTCCTTCTACAGAGACTGTCTGTTTAGTCTTTTCTTCCCAGATAGAGTGAATTACTATCCTGTCCCTATCCTGAAGCAGGATATTCCCCTCCGGATCTTCAGCCATAGCAAGGTCTACATTAAAATATATCTGGGTAATCCGTCCATGTTCATCTGTCCTGAATATCTCGCCTTTTTGAAGGTTTGCATCTTTCGTGAGTCCGCCTGCTTCAAGTATCACATCTTTCACCCTGGAATTTTCAAGTAAAGGCAGCTTTATTTGTTTTAAAGAGGAATCGAGCGATTTTTCTTTTTTCCCTCTTTCCAGGCTCTCTAATTCTGATTCTGGTGCTTGAAGACTTTTTATCCCCTTTTTTTGTTCCATTTCATTTTTATCATCTTCACTTTTATCAACCTGCAAATTTCTAACCTCTCCTTCAATTATCGCAAAAGGTCTGTCCCTGAATAACCATTTTGAAAATACATAGATCCTGTCCTGTGTCTCTAATTTGATATTGTTTATTGCATCGTTTTCAAATAAAAGTTTGCCAAGATGAAAAGGGATAAGTTCTTCACTCATATCCGGGGGCTGCAGCCTTTTAATCAGTGCATAATCAAAATATGTCTCCTGTAAGAGGTCTGTTGTATCCTTTATCAGATCTTTCACCCTCATGCCGGGTTTATATTCATATTTTCCGGGACGCTTTACATTACCGTTCAGGAATACGACATTCACATCCTTGTCAACTATGGAAAATACTTTAACCAGATCTCCATCCTGGAGCATAAAATCCTTTGATCTTGCAAGGTCTTTATCATTGATATCAATCACTATCTGTCTTTCATTTTTTTCAATTCTCTCCACCTGTATCTGCTGGGTATACGCACTCGGGATAATTCCTCCTGCCATATCAAAGAGACTCATAAGATCATATCTTTTTTTCAGCTCATAGATGGCCGGCCTTTTCACATTTCCGGCAATTCCGACAAGGTGCCCTGCCGTAGGGATGAAAACCACATCTCCTGACTGAAGAATAATATCCTGAGATTTATCCCCTTTCAGGAGAAAATCATAGAAGTCCATTGACACAACGGTTTTATCATTCCGCTTTAATTGTATGTTTCGCAGCGAACCTATGTCTGTTGGCCCTCCCGCTGCGATTAGTGCACTTGTTATGGTCGAGAATGAATCAAGCGCATAACTGCCGGGTTTCCTTATATCACCGAGCACAAATACCTGGATGCTCTTAAGTGATCCCATGGTCACATTTATGTTTGCACCGACAATCTGATCAGCCTGCTCCGCAAGAAAATCCTTCATCTCATCAAAACGCATTCCGTTTACCTGCAGAGGACCGATCTGCGGTATCGTTATGTTCCCATCCCTGTCAACAACAAGATTATACTCAGCATTTACCCTGCCCCAGAGCATAATCCTTACTTCATCCCCGGGCCCGATAATATAATCCGG
>CAYFXR010000219.1:0-13934 GCA_964347155.1 uncultured Nitrospiraceae bacterium | reverse complement strand
CTGGCGGGAGAGGGAAAGGGTGAGGGGGAACAAATTAATCAATCACCCCCACCTTAATCCTCCCCCGTCAAGGGGGAGGAGAATTAAGATGCCCCGCCTTGTAGGCGGGGAGCTTCACTCATAAATTTATCGAGTTAAATAATTTATTGAGCAATGTCTGCATTATTTGCATGGCTAACTGCATTATTTGGGTTAATGAAATAATTTAGGGCATGAATTCAAGAAGCGGTTTTTAATTTGAAATGTATATCTACTTCTTCTTTGCAGTCTCTTTTATCAATGCCTGGCCTATCACATTTCTCTGTATCTGGTTTGTGCCTTCGTAAATCTGAAGAATTTTTGCATCACGCATCATTTTTTCAACCGGATACTCACGCATATACCCGGATCCTCCCATTACCTGCACGGCATCAACCGTAACCTTCATTGCAACATCTGTTGCAAATAATTTTGCCATTGCAGACTCTTTGGATATATCTTTTGCTCCGCTATCGATAAACCTGGCGACAGAATAAACCAGTGCCCTTGCTGCTTCAATTTGTGTTGCCATATCTGCAAGAATATGCTGGACAGCCTGGAAACTGATTACTGGAGAACCGAACTGCTGCCTACCTCTGGCATAATCAGCTGCAGCTTCAAAAGCACCCTGTGCAACACCTACTCCCTGGGCACCTACACCGGGCCTTGATCTATCAAGGGTTTTCATTGCGGCAATAAAACCCATACCCTCTTTTGCAATAATGTTTCCCTTGGGAATTCGGCAGTTTTCAAATATCAGCTCTCTTGTAGACGATGCCCTAATACCTAACTTGTTTTCTTTTTTACCAAAATTAAAGCCGGGTGTCCCTTTTTCAACGATAAAAGCTGAAGCACCCCTTGCTCCCTTACCCTTGTCTGTTATTGCAATTATCGTGTAAATTTCAGCATCACCGCCATTGGTTATCCACTGTTTCGTACCATTGATAACATACTCGTTGCCCTGTAGTTTTGCAGTAGTCTGCACGCCTGCTGCATCACTTCCTGCGCTTGCCTCCGTGAGTGCAAAGGCCACAAGTTTTTTACCTGATGCTATGTCAGGAAGATATTTCTTTTTTTGTTCCTCTGATCCATAGAGAAGAATTGGATATGTTCCAAGTGCATTTGCTGCGTATGTTGTTGATACACCGAGACATGCCCGGCTCAATTCTTCGATGGCTATAGATAGTTCAAATCCCCCTTTTCCCATTCCTCCATATTCTTCGGGTATATACAGTCCGAAAAAATCTGACTGTGCAAGTGTTTTCATGATATCCCAGGGGAATTCCTCTTTTTCGTCCAGCTCCGCTCTTACAGGCAGTACTTTTTCATCTGATATCTGTCTTGCGAGGTCTCTTATCATTAATTGCTCTTCGTCCAAAAAATAATCCATCAGATCCTCCTGTTATTTTCAATACGAGGTAGAGTCTGTGTATAAAGTCGGTTTTTGTCATTGTCCGGCTTGCCCTGTACCATTTGGTTCAGGGCTGACCGGACAGACCAAAAGTCTTTAAAAATACTGGATTCCCCGATCAAGTCGGGGAATGACATATTATATATGTCATAGTTTATACACAGACTTTAAATGCCTCGAAACCTAGACCCCTTGAATCCCTGAATCCTATTTATTAATTACCACTTGATCAGTGCTGATGCCCATGTTAACCCTCCACCAAATGCTTCTAAAAGAATGTAATCGTTTCTTTTAATCCTGTTGTCTCTCACAACTTCATCAAGGGTTATTGGTATTGAAGCGCTCGAGGTATTTCCATATCTATCAAGATTGACTGCAACCTTGCTCATTGGCAAATTAAGTCTTTTAGCAGTTGCATTTATTATCCTGAGGTTTGCCTGATGGGGAATCAGCATTGCAAGCTCGGAAGGTTTTACGTCATTTTCTTTCAGAGTATGAACAACAAGTTTTTCAAGCGTTCTTACAGCAACCTTAAATGTCTCATTACCCTTCATCTTTATAAAATGCATTCTGCTTTTTATCGTTTTTGAAGATGGAGGATATTCTGAACCGCCTCCGGGCAAACAGATAAAATCCCACAGGTTTCCGTCAGAATAAAGATGAGTTGAAAGTATCCCCCTTTTTTGCTTTGTTGGTTCAAGCACGACAGCGCCGGCACCGTCACCGAATAATACACACGTTGTTCTGTCTTTCCAATCAAGGAATTTCGAATTTACTTCTGCACCGACAAGAAGCAGTTTCCGGGATGCTCCTGTCTTTATGAAATTATCTGCAACGGAAAGACCATACAGAAAACCACTGCATGCTGCATTGAGATCAAAGGCTCCAGCATCCTTTATACCAAGTTTCCTCTGGAGAATAGAGGCTGTTGAAGGCATGGGCATATCACCGCTCATTGTTGCGACAATAAGCATATCTATTTCTCTGGGTTTTACTCCCGATGCCTGTAATGCCTTTTTTGAAGCCTCTAAACATAGGTCAGAATTAGTTTCGAATGGTTTTACAATTCTCCGCTCTTTAATGCCTGTTCTTTCAGTAATCCACTCATCTGAAGTATCTACTTTTTTCTCCAGATCAAAATTATTGAGGATAATTTCGGGAACGTATGAGCCTGTGCCTGTTATCCTACTCCTCAACGACAATCGTTTCCCTCCTTGAGAGCCCTTTATTAAATTCCTTTGATATAATTTCCAAAATTCCCTTAGTATGAAAAACACCAGCGACCTTGATAGCATTTTTTATTGCTTTTGAGGTTGAGCGGCCATGGCTGATTATGCATGGTTTACTGATTCCCAAAAGAGGTGCTCCTCCGTATTCAGAATAATCTGTTCTTTTCTTGAAGTTCTTGAAAGCGTCTTTAAAAAACAGTGCACCGATTTTTCCAGAGGCCTTTTCCACAATCTCTCTTTTCAACATCTTTGCTATTGTTTCAGCCAATCCCTCGCTCACTTTAAGGGCTATATTGCCAACAAAGCCGTCACATACGATAACATCGGCATCACCTGAGAAAATATCCTGACCCTCTATATTACCTATAAAATTAACGTGAGAATTTTTAATAAGCTTAAACGCCTCTTTCGTAAGCTCATTTCCCTTTGCATCCTCTTCACCTATACTGAGAAGGCCGATTTTAGGAGTTTCTAAATCGAAAATAAATCTGGCATAAGCTTCACCCATTATTGCAAATTGATACAGGTGAATCGGTTTACAGTCAACATTTGCCCCTGCATCCAGTAAGACAAAGTGGTGTTTTAAACCTGGCATTATGGTAGCTATGGCAGGTCTTTCAACGCCTTGAAGTTTTCCCAATACGTAGAGGGCAGTGGCCATCATCACTCCGGAGTTTCCCGCACTAACCATTGCATCGGCTTCATTGGATTTTACGAGATCTATAGCTACCCTTACGGAAGAATCTTTCTTTCGTCTCAAGGCTGTGAGTGGAGATTCATCCATCTTCACTGTTTGTGAGGCGTGTTTGATACTTATACGCTGATCAGAATAATTCCTTTTCTTAAGTTCGGAATTTATCTCTATTTCATCACCTACAAGTATAACGGAAAGATGTTTATCTTCGTTAAGTGCCTCAAGCGTACCTTCAACAGTTGTGGCAGGGGCATAATCCCCGCCCATTGCATCCAGGGCTATTCTCATGCAGATTCTTTTTCAACGACTTCGAGTATTTTTTTCCCATTATAACTTCCACAGCTCAAGCACACCCTGTGTGAAAGTTTTGGCTCTTGGCAGTCAGGGCAAAGAGTTATGTTGGGTGATGAAATCTTCCAGTTTGCGCGTCTTTTATCACGTCTGGATCTGGTGTGTCTAGAAGTTGGATTTGCCATTTTTTTTACTCCCTTCGGTCTTTCATTAATTCTTTAAATTTTTTCAGAGGAGCTAATCTCGGGTCTGTTTCTTTTATTTTACATTGACATTTTCCCACATTTAAATCTTTTCCGCAGTTTGGACATATTCCCTGGCAAACGGATTTACAGAGAGGTTTCATGGGTAGAGATAGAAGCACTTGTTCCTTTACTATTTCCGTAATATCTATTTCATCATTATTATAAAAGCTGAGATCTAATTCCTTGTTTGTTAATTCTTTTTCATACTCCTTGCTCATTTCCTCGGCAGGGTTATATTCGTCTCTAAAAGTTAAATCCAGAGGATATGGAAATTCTCTCAGGCAACGGCTGCATTTTAATGATACAGATATCTTTACAGAACCTTCTACTAAAATTTTTTTGCCGAGTTTGAAGATCCTTATAAAGACATGGGCAGTATAAGGATTTGTATTATCATTTATTGTTATTGGAATGTCTATTTCTTGTTGCAGTCCATGTTCTGGTATATTGGAAATATCTTGCCGCATTCTAAAGACTTTCTGAATTTAATTAGACTTAAATTATAAGGAGTGTTTTAGTTACTTGTCAATCAAACATCAAGCTTATGTCAACTGCAGGAGCAGAGTGAGTAAGAGCGCCAACAGATAGTAAGTCCACCCCGGTTTCTGCAATTGTACGAACATTTTCCAAATTTATATTGCCTGAAGCTTCTATTATTATGTCAGGATTTCTGCTGCGTATGAGATTCACAGCCTTTTTCATCATATCCACATGCATATTATCCAGCATGATAATGTCTGCCCCTGATGATATCGCTTCTTCTACCCCTGTAAGATTTTTAACTTCTACCTCGATTTTTAATAAGTGATGTGACTTTAATCTCGCAAGTCTTACAGCCTTGCTTAACCCTCCTACGGCTGTGATATGGTTGTCCTTAATCAGCACACCGTCAAAAAGACCATAACGATGATTGTATCCCCCCCCTGTTCTTACCGCATATTTTTCAAAAAATCTGAGACCCGGTAACGTCTTTCTGGTATCTACTATCTTTACTTTCAGACCTCTTACACATTTGATATAACTCCCGGTAAGTGTTGCGATGCCTGAGAGCCTTTGAAGGATGTTAAGGGCTACTCTTTCAGCCATTAACAGATTTCTTGTATTTCCCTCTACTTTTGCTATAACATCCCCTGCCTTAACCCGGCTGCTTTCTTTTTTAATAGATTTAAATTTTAGACCCTTGCCCACCAAACTGAATGTCCTTTCTGCAAAAGGAAGGCCTGCAAGAATAAAATTACCCTTTGCAACCAGAGATGCTTTAGAAGCATTTTTTTCGGGGATAATAGAAGATGTCGTTATATCACCGTTGCCAATATCCTCTTTCAGGGCATTTATGATAACAGAATCTGCAATATTCCAATCATTTTTTGTCATTAAGTCTGACATTTTATCGTTTGCTGGTTCAATCGTCCTTGATTGAACCACATCCTACTTTATTTTCCCTATCTCTTGTTTAACTCTAACTTGAGTCTGACGTTATTTTTGACTCTTCAATTCTCTTCAGATTTTCCCCATTCTTTTAATTTATCAATATTGCCCTGAATTCCCTGTAATTTATCCTTGTATTCTTCATACTTTGCTATATTATCTTCAATAACTTCTTTAGGTGCTTTGTCTCTGAATTCTTTATTAGCAAGCTTTTTCTTTACAAAGACAAGGTTGTTTTCAGTCTTTGCCGCTTCCTTTTTTAACCTGCTAATTTCTGCGTCGATATCAATTAAACCTTTTAAAGGAACAAATATCTCCATATCAGGCTTGATTATGGTTGCCGAATTCTTGGGATACTGTATATCTTTGCCTATTTCGATGTCCCTGGCATTAGCCAGTTTCTTAATATATGTTATGTTTTCACTTAATATATCTTGGGCAGTATCAAGCGTCTTGATCAATGCCTTAAGCTCAATAGATGGTGATATATTAAGTTCGCCTCTAATACTTCTGATTCCGCCAACAGCATCCATGATAATCCTCATTTTCTCTTCTGCTTCTTTATCTTTAATACCTTCTTGAGCAGTTGGATACTTTCTTATGCAAAGGCTGTCGACTTCTTTTTTGCATGGAAGCTGCTGCCAGATTTCTTCAGTTATAAAAGGCATAAAAGGATGCAGGAGGCCAAGCGCTACTTCAAATACATATATTAAAGTGCTTATTGCTGCATTTTTTGATTCGATATTAACCCCGTATAGTTCCGGCTTAATCATTTCAACATGCCAGTCACATAATTCATGCCATATAAATTGATATAAAATACTTGCAGAATCGTTGAATCTGTATTCTTCGAGAGATTTATTAACTTCTGAACAGACTGTGGACAAACGGCTTAAAATCCATCTGTTTACAAGACTGAGGGCGATTCGTGAATCACCCCTGTATAACTCTTTGACAGGAATGATTTTTTCATTTTCTTTTATGTTAAGAGAAATAAATCTTGCGACATTCCAGATCTTATTGAGAAAGTGCCTGTATCCTTTGACCCTTTTTTCATTAAACTTGATATCCCTGCCTTGTGCAGCGTAAGCTGAAAGGGTGAACCTGAAGGCATCCGTTCCGTAAGCATCAGTCATTCTCAGTGGGTCAACAACATTACCTTTTGATTTGCTCATCTTGTGGCCTTCAGCATCTCTGATGAGTGCATGAATATAGACATAATCGAAAGGCTGTTTGTCCATGAATTTCAATCCCATCATAATCATCCTTGCAACCCAGAAGAAAAGGATATCAAAACCAGTTATCAAAACGCTTGTAGGATAAAAGGTGTTGAGGTCATCTGTATCATCAGGCCAGCCAAGTGTTGAAAAGGGCCAGAGAGCCGATGAAAACCATGTATCAAGAACGTCTTCATCTTGTATTAATTCATCGTTACCACACGTGCACTCTGTAGGGATTGCTCTTGATACAATTATTTCTTTGCATCTCAAACAATACCAGACAGGGATCCTGTGTCCCCACCATATCTGACGCGATATGCACCAATCCTTTATATTCATCATCCAGTCAAAGTAGCTGTTTTCCCATCCGGATGGAATGATTTTCACCCGCCTGTCTTTTACGGCCTTAATGGCCTCTTCAGCAAGAGGCTTTATTTTTACAAACCATTGCTTAGAGAGGTATGGTTCAACAATAGTTTTGCATCTGTAACAGTGTCCGATCGCCAGGTCATGATCTTCGACTGTTTCAAGGTGACCTAAATCTTCCAGGTCATTAAGGACATTTTTTCTGCATTCGAATCTGTCTTGTTCCCTGTAGGGCCCCGCTTCCTCTGTCATCTTTCCATCACCGGTCATAATACTTATAAAAGGCAGATTATGTCTCCGAGCCATTTCAAAATCATTGGGGTCATGAGCAGGTGTTACTTTCACTGCACCCGTTCCAAAAGAGGAATCAACAAACTCGTCTGCTATAATAGGAATTTCTCTATTCAATACCGGTAGTTTTACAGTTTTTCCAACAAAATCCCTGTATCTTTTATCTTCAGGGTTTACTGCAACTGCGGTATCGCCAAGATAGGTCTCTGGCCTTGTAGTTGCAACTGTAATGTGACCATTTTCATATGCAAATTTATAATTGATGTAGTAAAGCTTGCCTCTTGTATCTTCATGCTCTACCTCAAGATCGGATAAAGCCGTATGGCAACGAGGACACCAATTGATAATATAGTCGCCTCTATAGATAAGTCCCTCTTCGAAAAGCCTTATAAATACCTCTTTAACAGCCCTTGACAGACCTTCGTCCAGAGTAAATCTCTCCCTGCTCCAATCGCAGGAAGCTCCCATGCTTTTAAGCTGGTTGATTATTGTATTTCCATAAAGCTTTTTCCATTCCCAGACCTTTTCAACAAATTTTTCCCTGCCAAGACTATGTCTGTCTAATCCCTTATCCTGAAGGTCTTTTTCAACGACATTTTGCGTAGCAATACCTGCATGGTCTGTCCCGGGGAGCCATAAGGTATTGAACCCTGACATCCTTTTCCATCGGATCATTACATCTTGAAGGGTTATGTCAAGTGCATGACCAATATGCAGAGAACCGGTTATATTCGGGGGGGGGATTACTATACAGTATGGAGTCCTATCGCTCTTTGATTCAGCCTGAAAATATCTTTTCTTGAGCCAGAAATCATACCATTTTTTTTCTATATCTTTTGGATCGTACCTTTTTTCAAGCATGGTCTTTTTTCGCCATAATCGATATATTTGAAATATTTTTTACCTAGATTGAGCGATTCTTATATAGCTGGATGTGCAAAGCAGCTTCAAAAATTCATCTTAATGAAATTAAATCCTCAATTTAGGTTTTATCTTATACCGTATACTATTTTATAATTACACGGAATAATAAGTCCAAATTACCAAGCATGAAATCGGGGTCAGAATTCTTATGTCTATTTAATCGACAATAATTTTGACATTTTATTGACCATTATTTCAATGACATAATAAAAGGGATGTAAGAAAAAAACTTGAACGTTTTTTGACTCATAGAAAGAATTAAGGATATAAAGAGGAATGGTTCAGCGTATCCTATTCTTAGGAATATTCCGGAATGAGGATATGTCTGTTTAAATATTTCTTCTTTTTTTCAGAAAACGCCTGCCTGCTAAGAGAGTGCCTCCGATGACGAAGAGGAAAGAACTTATCGGTTCGGGAATCACCGTAGACGTTGAAGCACCGATCCATCCACTGCGATTGCCATTGATACCCTGGATGTGCGCTGCAGCGAAATATGAGCCCTTATTATCCTTGCCCTCACTTAAGAAGTTGAACGACGAAATATCAATTGGTGAAAAGTACGTGATATCGTAAGTTACCGTTTCCCCGGTTGTAAATCTGGAAGTATAATCTCCTGGAGGCGGTGGAAAGTCAAAAAGGATATCATAATCGCCGTCTCCATCAGGCTTAAAATTGTTATTTTTCCCTTGTATGCTGTCTTGCACAGAAGCAGAGTTGTTAACAGGAGTGAATATTAGATTAGATGCATCGAGGTTCGTGTTAAAATTGAAATACCATTGACTGACGTTTTCAGTTGCTGTAAGATTATCGGCGAACATAAACAGTCTGACGGTATTTGCATCACCGAAACTGTCGTCAAATATTGCTTTTAGATATGGTGATGAGCCTCCGGGCGTCCACCCGCTGAATGTAACATCAAATTCAAATGTTTGAATCAACGCATCAGCTTGATCCGCCATTGCTGATGCAATAATAAGTACTAACGAGAAAAGTAAAAAGGCTTTTGATATGTTAATTGTCTTTTTCATTATGTCCCCTTTTAAATAATTCTTTACTGAACAGGCATTTATATATTTCAGATTAAAGTAATTTAACAATATTTAATCATAATATACTGAAAAAACATAGTATTAATAATTAGTTATGAAGAGGTAATATAATATACCTATTTATTTCGTAAACGATAAAAGCTTACTTCTTAAATTTACTCTTTTACCATAAATACCCAGTTTCTTTCTAATGTTTTTCCTGTGTGCTTTTACGGTATCTGGAGATATGTTTAAAATTTTCATTATATCCTTGTCCTGTTTCCCGTCTTTAATAAGGTCGGCAATCTGAATCTCTTTGGGTGTCAGATCTGAATATTTAAATAATAGTTTGCTTGAAAAAGGAGACACTATCTCTTTTAAATTTGATTCGATTTTATCTAAATAATCAAGTTCCTCTGACATTGATCTGTACGTTTTCAGTTTTTCTAAATAGGGGAAAATCAAATGCTTTATATTGGATAATATATTATTCTCGAATTCCTTCTTATCATTCTCCCGTTGCTCCAATAAAACCTTTAAGGCAGTATTTGCCTCTGTGAGTTTCTTGAGGTGAGTAATCAACTCTTCCTCCGTATATCGAAAATTTTCCTCTATCTTCTTGCAGCCATTAATTTCAGATAGAAGTTTTTCATTGGTTTTTTCAAGTTCTTCCGTTAGTTCTTCAACATGTTTTTCTAACTCTTCTATCCGTTTTCGCTCGGTGATATCTCTAAATATTTCAATTCCTGCCATGATTATTCCCTTTGAATCTCTTAATGGCGATGTCGTGTTTTCAAAGTACATAATTCCCTCTCTTGTAGTCCTGGAACGTTCCATTATATGAGTATTTCCGTCCTTAAGGGAAACATCAAGTTTACATCCTTCACATATGTCATCTTGATCCTGGTATGCCTTGTAACAGTACTCTCCAACTCGGTCGCCAACCATATCTTTATGGAGCTTGTTTTGGTATAAGATCTTAAAATTAGTATCTTGAATGCTGAGAGCATCACCTACAATGTCAATAATATCCATTCCTCTCAGTTCTTTTATAAGTTTTTCTTCATGCATAATTTATTTCTCTTGCTGCCTGTATCCCGATGGGCGATAATTTTGTAATATTTTAGGTCATTATTCTTAGTCGACGTCTTATGCACGTTGATGCTATTCAGGAGTCGAAAAGATATCTGTATATACCTTAAACCTGAAGTAATTGAGAAAAATGAAGTTACCATACCGCTTTTCCTGCCGTTTGCTGAGATTGCTAATTTTATAACTCAAATATTTTATTTGTCAACAAGAAATTTTTGCAGTGTTAAAAGAAACTTGCGTTTGATGATAATGGACCCAAATAATGCAGACATTGCTCAAGAAATTATTTAACTCGATAAAATTATTATTAAATAATGCATTTAGCTTGGAACAAAAATATTCACCTTAGATTGGTTGGAATTGCGTCTAAGGTATCGAAAAATAATTTCTTTTACAACGCCTGCATTATTTGAAATGCATTTTTTGGGTGGACAATAAAGAGAGGAGGAATTCTTATAGCATTAGCTGTAAAATAAATTAAAATATGTAGCCTTTTCCCTTTGGGAAAAAGTCAGACATTTTTTATGTACTGCTATCGTGTGTTTTTATCGTGATGCTGTTTGGTAAACCTGTCCGGTTTTTAATAGCATAAATTCATATTTCTCTTCATTTTTAACCTGCTTGAATACTTCACATGACATGCAGGAGACCGATTTCTGTGCAAAGTCACCTTGAACCTTTCCACCGCAGAAAGTACCGGCAACAGCCCAGCATATCCTGCCACCGTTTCTACCACCGTTTATTCCATTACTTGAAGTATCTGAGGCAGCAGGACAAACTCCAAGTTCTTGAGTTTTACTCCCGCCTGGCTCTCGCCCGCACTTTTTAATTTCCCAGCAGTTTAGTTTTTCCATTTTCTTCCCCTCCTCATTTTTCTCATTTTGGTTAAGCAAAAACCATGCCTGTTAATTATATTTACAAAAGTATATATTAAATAAACACTTTTAAAATTTTATTGTTATTTGAAAATGCGTTATAATCCTTTATAGTGTGTGATTTGCCACATGTGAGGAATATTTTGAAGGAGCCTTGGGCAGAATAAATAATTGAGGATTGCTTGATGAAACATTTTAAAGAGGGCTTGGTTAATTCCAAGCCCTTCTAAGGAAATTAAATCAATGTTAACCAGAAAAATGTAGTTAAAATTTCATTTTTCCTCTTGTTAATTTAAGTTTTAATTTATCATCCATTAATGTTACCGTCCCACGTACGTTCTTTAATTTGTCAGTTCCACCGACCACTATTCCTTTTAAGAAATCACGATCATCAATACTACTCATAACTTTCAAAAAAAGGTAACCATTTCCATATAATTCGAGGTAAATATCTCCGCTTTTAACCGATTCTCTTTTATTGTCAATATATCCAGAACCGAAAACCCTATAATTTCCAACAACTTCATTGTTATATAAAATCTCACCATATTCTAAATGAGCACCTAATGTCTCGCTGCCATGCTCTTCACTAGCGATACTAGATAATGTTAATTTTAATGTTTTTTTCGCATCCGCAGTATCATTCAGAAAACCAAATATAAAAATAACTCCAATAATAGTAATTAATTTGTTAAATTTGCTATACGTCATAATTTCCTCCTTTTTTATTTGCTATTTTTGATAAGAGAAGAGAAGAGAAGAGAAGAGATAATTTTTTATTTTATCATGAAATGATTGGAGAAGTAAATAAATTATCACTCCTCATCGTTAGAATCTGAGAGTTGATTCTTACTGTCGGTAGTGATGCCATAGACATTACCTTGAGGAGGTGTACCTCTTTTCTCACTTGAGACTTTACATTCATCGTGACGAGGATTGTCTTTTCGGTTATGGGCCACAAGTGCCTTAACTGCCTCCCATCCTATTACGTTGTTTTCCGCCATCCTCGTGATTTCCTCAATGGCTGTTCGATTGTCATATGCAACAGGTCGATATGGTCTCGGCGAAATAAGAGCGTCATAGATGTCACATACAGCGATAATCTCTACCAAGGGATCTATGAGCTGTATGCCACGAGGGTATCCTGAACCATTTCTTCTTTCATGATGATCTCTCGCTACATTAGCAGAAATATGGTTGGAGTCCTGAAAGTAATAACTGAGCAATATATAACCTGCTGCTGAGTGATGGTTAAGAATACCCAACTCTTCATGGGTAAGAGGATCAGACTTTTTCAAGATATCAAGAGGTACACAGACCTTGCCTATGTCGTGAGAGGGGCCGGATGTAGATTCCTTAACCCATTCCTGATAGTCATGCAATAGATCTTTTGCGAGTAGTGTACATAAGGCAAATACAGTAATGACGTGGCGGTAGGTATAGAAGTCATAATGCTTGAAATAATCCAGAGATTGTAAAACAGGAGCGACAGTTTTAACACTCTCCATAACGTTCAGAATATCGACTGTATTTTTTCTGTCAAGAAAGATTATGTTGTAGGGGGATTGATTGAACAAATCATGGAGATCATTTTTAATTGTGCTGTATTGCATCAAGGATTGTTGTTCATACGTTTTTGTCTTGTTTGAAAGTATAAGATTATTTATAGTTTTTTCTGAAAGTACGCTTCCCGCTGGAAGCAGATGTTGACTGTCCAGCGTTATAACCGGATGATGTATCGTAAAGACAGACATAGAAGAGATGCCTATTTGTCTAAGCAATAATTTTTTTTAGCATATAAAGTAATTGCTGTTCGAAACCAACATTCCACAAGTTAATGGTTATCTGTACATTTATACTATATTGAAAATTATAACATATGTATAAAATGTGTCAATAACACAAAATATTTATGATTTAATAAGATCTTTAAATAAGCATGCTGCGAAACTATACAAATACATTATCCCTTGTCTGCATCAGATTTTGCTGATGTATTTTCATCTATTATATTGCGCGGGAGTTCATAGGTGTCTGGTTTAATATGTGCAGTAGTATCACCAGCACTGGTTTGTGTAACTCCCAGGATGTGACCTTTATTATATATTCCAAAAATAAAGCCCACGACGCCTGTTCCTATTGATAAAGGAATAATGAGTATCCAATACCACTTGCTTGCCATAATCGGAAGAGCTACGCCTGCAATGTATGGTATAGCAATGGAAGGCATGAGTGTCAAAATTATAGACGTCATAAAGATATATATTGCCAAAGAGACAGCAACAACTATCCACTCACCAAAAGTTATATCATTTTGTTTTATGTTAGTCATGTATATAGCACCTCCAATGCATTCTATTTTCATATCGGATAATTTGTCTCATTTCTTGAGGATACTACTTTAAATAATATGTATAAATAGCTGACGTATCCTCATAGCTCTATTCTCATTGACAGAATTTCTTTAATACTTCAGGATAATTCGAACCTGGCTGAAGCGTTGATGCTATTATGAAATTAATGTAATTCCGGCATCTGGACGATTTGAAACCAGTATTTAGCCAGTGCAGTCACTACGTAAACCAATCCCTCAAAGGAGACAGGCTTTGTGATGAATGAATTTACTCCAAGGTCATAACTGCGATAAATATCCTCATCAGCTTTGGAAGTTGTCAGCACAACAATCGGTATGCGCCTCAGATCCGGGTCTGACTTGATCTCTCTGAGTGCTTCACGCCCGTCCTTTCTTGGCATGTTCAGGTCAAGAAGGATGAGTCCGGGACGCGGTGCATCATCGTGACCGGAATATTTGCCGCGATGAT
>CAYFXR010000218.1:0-6735 GCA_964347155.1 uncultured Nitrospiraceae bacterium | reverse complement strand
CAAACATGTAGGGTTCGTCATTGATGAATATTTTTGATACAAAACCCTCTCCGGACACCACCCCCTTCACCCTGATTGTGAAGCTTTTTAAGACAGTCCCTTCTTCCGGAGCGACGATGGTTATTGCAGGAGGGAAAGGTCTCTTTTCCTGCTTCAGAAGCTGACTTCTTCTCGCTTTATTCAGATAATAAATGGCCTTTGCAGACTCTTCCTGGCTAATCGATACTTCAAGTTCACTGATGGCATTTTCGATGTCACCTGTATTCAGATAAACAATTCCCAGTTCCCTGTGGGGGAAGTAGTTCATCAGGTGCATGCCGTACGTCCTGGCATCCCACTGGTCTTTCTCTCTCATTGAGATTGACCTGGTAAAGTCGTGTATGGCCTTTTCCCACCTGTTTTTTTCGGAGTGATCCAATCCCCTTTCGTAATAGTTATACCACCTGCCCCTGAATGTTCCGCTGTCGTCTCTGACAAGACCATCAAATGCAGTACAGGAGACCAGCATTCCCAGTATCACTATCAGAGGAATTATCTTTTTCATATCATTACGCCACATATTTCACAGCCCATTACCAGGGAATTCCTGATTCCCCCGGGATTCATATTTTGCTTATCATGTCAAGGTATAAAAGTCCACCCCAAAAATACACTTAGAAAAACGGCGGGTGATACCTTAGACGCGATACTAACCAGTCCTCTTCTCCCTTATCCTGGCTCCTTCTTTTAACATGTCCGTGTTACCCAGAACATGTACCCATGACCTGTCTTTCCCAATCTCGATTATCTCAGCTTCACCCATCACATCAGGAGTACCAATGTCCTGAGGTAAAGAATGAAGGACTTCCAGCCTGTCGCCTTTTTGCAGCCCGTGCATCATTCCCAGATTTATCTGATACCTGTCTCCTGATATGGCAACAATCCTGCCTTTCAGGGGGAACTCTGCCTTTATCCAATCGATGATTCTCATCCCCAGACTGCTGATAAAATCCTTGTCCATTTTTCCGACAGGTGATTCTGCTGATATGACTTTTCTCACAGCAGTCGTTTCCGTATCTATACACCTTAAAATGACGATGAGCTTATCTTTATCCGGAATTATGCTTCCTGTAATGATAAATTTTGCTGAAAACACCTTGCCAATTTTCAAAGAAGTCAGCGGGTCGGCAAGGTCTGATGTGCTCAACTGAAGTTCTTCCAGGAGTTTTTCAATAAGGTCTCTTTCAACCATCGTAATTCTCGCTTCTTTTTTAATGGCCTGAGGCAGCAATCTCAATAGCAGTTCTTTCTTGTCGTCTCCCGAATCCCCTGCATATATAACATCCATTAAGACCACAGTTAAAGGTTGCGTACTCCATTCGTCCTGATTTTTATTCACCTTAGCAAAGTTCCCCTGCCTGTATTTACGTGCAAGAGAAGCTATAAGCATATCTATTCTTTTGGGAGGTGCAGCCATAGTCGTAAGGTCAGATGTCATCACCGGCTTTTCTGTTGTCAACCTGTTTATAAAAACAGCCCCCGAAATTATGACAAGGAGTGCACAAAGGCCGATTACTATCCTGTTCTTCAGTTTCTTCTTTCCATCCAGGAGGTGTACCACCTCTTCTTTATGCCTGAGTTCCTGGGAAGCAAGTTCTTCTCGGACAGTTTTCCTGAATGGTTCCCGTTCTTTGACCGCCATATCAGTATGAAAATATGTAGATGTAGGATCTCCATAAAGCATGTAGCTTGCCCAGACAATGGTATCCTCACCATATGTATTGATCAGAGCCATTCTTGCCTTTCTCATTGCCTCTCCAACAGGTACACCTTTTGCAAGATTTTTATAAAAATTGAGAGCGAAGAATGAACCCGCTTCATCAGGGATTTCCCAGAATGTACCTATATAATGCTGTACTCCTGACAATAAAAAAGCATTCGCAAGGCCAAAGATTTTGTCTTCATAGTCCTCTCCAATTTTCCACTCCTCCGTCTGACCTGACTGGCAGGCATTTGAAAACACAAGGGACGGCATTGGCATGGAGCCTATAAGATTCATGACCTCCTCAGCACTCAGTTTGCCGTCTTTAAGGACCCAGCCGCTTTTTTCCGGTTCCCGACTGTTATGTACAGCATGCCCTGCATAATGCACAATATCAAAGTTCCTCATTTTTGACCTTACATAATCAGTCCTTATATCAGTCGACTTGAGAGTAATATGTATAAAATCATCAAGCAGACCTATCTCATTCTTGATTTGCGTCCCTTCTTTATAAGATGCTTTAAGATCTCCTCCGGGATCAACGAGTAGCTGCATTTTAAGCGGACTGCCGACAACCCTTGCTACAGCAGAAACCTGCTGTTGTGTGCTCACAGACCTGCCGATGCTGAACCTCTGGCATAGGAACTCTTTCCCGTCATACAAAAGTTCCCACGGAATGAAGACCAGTTTATCATCAATGCTTATCATAAGATTATTTTCGCGTGTATTTATCAGCTTATCCTTCACCGCTACAGGAATCAGGTCATCGAACATCAACCTGCCCAGTTCTTTCAGTTTTACGAGCAAATCGCTGGTTATCTTTCCACGCCTGTTTGCCCTGTTCAAAAGGTCAATGATACCTTTTGTATAGGCCTTGATTCTGTCCTTATTAAACCTGATTTCCCTGTAACCTTTCACAGGCCTCTCTTCTCCAACCGTCCTCTCAAAACCGCTTACTTTCAAGTTCTGCCCGAGACTGGATGCCTCAAGGACAAAAAGGCCTTCCTTTTTGTGAGGAACATCACCGGCCTGTTCCCCGGATATCCGGATTTTATCGATCTTTTTCCGCCCGGCTAATGTCTTTTCCGTGTCCGTCCTTTTATCTTCCATAAGAAATCCCTTTAATGGATTATTGTATTTTCAACGTTATCTCCCCGAAAGTTTTTCCACTCTTGTGAATCTTTATAATGTACTTACCTGCGCTCACATCCTCCAGAACCGCTTTGCCGTTTTCCAGCAAAGTTGAAAAAAGTTCTCTTCCCTCAGAAAGCAGCGCGATCCTGAGAGTGTTCATTAATCCCTTTGAAGTAAGGTCGTCAACAGAAACCCTGATGTTACACAGGTCTTCCGATATTTTTTCGATGTCAAGTTCCACATTAATCTCTTCGAAAGACCTTTTGAGTATTACCATCCTTGGGAAAATGTCCTCTTCTCCACGCACGGCCTCTGCCGGTATGGGTGTAAGCTGTGTAAAGTCTGTCGATAATTGAATAACTTTCACGGCATCACTTACAAGGTTAAGTACAATGTCGAACAAGCTGCTTTTTTCAGGGAACATGTTCACAACTTTTCTTATCATTCCCTCAGCGACCTCCTCCCTGTCGAGTTCAGCCTTTGCCGTTATCACGCGCTGAATGGAAATAAATTCATTCCAGCATTTTTTGCATTCAACAAAATGCTTTTCTATTACGTCTTTTTTTTCTGAGGAAAGTTTTCCATCGATATAAGATCCAATCTCAAATTCGCTTAAACATTTTTTCTTGCCTGAAAACATATAATCCTCTTTAAACAAAGTGGTTAAGGGTTAATCTCAAATACATTGTCTTCCATCCAGTCATTTCTTTCTATACTATTAGACACATTTTTTTTCTATTTCTTACATGTCAGAAACCATTTTTTTGATTTTTTCTATTATCCTGTGTTTTCTCGTGTAAATCGATGTTACAGACATGCCAAGCATCTCTGCCGTCTCCTCCGGGGAAAATCCTTTTTTGTAAAGCATGTCATAAATCATCCTGTCCTTGGGAGGTAAACTTTCAATTGATTGCTCAAGTTGCTTTTCTTCCTGCATATTTTCAATCTGCTGATCAGCAGATGACATGTTATCAGGTATAATTTCCCAAATTTTTACTTCTTCCCGGACAGGCTCTACAATATAATGGCTTTTGTCCTGTCTCAGGTAATTTATCGTCGTACGAACCGAAATAATAGCTAACCATGTCGAGACGGAACATGCATTTTCACTTCTGAACTGCCGTAACTTTTTGAAATCATTTTCCAATAATGACAGAAATACCGAACTGTATATATCTTCGATATCTTCACGGGTATGTTGAAATGAATAGTTATTAAACGTCTTGCGGATTGAATTCCAGACCAGCTTGGAGTATCTTCTTGCAAAAGCCTCCCATGCCTCTCTGTCTTCGTCAAGAATACATCTTTTGATCAATTCTCTGTCACTAACGTCCTTCATAATGAATGAAATCGGACACGTGACTATCAGATCACATTATGTTCACAAGTGCTATTGCACGTGTCAGAAGCTTAATCAGAAGCCTTATTAATAATTTGAGTTGATCGCAGTTGGTGGAGATTCTACAGTCACCTGACGATGATACGTATTGACCTGATTTTTCTTTCCAACTATGTAAGTGCATGAGAGCTTTATTTGCGTGTTGTCCATTGAATCAGCGCCAGGATTTGTACAATCAAAAAAATGTTATATTTTAATAAATTAACATTTTTTATGAGACCAGTCAATGAATATATTATCAATATCAAGACATATTTGAGCGTGCTTTTATTTCTTTTTTCTGGCATACGGGCTGATTAATGATAAATGTAAGCGTACTATTTTAATAAATGTTCGCTTAATACGTTCGGCTGACTCTTAAAGAATGCTGCAAGAAACTCCTCGATTCGGGGATCTTCATCAATTCTCTTTACGAGGTAGTCAATGGCTTGCAGCTGAACTCTTGGATCTTCTTCACTTGAAACTGTATCAATAAGTGTATCAACTGATATATAGCCCATATTATTAAGAGTGTCTAAAGAAAGAAGTCTTGCTTCTGGTTCTGTATTTGTTTCAAGTGCCAGCATAAGTTCATCATTTACGCGCCGTTTATCATCCTGCATCGTAATTGCCATGACCTCATCAAGTTTACTCTTTCTTTCAATGCTTGCCTGCTCCATTGCTTTCCGCTCCAATATTATATTATTATCTGGTTCATCAATTTGGTCTATGCTCCTATCTGATGAAGTTTGTGAATGCGTTAGTGAACTGCTATTATCTTCTGCTTTAGGTAATATAATAATTTTGCTAACTTTTTGATCATTGTCTTTAGATGAATAAGTCATTATATAATTTTCTCCGTGAAGTATCTCTTTTATCGCCTCATCAATAGGGTGATCTTTGAAGCCTACTGATACCAGCATGTCAATTTCTGGCTTTTGCCATACTAAAGAGATACCGGCCTTCCAGCTAATTTTTTCCAATATCTTCTTCAATGGCACTGAGGATATGTTCACTGTCAGCCTTCCGTCATTGAGTATAATGGACTGGTCGGCACTGTTAGATACAGTATTTTTCTTCGAAGCATCGATCTCTATTTCATGCTTACTCGCACTATAGCATGCAGTGCTAATAACAAAAAGACTTAATATCATTCCAATCAAGCAGCATCCAACAAAATTAATTGAGCTATTATTAATTATTGAAATTTTCATTTTATATCCCTCTTAGTACTATGTTCTGTATTCAATCTTCTTAATAGTTATCTTTTGGTGACAAGAAATTAATCAAGGGCAGAGTTAATGTTAACCCTGCCCTTATTCTTTTGTTTATTTTCAACGACAAGAAGAACCACTGCAAGACCAGCATGTATTATCAGATGTTATACGCAATAAACTATAGTTATTGCTTCTGTTCTTTTCTGATGTTATGCCCTTATTCGGGTCCCAGTAATGAGTATTGAGCTGAATCCCGATTATATTATCCGCAACCCATTCGTAACTTTCGTATTCCCGCGTTGACTTAATCAGACTATATCCACCTCTTAGCGGCGCTTGTACGGATGAGAATTTATGTGTTAGTTCATACAGACAATTAGGGCCACCACAGAAAGAAACGGCGTTCGTCATATTCCCTGGTAATCCTAATCCTTTATTGCCGCCAATATTTTCTACGTAAGCCGATACTTCGATATTTGTTTTGCCATTACTCATCGGAATCCTACAAGCTGTAATACTCCGTACCCTAAAGTCCGGCTCGGTGTAGTTGATGTAGTTCAAATAAGCACGCCACCAGGCATAAGGATCATAAACGGTATAACCGGTAATGGTAGCGGCATTTGAAATTGACGAGAGAGCGAATAACATCAAGAGAATTGAAGCAATAATTGTTATCGTTTTCTTTTTCATTCTGGTTTCCTCCTTAAATATTTTTGGTGTTTTGTTACTTCCCTTGTTAGTGATTGTTTGAACTGTTTTCATTTTCTTTTCTCCTTTTTTGTTTTGTTTTCCTATAACTTATCAGGTGTATCCTGACTCTTATGGTGGCCTGTCCCACCAGCCCTGATAACCCCCAGGGTCGCCAAGGTTAAGGTTTTTTATTTCTTTTGATGTATTAGACGAGAGAATAAAGAGAATCTTACAAACAATATTTTGTTTTATTAAATAAAGGTGATTACTTTGAGACCAAAAGCTCTTTGAGGTAGGGCAGAAACAAATATGCCTTGAGATTTCAGAATGACGGAATGCGACAATCAAAAAGACAGAGCCATTGCCGACTCTGCCTTTTTTTATTCCAATTTTTTAAGGGTGTTCCAGAATCCATTGTGCACTCCACCACCATGAGTGAATTGGACCGCTCTGAATCTTATCATATTCGATATGAAGATATTGGTAGGGTTTCCATCTGTTTTTTATTCTTACATACTGTGTGTCTTCAACCTGCTCCAGAATCCATTGTGCACTCCACCATGCTGGATGGATTG
>CAYFXR010000217.1:0-4193 GCA_964347155.1 uncultured Nitrospiraceae bacterium | reverse complement strand
ACAATTTCGTTTTGTGATTCAAGTGCCTCTACATCTTTGAGGTTCATTTTTAGAAGTTCATCTCTGCTGTAGCCCATTAAATCGCAATAAGCCTTATTCACATCTAAAAAGTTTCCCTTCGTGTCCATAATCCAAAAACCATCCATGGTAGTATCGAGAATAGTTTTATACTCCATTATTGACTTTTTGAGTTCAGTGATATCTCTAATTGTAAACCTCGCTCCATAAAAGCTTTTTTCAGTGTTATATAACGCCTGTGAATGCACTCTAACATCAATTTGTGTATAATCTTTTTTAATAAATTTCGCGTCATCTATAAAAAGCGCCCCTTCCCATTTTAGTTTCTCGAAGGATTCCGCGAAATAATTCCATGTCTCAGGGGTGCATATTTCCCTGATATGTTTTCCAATAAGTTCATCTTTTGAATAGTCAAGGAGTTCGTAACCATGCTTGTTTGTATGAATTATGAAGCCGTCTGTATCTATGGAATAAATCATATCAGACGAACTCTCAACAACCTCCAAATATTTCGCCTCTGTTTGCTTTAATTGATGCTTTAATATATTTTGGGCTTCTTTAAGTTTATTTTTTATTTCCCAGTTAAAAATTTTCAGTAATCCGCTGATCGCCCATGCAGCAACTATTGCACAGCCAGCACGGAACACCTGGACAGGAATTTTTACAGTAGAGAGGAATGAATTCGTGTTCAGTATTGTCGAAGGGAAGAAGTCCCCTTCAGGCACTACAATGCCACCCAGGATACCGTATGCAAGAAAAGATCCACCACCAAACAGAAAATATTTTTTTATTTTTAATTTTCTTAGTTTCTCAATTTCACTGTGATAATATGAATAAAATCCGAAACAGATTAAAAGACCGCCGGGAAGGCAAAACAGGTATCGCGTCCAGATACTCCCAACTTTCCAGAAGTCGGACGATGCAAAACCGGCGATGAGGATAAACACTGTTACTGCAGGAGATATCCACCTCCCAAGAAGAGAAGCATTTTTTTTCTGCCAGCGACAGGGATTTGATGTTTTTGTATGAAAGAGTTGTCTGCCAAATTCAAAGAAAAAGATGTAAGAAATAATCAGTATAAAAAAACGGGCTAAATCAAGAATAACACTTCTGCCCCTGATTATTACCCACATATCTAATATTTCATTTGTTCCATGTACGATACCAAAAGCAGCTAAAAGCCATAGAATATCTGCAATTTTAAACCCGCTTCCCTCTTTCGGCTGAACCAGTATGGTGACTCCCATTATTATAAAAGCAAGGCCGTAGACGAAAAATGTTACATCTAAATTGCTTTGAAACCACTGATTGATTAAGTCCATTATACCCTAGGGATATTCCTCTGCAAAAGAAACAATATAAGGGTAAGTTCCGTAATAGGGCCATTCATTATCGGTATTTCTTTAGCATATTTGCAGCATAGGCGAGCTTTGCCAGAATTAAATTGGAGTAGGCAATATCATACCCGGCAATTCATATTGTTTTTGAATCTATAAATTTATTTAATAATTATATCAATTTTTTAAAAGTTTTTCAGATTTATTTGCAAGGCACAGGGGCCAGGGCTTGAAAGTGGAATTTTGCAGGGATTATCTTTACTCTCTTAAGCCCTTATCATCTAATCTAGCTTATCACGCCAAATTTAGAGGGGACAAATGGCTAGACCCTGATTTTTTCTATTGACCAATTGTCTTAAATTGTTATATTATGTAAGCCAAAGGTAGGCCGTAGACATGACAAATGGCATGCAAAATATAACAAAAAGTCCATTAGGCAGAACAGAGGCGCAGTTTCTTGCCAGAATAGGTATTCACCCAACTTTTAGCATTGAGGATGCGCGCCGTATTCTTGGCCATAAGGAAAGCGATCCAACACGACAATTCCTTGAACGCCTTCAGAACAAAGGCTGGATCAGGCGTATCAGACGGGGAAGGTTTGCTGTCATCCCTCTCTCATCAGGAGAAAGCCGGACACCACAACTGCATGAGTTTATTGTTGCAATGGAGCTGGTATCACCGGCAGCGGTTGCATACTGGTCCGCGCTGAATCATCATGGCATGACCGAGCAACTTCCAAGAACCGTGTTTGTTGCTACAGACCATCCGGTTCGGCGACCTCCCCGTGAGGTGCTTGGTATGAGCTATAAGATCGTCTCGCTGCGACCTGGAAAGTTTTTCGGTATAGTCAAGGACTGGATCGATGAGATGCCGTTTTCTGTCACAGACAGAGAAAAAACGATCATTGATGGACTGGATCTACCGCAATACGTGGGCGGGATTGAGGAGATAGCTAAAGCGCTATCAACTACCTGGACGCAGCTTGACGAATCCAGACTTCGGAAATATGCGTTCAAGATAGGAAATAGCGCTGTTTCAAAGCGACTCGGTTTTTTGATGGAGACGCTTGAATTAGGGAATGTTGAAAAACTCCGAAAAGCGGTTAAGCTTGCTCCCGGATTCTCTCCGTTTGACCCCGCACTGCCGCGCCGCGGAAAATACAACCGCCGGTGGGGCTTATTGGTAAATACGGAGATTAGAATATGATCACCACCGCTGAACTACATCGTGCGGCTGAAGAAGAAGGACTGCGTTTTGACCAGACTGAAAAAGATTACGTTATACTTTGGATATTATCTGGTCTCTTAAATGCAGGAATTACAAGGCATGGATGGGTTTTCAAAGGAGGAACGTGTCTAAGGCATTGCTATTATAAGGGATACAGGTTTTCCGAAGATATTGATTTCAGTTGTAAACCGCGTGGTAATAATCTTGATCCATCGCTTAAAC
Organism: uncultured Nitrospiraceae bacterium; assembly: GCA_964347155.1. Taxonomy (GTDB): domain Bacteria; phylum Nitrospirota; class Thermodesulfovibrionia; order UBA6902; family UBA6902; genus CAYFXR01. The sequence continues at coordinate 1,389 of CAYFXR010000217.1, read as the reverse complement.
TCCTGCAGGAAGCTGCTGACCATGTACAGAACGAATCAGGAATCCGCCTTACCTTAGGAAATGCGCTTACAATCCAGGGAGATTTTCAGGTTGAGATCCCTGTCGAGTACAGCCGGGGCGGCCCACGAAGACGGGGTCTCCCGCAGGTAAAGGTACATTTGACCTTTGATGAACCGGTTTTTGAGAAACCTAAAATATGTTCAATCAAATCACGATATTCCGATCTTTCAAATTTTAGGGTACACTCATATACGAAGAAAGAAATTGTTGTGGAAAAGCTGCGTTCCCTTCTTCAGCAGCAGAAGAAGTGGCCGCGACCGAGAGATTTATATGACCTCTGGTACATGCTATGCATGTCAGGTGAAAAATTCACCTGGAAAGAGTTGTTACCCATGTTTAAGGAAAAGTGCGGTGTCAGAAACATAAAGCCGGATATTGAAGGTCTCACATCCAGAAAGCTTAAAGAGTGGAATAAAAATGTCTGGCGCGACCGTCTGGGTCCGATGCTAAAAGAACTTCCGGATTTTGATATTGTATGGAAGGAGTGGACAGAAGCGGTTCGCAGGATTACGGGAAATGAAAAATGATCTTTCCATACGTCACAGATAATCAGAACTATAAACTGACAGATATTCTGAATGCCATTCTTGCCAAACCTGAAAGCTTACGATCGAGTGTTAAGATATTGGATATGCGGTACAAATCTGTTACAATAGAAACGTCTGATCGGGTTAGATGTGAAAAAATCGTTTAAAATCAGGCATGCCCCCTTAGCTCAGCAGGATAGAGCACTGGTTTCCTAAACCAGGTGTCGCACGTTCGAGTCGTGCAGGGGGCGCCAACACTCTCTTTATTATTCAATAATTTATCTAATCAGAATACCCTCAAAATCTTTTTGTGGGACTTTTATGTCAACGGCATTATTCTATGCAGAAACAAAGCAGTAGGGACTGCAAAAATATTGACTGCCTCATTTTTTAAAGATAGCGTCTACATATCTTCAGTTTTTAGATAAAGTCTATCACCCTTATTAATCCGTTATTATTGAGGTTTCCGTATCTGCTTGGAAAAACACAATAACTTACAGTTACAAATGAATTGAATTTTTCCTTTTTATGCAACATTACTAACGTTAATACTTATTTGCGTCATTTGGCAAATATACTTTTTTTATAGCACCTATAAATATTTCAAATTAGACAGATTAAGCCTTTACTGATATAATTTTGTAAACCTTTCCTTCACATCAAAAAAATATTTTTTTACAACGTTATATCATTTTTAGGGGGGAAAATGAAAAAAATAATCACCATAAAGATTTTCTTATCTTTAATATTAAGCCTTGCGGTTTCATTCGCTTATGCGATGGATTATCCTCACATGCCTGTA
>CAYFXR010000216.1:0-2052 GCA_964347155.1 uncultured Nitrospiraceae bacterium | reverse complement strand
TCCTTGATCATTTTTTCACGCAATGCTGTCATGCTACACCTCCAATATTGTGGGAAATGAACGCCTGTACAGACGTCCTCATGGAGGTATTGTAATTAACTGCTCAGTGGTTATTGCGGGAAACTGCAGGATATCTGCTTATCATATGATGGGCTTTTTTAATACTACCGCGCCAGCGGTTTAGTTCAACTTCAACTTATGTTGTTTTTTCAAGTAGATACGGAAAACTCAATAATAGTCAACTATCATCAATTTACTTTAGCGTTGAATAAAGTCCTGTTTGTTAGCATGGCAAATATTATCCTGATAAGTTTATGTGCAGTTGCCATTACAGCTTTTTTATACGGCAATCCATCTTTCCTTCTCTTTAAATAATATGTCTTGAAAAACTGGTTAGAACGGATAACGCAATTAGCCATAATCCATATAACCCGTCTCAGGTGCTTATTGCCTCTCTTGGATATCTTCCCCCTTCCTTCATGATTTCCTGACTGATACACCGCCGGATCAAGCCCGGCCATTGCTATCAGTTTCTTATGGTTTTCATAATTACTTATATCACCACCTATCTCTACAAGAAAGCTTGTGGTAATTTTCCTTCCCATCCCCTTTATAGAGTTTAATATCTCCATATCTTCCTGCATCATCGATTGACAATGATCTATCAACACAGATGTTATTTCATCAAGGTGCTCATTCAACTGTATCAGCAGTGATGTCTTCTGCTTAATGATAATCTCCTTTGTGAAACTATTTACTCCTATTGAGGTTTCCGCTGTCTCTTTAATTCTTTGTACATCTTCAAGTGTGTTATGCCCCTGGGAGCCGGGAATAAGAACCTCTGCAACTTCAGATCTCTCGGCTTTCCTCACTGCATGTGCCGAAGGATAGCGAGCAAGAAATCTCAGCATAGACTTTGTGTATAACCCGCAAACCTTCTCCAGTTCCGGAAAAGTGATGTTCAGCAACCGTTTCATGTCTATCTTTACCGTCCTGATCTGGTCTACAAGGCTTTCCCTCTGCCGTGCCAGATCCCTCAGATCTGACATATCCGATGTCAATTGCCTTTGCTCCAGAGAATCTTTGTGGAGCAATAAAAACCGTGCTATTGCCAATGCATCCTTCTTGTCTGTCTTTGTCTTCCTCAATGACAGCTTTACAAAGTTTGAGATCAACAGCGGGGTAATTATGAACGTTGTTATCCCCTGTGATGCCAGATAAGAAAAAAGCGTAATGTGATAACATGCCGTAGACTCCATCGCTGCCAACACCTTTGTATATCTTTTACAGTTCTCATCAATTGCTTTTTGTAACTTGGTAAATCCTCTCGCATTCATAGAAAACTCAATAAAAAATACGTTATCCCCTTTTTCGTCAAGTCCCTGGGCAGAGGATTGTTCTTTCGACACATCTATGCCTATATAGAGATTCTTCAATGTCTTACCTCCTTATCTGCTTGTATATTGACAGGATTGCCCCCCAACTAATTCTCCACTGTCACAAGGATTCTTTTTGATCCAATCAACTTATTATAGTTTCAGGAGGCAGGGAACAGACTATTGTAAGGGCTTTTCTTTACCCAGAGAATTGCAAGTCCTCCTGCCTTTTACAGCTTATCTTTATCTTATATCACAAATTGATGGTAGGAGAGAATTACTGAGAATTTGTAATGTCTTAATGAACTGTTGATTGCAAGCAATATTTCGTGTGAAATGTAGCAGAAAGTAGCTGAAGGGACAGAAAATACTGGATAGAGTGGGATAGGACAGAATGATATTTTAATCAATAAATTATTTAGTTAGCTAAATACTCAGGCCAGAGGCCGTCTTACGATTTTGCCCTATGTGTCATTCTTAAATCTGTCTCCCGTATATGTTCGTGAACGATTCTGTCTATTGCTTCGATCCCAACAATATATATCTTTTTTAAGCTGTTGCACTTTAATTTATTCCCTTGAAAATAAATGTTAACGTGTTTATTATACAAAAAGAAATTGTTCAACCTCTCCCATCCGGGGCTTCCGACTTGGAATTACAGAACTTCATAAACGGA
>CAYFXR010000215.1:0-1847 GCA_964347155.1 uncultured Nitrospiraceae bacterium | reverse complement strand
AGTGATTGGACTTTTTACTGCTATATGAGTTGGCGTGATCGGAAATCTCCCCATGCTATTACTAGTGCAGCACCAATTGACATAAGTAATAGTGTTATTAGTGATAATGATGGTAATGCTCTTAGTCTTAGTACAGATTCTACAGTTCTATTTAACACTATAAGTAATGATAGTGGTTATGGAATTAAGCTATCTGGTGTTAATTCTTCAATAATTAATAACAATTTTATTAACAATACGAATCAGGCATATGATACAGGTAGCAATATCTGGAATAGTAGTTATCCTTATGGAGGGAATTACTGGTCAGCCTATGATGAACCAAGTGAAGGTGCGTATGATGATTATTTTGGCTCCTTACAGGATATTCCAGGTAGTGATGGAATTGCAGATGAGCCATATAGTATTCAAGGGGGTAGCAATTTCGACAGATATCCATTGATGGATTATTGGACTTCAAACAAAGCTCCAATGGCTGATATTGCTGATTTTTATATCGGAGTGGAAGGAGCAATTATAATTTTTAATGCTTCTCTTTCAAGTGATCCAGATGGAGATGAATTAATATACCGCTGGGATTTTAACAACGACAGTAATTGGGATACAGGATATTCCTCAAATCCTTCCACTAATTATACATGGTTTGATGATTATGAAGGAATAGTAATTGTAGAGGTTTCAGATGGAGAATATTTGGATATTGACATAGCGACTATAACAATTAACAATGTTGCACCAAATGTTATAGTTGACAATGTGTCACAACCTTTTACAGAATTTATACTTATAAATGATACAATTCAGTTCAATGGAAGTTACTTTGACCCTGGAAATTTAGATACTCACACAATAGAATGGGACTTTGGAGATGGAAACTCTTCTACTGATACATTGTCAACCACTCATACCTATGTAGAGCCTGGTAATTATATAGTAACATTGAGGGTTACCGATGATGATGGTGGAGTGGGTACTGCATCAGTTATTATATCAGTATTGAGTTCTTCAGAGGCTTTGAATACAACAATTAATGTGTATGAAAGTCAAGAAGACATATTGTTGCAACCAGGTTCAGAAATAAGTGAAAGCGAATACAATGATGTCATTGACCAATATCTTACACCAGCATTATCAAAGATTGGAAACGATGGAATCCATCTGTATATAGATAATGGTACCGAGGTGTTTGATGGGATAAAAGAGGCAATAGATAAAATCGAAAGTTTCTTTGGAAAGAAAATCAATGAAGTTTTAATAAGTGATATCCCTGAAATTAGTGATAATTTGATAAGAGTTCTGGATGACTTGGTAAAAGTAGCAAAAAATATTGCGAATAATTTACTTTCGGAAATCGGAGAAAAAACCTTGACTTCAGAACAACAAAATGAATACGTGCTTGGTCTTGATTATTTCAATGATGCACAAAATCAATCTGATGCAAACTCTAAAGTGGATTATTATAAGAAGGCATGGGAGCAAGGAAAAAAGGTTCTAGAATTAGCTGGAATTGATTCAGGTTTAGCAGATGGAAACCGATTACCTTAAATAAGATAAAAGAAGTGAAAAATATCATTTCTTTTTCCCAACGCCAAAAACAATTGAGTAAATAAATTTCAATTAATCATATAATTCAATCTTTACTTTATGAAGATAAGGCATGTTTTCTTGAACTTTAGATGCGAAAATTTTATTTTGGATTCAACGTCGCCGTAAGTTAATAATCCATTTTATTTTTTCTTTTTTTTAATTTCTTTTAGTACATATCCAACTATGGCATTATCGATTATTTTTGTTTTACTGGTAGCCATCGAACCATTGCTTATTTGACTTTTAATATCATTCTTACA
>CAYFXR010000214.1:0-2023 GCA_964347155.1 uncultured Nitrospiraceae bacterium | reverse complement strand
TCCTTGATCATTTTTTCACGCAATGCTGTCATGCTACACCTCCAATATTGTGGGAAATGAACGCCTGTACAGACGTCCTCATGGAGGTATTGTAATTAACTGCTCAGTGGTTATTGCGGAAAACTGCAGGATATCTGCTTATCATATGATGGGCTTTTTTAATACTACCGCGCCAGCGGTTTAGTTCAACTTCAACAAGTCAATGACAACCAGTCCGTTTCAAACCTATTTGTAATAGAGAATAAGCGATAACAGTAGGCATCCTTCAACTATTGAAGATTATTAATGAAAACCAATAAATCCGGAGAATTTGTTCCGCTCGACAAATTAAAATACTATTTTAAGTTTAAAGTCAGTCGCACCGGGTTATCGAGTTTATGATTAATCAGCCTGGCATTTACTCAAACAAAAATAACTTCTATAAGGTAAAATAGACACGCTTCAAATTTTCCCGATAAACTATATTATTTAGAAGGAGGGATCGGTTTTGGACAAAAATTCTGAAAAAAAGAAAAAATGTCTCCTTTCCAAAAAAATAAGACATATCGATGTAAAAAAGAACAGGAGCGCAAACCAGATTTTGAACTCTTTTCACGGCACGTCCTTTCAAAGCAGAAATCTGGCCAGGTGTTTTTCGGTATACAAATCCATGCTCGAAGATAAAGATGCGATAATATTCTTCGGATTATCAGGGGCGCTGGTCCCGGGAGGGATGCGGAAGGTCATCAGGGATATGATTGATAATAATATGATAGACGTGCTGGTCTCAACAGGCGCTAATTTATATCATGATTTTTTTGAGAGCCTGGGGTATAACCATTATATAGGAACAAGGTCAATGGACGATGCGGAACTGCGGGACCTCCGCATTGACAGGATTTATGATACATTTGCGGATGACAGGCTGTTTCTGGAAGCAGACGCTTATTTCAAGGACTTTCCTGAAAGACTTGAAAAAAGATACTATTCCACACGAGAATTTTTTTATGAATTCGGCAAGACCGTCAAAGACCCTGATTCAATAATCAGGACCGCGTACAAATCAGGAGTTCCTGTCTTCTGTCCGACAATCCATGACAGCGGAATCGGGATAGGATTATCCGTTTATTGTCACAACAATAAATCAAAAAGCAGGTTCGGAATAGATTTACTGAAAGATAATATTGAGATTATGCAGATTGACAGATTGGCAAAATCAACAGGAGTCTTTTATGTCGGCGGCGGAGTGCCGAAAAACTACATCCAGCAAATTGAGCCTATGATGGAAGTATTCGGGTACAAATCGCTGGGCCACCAGTACGCAATACAGATGACAACGGACGACGCTAAATGGGGCGGCCTTTCAGGATGTACTTTTGAGGAAGCGAAGTCATGGGGCAAAATAGAAGACTATACGAATACGGCTACCGTACATATAGACGCCACAATAGGCCTGCCCCTGCTCACCTCGGCAGTAATTGAAGAGAAGAAGCTGCTTAAAAGCCGGAAAAGAAGAAAATTTGCATGGGAAGGATCTGTCTTAAAACAGATCAGGTTCTTATAAGACTTACAATCTCGACGTCTTTTTCTCGCTTGCAATTACAAAAATCCCGGATGGATCTTTATGGGCGCGCCAGTACGGTTTTTCGCTGTCGTATCCTACATGGACTTTTTTCTCCACAACATTGTAGGCGTCAACGATTACCTTATTCAAGGTACAACCTTTTTTCAGCGCTACGTAATCCATAATAATCGAATCCCTTACCTCGACGCCGTCTTCGATAACGACTCCCTTACGTATAACAGAATTTATTATCTTTGATTTATTAATTACTGTTCCCTCGGCAATTATACTATTGGTAATCTCTCCGCCTATTATCTTTGTGGCAGGCATTTCGTTTCTTGAGGGGCGGATAGGCCACAGCTCATTATTTAATTCAATCTTCGGTTTTTCACCAAGCATATCCTGATGCGCATCCCAGAAAGCCTTTATCGACCCGACGTCTCTCCAGTAGCCCCGTTCTTCATAAGACCTGACTCCCGC
>CAYFXR010000213.1:0-8836 GCA_964347155.1 uncultured Nitrospiraceae bacterium | reverse complement strand
CAGAGTGCATTAACCTCGGGGTCTTGTTGAAACACCGTTTTGAGGAATTAGATCAGATCGTTATTAAGGTTTTAGAGGATTTGCTGACTCGCTGGCAAAGACCGGACGGATCGTTTCGTTCACGTCAGCTTCTTTTTGGTTGGGATGATGTTCCGATGCATCGCTGGGCACAATCGCAAATATTCAGAAGTCTGTGCTTTTTGCTCTATGAAAAACAGAAGTCAGGAGTCAGAAAGCAAGATATAGAATACAAATCACGGTATTCAGAAGCCAGGGATAAGGAGTCAGTAGGAAAATAGAAAAAAATTCTGACTTCTGTCTTCTGAATTCTATTCAAAACCATGTGTGGTATTTGCGGACAATACAACTTTAAGAACCAAACACAGGTTCTCTCTGAAGACATTAAAAGGATGACAAAGACCTTGATTCACAGGGGACCTGATGATGAGGGATATTATATATCAGGATCGCTTGGTTTTGGATTCAGGCGCCTTTCCATTATAGATCTCAAAGGCGGACACCAGCCCATGTCGGATAAGAGAAGATCAGTTTGGGTAGTCTTCAATGGAGAAATATATAATTTTCCCGAACTAAGGAAAGAGCTTGAAAGTCATGGACATGTTTTTCAAACAAAATCAGATACCGAGGTCATAGTTAACGGATACAAGCAGTGGGGAAACAAGGTTTTCGATCACCTGAACGGAATGTTTGGCATCGCACTATGGGATGATAAGAAAAAGAAATTAATCCTGGCGCGTGACCCTATGGGAATAAAACTGGTTTACTACAAGATTGAAAAAGGTTGTGTGTACTTTGGATCAGAGATACGGGCTATCCTTGCAGCAAACAGTAAAAAGCCAGAAGTTGATCCGGTATCATTGAATTTGTTTTTACGTTATCGCTATACACCTTCGCCACTCACTCTTTTTAAGGAGATAAAGAAACTTGCACCTGGAACTATGTTGACCTTTGAAAACGGTACAAGCCGATTAGAGCGGTGGTACAATTATAAACCGGTGCCATTTTCTCCTTGGCCTTCTGTAAATCAGGCAAAGGAAGAGTTGCTTGAGATTTACAAACAAGCTGTCAAAAGACATCTTATCAGTGATGTACCTCTTGGCCTTTTGTTAAGTGGAGGAATGGACTCAGGGCTTTTACTCGGATTAATGAACCTGCAGGGAAATTCCTGGCCGACATACACAGTAGGATACGGAAAAACCTTCAAAGACGATGAAATCTCCGATGCTGCTCAAACTGCTGATATTTTTTCATCTCATCATGCTTCAGTTATGATTAATAGAAAAACGTTTGAATCAACTCTACCCAAAATAGTATCCCTTTTAGAAGAACCAATAGCCTCTTCATCAATTGTTCCAATGTATTTCGTCTGTCAGCGAGCCAGACAGGATGTAAAGGTGGCTTTGATAGGACAGGGGCCTGATGAACTTTTTGGTGGGTATCCACGTCATATAGGCGTCCGATATGGAGCTTATTGGCGTGCTTTCCCTAAATTATTGCGTGTTCCATTATCTGCTGTAATTAAGACCTTGCCAAGGAATGAAACCCTAAAACGAGGGATTTATTCTTTGAATATTTCTGATAGAATGAGAAGATATCAGCACGTATTTTCCATTATGCCCTGTAATACCATTGATGATCTTTTTCAAGAGGGACTACTGCCACATAATGTAGGTGACAAAATTCTGGAGTGCTGGGATGGTTTAATACCTTTGATGGAAGACACCGATGAGCTTGGCGGACTACAATTTCTTGAAATTCGATCCTCTCTCCCTGATGAATTACTCATGTATGCTGATAAACTCTCTTTGGCGCACAGTCTTGAAGTAAGGGTCCCGTACCTGGATCGAAAGATCGTTGAGTATGTTGAAAGACTTAATGCCAATTTTAAAGTCAGGAATGGTTCGAGAAAATGGTTACATCGCCAGGTCTGTCGGGATTTCTTGCCAGATGCTATTATCAAAAGAAAAAAACGGGGTTTTGCAGTAAATGTTGTGGATAATTGGTTTCATGATTCATTAGGCAATAAAATGGATAGTCTTTTATTGGATAACAGTTCCTTAATGTTTGATTTTTTACGCCCAGAATTGGTACATCGGCTTCTCAAGGAACACGTCTCGGGAAAACACAATAATCATAAAATTTTGTTCAGCTTGGTAGTCTTTGAAGAGTGGTTAAGATCAAAGAAACTAGATGTTTAATAAGGTCGTGACTTAAATCACATTATTCATTTTGTTCTTCCTTGTATTATAATTGTGAAGACTAAATCTAACCAGCTTTTTAAGTAGTATAAATAGGAGAATAAAATGGAAATTCAAAAATTTTTCAAAATCGATAAAAAAATGATTGTACAAAAAAGTACATTGTTATTTTTGCTTTTCATTTTTTTAGGCGCTTTCAGCGCTATGGGAATGAATGATTTATATGCCGATATAATCCCGACAGACAGAAGAATAGACTGGAATCCCGGGGTTCCAGGAGGTATCCCGAACTACCTTATCGGTGTGAATGTGATGGATTACGGTGCCACTGGTGATGGTGTAACAGATGATACTGCTGCAATCAAAAATGCTATTAATGATTGTCCTGAAAGGCAAGCTGTATATTTACCAGAAGGGACATATAAAATTACAGGAAAGCTAAGTATTGGTAAAAGTATAGTTTTGCGAGGAGACGGGCCAGATAAAAGCAAAATAATAGCAGATCTTTCATCTGGTTCTAATGGAATAATAGGACTATATGGGGGCGGCACAGGCAGTGCAATAAATATAACAAGCGGCTATACGAAAGACTCTACCAGTCTAACAGTTGCAGATGCTGCAAGACTTGCCGTTGGTGATTATATTGCAGTTTATCAAGACAATAATGACTTGGTTGATACCGGAGCATATGGGTGTGGCTATTGTGGCTTATTAGGTGACGGAACGCATCACATGGCACAAATACTTGAAATTACCGCTGTGAACGGAAATACAATTACAATCAGTCGACCATTATATTACACTTTTGAGTCACAATATGATCCAGAAGTAAGAGAGCTCAATATGCTTGAAGGTGCCGGAATTGAAGATTTATACATAGAACTTGAAGCTGAAGGCGGATATGAAAATAATATTTGGATGGTTCAGTGCGCTAAATGTTGGATTAAAAATGTTGAGAGCTATAATGCCCGTGATTTTCATGCAAGAGTAGAACAGTGTTTTGCCTCTGAAATTAGAGATAGTTATTTTCATCATGGCATAAGCGGATATGCAAGTGGAAGGGCATACGGGGTAACACTGTGGGAGGCGAATTCAGATGTTCTTGTTGAAAATAATATATTTTATTATCTTCGCCATTCAATGGTCTTTGAGGGAGGAGGCTCGGGAAATGTCTTTGGATATTCTTATTCGGATCGCATGTTTGGTGACTCCAACCCCGCTAATACTAACTGGATTATGGCAGACCTGTCAACACATGGTGCTCATCCATATATGAATTTATTCGAAGGGAATATAGGCAATCATATAGGAGAGGATTCTACTCATGGATCAGCAAGCCATAATACATATTTTCGAAATTATATAGATAGGGAAAGTGAGAGGGAACCAAGCGGAGAGGCAACAGGACATCTTGTCTGTGTGGATATACATGGAAGCAATCTTTATATCAATTTAGTAGGGAATATCCTGGGTCAACCATCTGATACCGGTGAGTACGAAGCAGAGAATAAGAATTGCTGGCCTTCTGAATCTTATGTATATAAATTAGGCTATTATGAAGACGGTGACTGTGATGCTGCTGGAAATGATCCAAATGTAAAAACTACCCTCTTACGTCATGGAAATTTTGACTATATTACTGACAGTACTGTATGGGATCCAAGCATCTCCGACCACAATTTACCAAATTCACTATATTTATCATCCAAACCGGCATTTTTCGGAGATTTACCATGGCCGCCATTTGGCCAGGATTTAATCCCGATGGTTGGCACTTTACCCGCTAAACAACGCTTTGATGATATGCAACGTGGAGAAGATACTACGTCACCAGTACTATCAGAAGGCTCACCATCAGGTACACTGCCATCAGGCACAACAAACACAATATTGTCTCTATCAACAAATGAAAACGCTACCTGTCGTTATTCAACCTTGCCTGGAACAAGTTATTCATTACTGACGAATACTTTCACAACAACAGGAAGTACATCGCATTCTCAAAGAGTCACAGTTCTCGTGGATGGAGGAAATTACCATTACTATATTCGTTGCCAAGATACATCAGGCAATGCAAATATTACAGACTACACAATAAGTTTTTCTGTAGCCGTACCGGATTACCAAACACCTTCAACACCAACTAACTTGACTTCCATAGCAGTATCATCATCACAAATCAATCTTACTTGGAACGCCTCTACAGATAACGTGAAGGTAACAGGATACAAAATTTACAGAGACGGAGTTCAGGTTGACACGTCACCAACTAATGCATACTCAGACACAGGCCTTACCCCATTAACTCCCTACATTTATAGTGTTTCTGCCTATGATGCGGCAGATAATGAGTCAGATCAATCATCTCCAGTAATTGAAACTACCCTTGATCTTTCAAAATACATTGAAGCTGAAACAGGGGATCTGACCTCACCCATGCAGATAGTATCAGATTCTCAAGCTTCCCAAAATGCATACATTCAAACAACTACATGGGATTCGGGCAATGCAACATATACATTTAACATAGACACAGATGGGATATATAAAATTATAGGAAGGATTTATTCACAGGACACAGGTTCAAATTCATTTTATGTCAAGATAGACGACCAAATAGAAGATGTCTGGGATATAAATCCTGAGTCAAATCCAAATGGATTTAATGTCTGGACAGAAGATGAGGTTACAAAACGGGGAACGGGCACACATGACAACCCTCAGTATGACCCTTACACGATAGAATTAAAGCAAGGAACACATACCATCACTTTCAGAGGCAGGGAAAGAAATACTCGGCTTGATTATTTTTATTTTTTAATTGTAGAAGAGTCAGGTGAAGATACAAATCCACCATTAGCTCCGAATAATTTAAGGATACAATAAATCGACGGATTATTGCATTAGCATAGCTGCCCTCTTTTACTTCCAGTAAGCGATGAATTGAAGACAACGTCTGCTCTATAAAATGAATGCCTTTGCGGCTGTCAGGTGGACATAGATCACCCAAAAAACTTGTATTGCAATAAAAAATGCCGGAAAAAATACTAGAAAGATACGGTACCGTTACATGGTTTGAAACCAGTTTCAAATCAAGTAATGATGACCCGTGGGGACACAACTGGAGAGGAATCGAACAGTATAGGTATGACCTCATTATAAAATTGATAAAAAAGCATATTCGCGACGAAACAAAAACAAACAATGAGCGTAAAGTTCTTGATATTGGATGTACCACAGGTGATTTCACAAACCGTCTCTATGAACTGAATAAAAACGCAATAGGTATAGATATTTCTGAAACAGCTATTAAGAGAGCAAGGACCAAATTTAAATATATAGATTTTAGAATAGACTCCTTACCAAAATCTCGTTTTCAAAACAATACATTTGATCTCATCACTTGCCTCGAAGTTATTTATTATGTAGATAAAGATACCCAAAGAACTTTTTTATGTGAAATAAACAGCCTCCTTAAAAGAAAAGGAACAGCCATTATCACATCACTGATTGGAGAAAAACCATACTTTAAATCAAAAGAACTTATTGACTTGCTTTTAAAGCATTTTGAGTTAAAAGCTGTAGAATATTATGGTTCTCGATCGTATTCTCGCTTTGAAGGAATAATATTTAAAAGATATCAACAAATAAACAAAATACAAAGACTGCTGACATTAAATTGTCATGAATTAGAAAAAGAATTCAATAACGCTAATAATAGAAAAAAAAGATTGATTGAAAATATTGTATATTTTGTTATTAAATTTAGGTCTTTGAAGTTTATAACAAATGCTCTTTTGCAATTTCTCAAGTATAAAATTAGAGCAATTCTAGGTTGGAAATTCCCTGCCAAGCTTTTTCATTTTATATCAGAAAAATTGTCATTAGGACGAACGCACACCTTGGTTTTAGTATCAAAAAAATAATATCCTTTTAATTAGTTTTATTAACTTTGTGATAAAACAATATATTAAGCAGAAAATTCTATACGGTATATTCTCCAGAATACCATTATCACTTTTATTGAAATTAACACAAAACAAACTAATTATTCCTTATTATCATATGATTAACGATTATACGCAGCCACATATCAAGCATTTATATGCCCATAAAAATATAAATCAGTTCAAAGATGATTTAGATTTTCTTATGGAAAAATATTCTCCAATAAGTTTGTTTGATCTTTTAAATTTTATAAAAACTAACAATATGTTACCTGAAAAAGTCTTCCTGTTAACCTTTGATGACGGTTTTAGAGAAATGCATGATATAGTTGCACCTATACTTTTAGAAAAAGGAATTTCCGCAACTTTTTTCATAAATAGTGCCTTTATTGATAACAAAACATTATGTTACCTGCATAAAGCCAGCATACTGGTAGAGCACCTTCAAAAGATAAGATCACGTACATTAAAAGATATAATCAAGCAAATGTTATATAAGTACGGAATACAAAACATCGATATAAGATCATGTATATTATCAATAAAGTACGAACAAAAAGACGTTCTTGATGAAATAGCACATCTCATAAATGTAGATTTTGACGATTACTTATTGAAAAACAAACCATATCTCACCTCTGATCAAATTAAAGGTTTGATAGACGATGGTTTTACGATAGGTGCACACAGTATCGATCATCCTTTTTACTCATCTCTTTCGATAGAAGATCAATTGTACCAAACCATAGAAAGTATAAAACATCTTAGAGAAAGATTCTCTCTGAGTTACAGTGCATTTGCTTTCCCATTTTCAGATAATAATGTATCGAAAAAATTTTTTGAGAAACTATATGAAAATGGTTTGGTGGACGTAACGTTCGGAAAAGATGAAATGATAAATGATAGTTTTCTAAATAATCTCCAGCGTTTCAGTATGGAAATACCATTCATGCCAGCTAAAAAAATAATTGCCTTACAATACGCGATACAGTTTAAACGACTTCTGATAGGAAGTGAAAAAAAGATTAAGAAAATAATATCTTAATCGCGAGAGCAGGCAGCTTGTCCGCACATCAATGGAAACAATGATGAGATTAATAGATATTAGATTTGTGAGGTTACTATGAAACAAAACCTGAGTGAAATAATGTATTGTCCTTTATGCAAAAACGACCTTAATTTACACATCGAAGAAAGTAAAAATGGAAATATATCTAAAGGAACTTTGACCTGTATTAATTGCAAAAACAAGTACCAAATTAGTGATAGTATTCCACGTTTATATATTCCAGATGATGAAATTATTAAAAGCACAGATAAATTAAAATTTAATGAGTTTATTATTACTTCTGAATCTCTGGCAAAAAAAATCGAAAATAATAGCCGAAAAGGAAATAAAAGTTTTGTATTGAATAAAAAAGTTTCGAAACTTTTTGCATTTCTCGGCTGGTTAACATTATTTCTTTTTATATCCTTGCTCATTTTATCAGGTTTTCACCTAACAGTAATACCAGTAAAGATACAATTATTGAGTTCTCTTATATTGATATCATTTTCATTCTTTTTTATTGATTATTTAAACTATAGAAAAATGGAAAAAATAAAACATATAACCCAACTTCACAACCTTGTTGAATTGTCAAAAGAGAAAAATTTAAGTGAGTATGATAGTAGAACACATATAAAAGATGAAAAGGGAGATTATCAAAATTATTTTGACTTCGATACCCCATGTCCTAAAAGTAAAAAAATCGCATCAATGTTAGATAAATATAGTCTGAAAGGGAATATGGCTTTACACATAGGATGTGGGGGAGAACTGCACAAATCAGTTTCAAAGCCTTATTTTGATAAAGGATTTAACATGCTAGGCGTAGATATTTTTGAAGATTATCTTAAAGAATATAGCCAATTATTTAATACTGGTGCTATCTTAACAAATAGTATGGCATTACCCTTTAGGAATGAGACTTTTGATATTATAAACTTTACTGATATTCTCGAACATCTGCATCATCCATTCGTGGGATTGTGCGAAGCACAAAGAATATTGAAAAAGGGTGGTGTGATCATTTTAGCAACACCCTATCGGTGCCGAATTCCTAAATGCATAAACCCATTAAATTTTATTCAGAATATCATTAGCTTATATGTTGATAACATATTACCACCGAGATCAATCCTTTCACATTTTCAGGATATGAGTTATTATCACCTTGAATTTTCAAAAAATGAAATTACAAAATTATTAAAAGAGTCTGGCTTTGATATATTGATTTTTGACACATATTTTGCAAAGAGAAAAAAAATAAGTAAGATATTAAACAAAATTCCTGTTTTAAAATTTATGGGTCCTGATATAATGGTAGTCGGCAAAAAAATGAGTACAGATTAAATACCTGATCATTATGCCCAGATATTTCAATGTGTAGTTCACCTCGATAGAAAAACAATCTTAACCTTTAATTAAATTAAAATATAAATCGCAATTTATATATTTAATGGACCATATCATGAAAATAAAAAACGTGTTTAAAAAATTAAGAAACAATCTTTTCATAATTTCTTTAATTTCATTATTCTGGTTTTTACTAAGATCAGGGGAAAAACCTTCAAGAGCCGTTTACCCCTGTCAGAAGGCTGCTGTTACGCAATTTTCCACTTATTTTG
>CAYFXR010000212.1:0-3745 GCA_964347155.1 uncultured Nitrospiraceae bacterium | reverse complement strand
TCACCCCAGCATCTTACTCTGTTACAGATGATTTGAGTTACTGCTCAGAGAACCGTTTGTTTCAAGCAAGGTGTAAAGCAAAGCCGACCTGAGTCTGTTCTATACTCCCGATACCTTTTGGCAAATCATGCGCCAAGCACTCAAAAATCCTTGTTCCAGCTGGGCTCTCCCATGTATTAGCTGAGATGGTCTTGATTGTTTTGTTATTTTTTACTTGATCAACTAATACATCTTCAATTAGTTTTTTGACGCAGAAATAACCCATACATTTGAATTCTCTGTCTGAGGTGACTTTGGCAAATGAGGAGATATTCAGGGCTTTTACATCTATCCCTGCGAGTAACGTGTCATTTTCATTGATTGATACAATGTAGTAAGAACGTTCACTTGGTGGTAGCGCCCATAAACGCTCTCCTCTGTTTCGCCTTTCTCTTTCTTCTTGAAATGCCTTTTCAACATTTTTAAAGAGTGCTTTATCTGATGAATATACCTTTTTGAGGCACCTATCTGCGTCATCTTGCTTAATAGGATCTATTTTATAAATCATATTCTCTTTATAATTTTGCCTAACAGTATATTATCTTGAATGTTAATTATTCGTTAATTTCATAATCCGAATTTAAGTAATATCCAACATTCTTTATAACACGATAAACACAGTATTGGCTTGTTCAAGGTAGTGATTTTAAAAAGTTTCTTATCTCAGCCGTCAAAGCCTTCATTTTATTAGCTCTACGTCCCCGGATACCGCTATGAGATAGTAATTCAGAAAGTACATCGTTATTCTATAAAAGTCAGGATAGAATCTGCAATAAAAAAATACAGTAAATTATAGATATTAGCCATTAGCGATAAGCAGTCAGTAAAAAAAATGTAATCCCCCTTTGCCCCCCTTTATGAAAGGGGGGATATAATGTTTTTTTCACCCTCCCCCGAATCCCCTCCCGTCAAGGGAGGGGAGATGAAGTAACAGGAGGGAAGGAGCGGTTTTGGTGTCTGGTGTGATAAAATATCCTGATGAAAATTCTTGTCATAAAACCCAGTTCCCTGGGTGATGTTATCCATGCGCTGCCTTTTTTAAATGCGGTCAAAGAGTCTTTCCCGGAATCCAGAATAGACTGGGTCATCAGCAAGAACCTAAAGGATATCATCGAAGACAATCCCCTGATAAACAAACTCATTGTCTTTGACAAGGATTCATGGAAAAGGATAAAGAACTTCCCGTCAACATTATCAGAGATTTCTTCTTTGAAAAAGACTTTAAATTCAAGACATTACGACATGGTTCTGGATTTACAGGGGCTTTTGAGGAGCGGGTTGATTGCGCTGACTACCCCTGCTACTACAAAGATCGGTTTTGCAGATGCACGGGAAGGAAGCCGTTTCCTGTACGATAAAAAAGTCCCGGTAAACAGCTCTCTTCATGCAGTAGATAAGTGCCTGAAGATTGCAAAGGCAATCGGTTCCAGGGTAAATAAAGTAAAATTCCCCCTTTACATAGATAAGACAGCAAAGTCTAAAATCAAAAACCTCCTGGGAGATATCAACGAATATGTCGTTATCGTTCCCTCTGCCAGATGGATTACGAAAAGATGGCCGGCTGAATATTTTTCTTCACTTATAAAAAAGATCCCCGTTTCATGTGTTATTACCGGCAGTAAAAGAGACAAAATAATAGCTCAAAAGATTGTAGCTTTAATAAAAAAGGGGGGGATGAAAGAGGAAACTGAATCCTCATTTGGTAAAGTGAGGAGAGGCGGATTTTTTAATAACATAATCGACCTTTGCGGTAAAACTGATTTAAAAGAACTCACCGCTTTGATAGCAGGGGCAAAAGCAGTGGTGAGCAATGATTCCGGTCCGATGCATATTGCAGCAGCCCTTGATAAGCCGGTCATCGCCCTGTTCGGCCCGACTGATCCCGCTAAAACAGGTCCATACGGGTGGCAGACAAACAAAAAACTCAAAGTCCTGAGGGCCGATGTCCCATGCAGTCCGTGCAGGAAGAAAAAGTGCAAGGAATTTATATGTATGAATGAAATAAATGTTGATTCGGTTTTTGAGGCTTTAAAGGAACATCTGTGAGAAATAAATTTTTTCACAACATCTGCATTAACTTTACCGCATTTTTTAAAATAATGTATTTTTTAGTTTCAATTTTATTTTTCTTTACTGTTTTTCCGCATTCTGCCGGAGCCGACCAGACGGTTAGGGAAAGATTTGTCTATAACATATACTGGATGGGGATAAAGGCAGGCCAGGCAGTCATGGATTTTGAGAATAAGCCGGAAGGCGTTACAATAAAAACTCATGCGACATCTGCTCCATTCATTTCCCTTTTCTATAAAGTTGATGACATTGCCCAGAGCACCCTTTATCCGGATGGATACCCGAAGGAATTTGTTTTAAAAATACAGGAAGGACGCCACAGAAGGCATAAAATAACAAGTTTTAAACCCAAGATGCCAGATAAACCCCAAAAGGTCATTTTTAAAAACATTCTCGAAGATGAATCAATGGAATTTGAATTGGAAAAAAAAGCCTATGATCCTTTGTCAGCATTCTATGCAATGACAAAAAGATCTTTAGAAATAGGGAAATCAGAATTCATTGACATCTTTGACAATGAAAAGCTGTGGAATACCGAGGTGAAGGTATTAAAAAAGGCAAAAGTGAGCGTTCCTGCGGGAGAGTTCAATACAATTATGGTAAAACCCCGTCTGGAATCAGAAGGGATTTTTCTGAGAAAGGGGAAAATACGTATCTGGATTACTGATGATGACAGAAAAATCCCTGTCCTGTTTAAGAGCAAAGCATTGATAGGCAGTTTTACAGTAAAATTAATAGAAGGAGAATTTAAAAGGGCCGAGCAGAATTAATAATACAGTTTTAGAAATCATAATGTATTTATAAATTGGTTCTTCAGAGTTTTGTGTGAGTAAATAATCCCCCCTTTATAAAGGGGGGGTAAGGGGGGATTTGGGAATGTTAAAGCAGTTATTGAAAGAATATGGACTCTATTATGATTTATAAAATCTCCCCTAACCCCTCTTTGTCAAAGAGGGGAATAAAACAGGATGTCCCAAAGAAGTGTTTGAAGAACCGAATATATAGATTCACTAAGCTCTTAATTTGCTGTCTAATTTCATTCAAGGAGGCAGAATGAATATCTGTATCATAGGAACCGGTTATGTAGGATTAATAACAGGAACATGTTTCGCAGAGTTCGGGCTGAATGTCACATGTGCAGACAATGATGAAAAAAAGTTAAAATCATTGAAAAAAGGCATTATACCATTCTATGAACCCGGTCTTGAAGAATTACTTCAGAGAAACATCAAGGCAAATCGAGTACATTTTACTACAAATATCGCTGATGCGGTTGATTCCTCGCTTGTAATTTTCATAGCAGTCGGCACACCCCCCAGAGGAGACGGCTCAGCAGAAATGAAGTATGTTGAAGGAGTTGCCAAAGAAATAGCAAAACACATTAACAGCTATAAGGTAATCGTGACCAAGAGTACAGTTCCGGTAGGCACCGGCGAAAAGGTTCGAAAAATTATTTCAAAAAATTTAAAAGAAACCATAGATTTTGATGTGGTGTCCAATCCTGAATTCCTCAGAGAAGGTGCCGGGATAGAGGACTTCATGAGGCCTAACAGGATTGTCATCGGGGCCTCAAGTGACCAGGCAATTGCTATCATGAAAGATCTTTACAGACCTCTCTATCTTATTGAAACACCAA
>CAYFXR010000211.1:0-8544 GCA_964347155.1 uncultured Nitrospiraceae bacterium | reverse complement strand
AATTTATTATTAAATTGTGCATATGGCTTTGAATAAAAGTATTCACACTCGATCAATTAATATTGCGTTTAAGGTATCGAAAAATAATTTCTTTCACAAAGCCTGCATTATTTGAAATGTATTTTTGGGCCTAATATTTTTGTATTATCTGTAATTCTATCGTCATATAGCCTAGCAAACCTTTCTGGCTTTCATTTTTTTCGTAAAGTGAAGTGTGATATTATAATTGCGTGAAAGACGAAAGAAAATTCAGGATATTGACAATCCTTTCAATCCTTCTGATAGTATGTATTCTTTCCTATAATATCCTCCAGGAGTACTTCACGACAGAAATTGGCAGTTATCTTAAAAGGCGTATTTATTTTGAGAAAGTTATATCAAAAAAGGGTCTCTCTCTTCATGAAGCGAAGTACTGGAGGAAATCAGATGAGTAAACCCAAACAATGCAGACATTGCTCAAGAAATTATTTAATTCGATGAATTTTTTATTAAATTGTGCATATGTCTCAGAATAAAAATATGCACTCTCAGATTCATGAACATTGCGTCTAAGGTATCGACAAATAATTTCTTTCACAACGCCTGCATCATTTAACTGCATTTTTGGAATTAATTGGGGAAAAATATCCGGTTATTAATGTTTATTAATGTGATAAAATAAATAGGTTCTTTTGTAAAAGTTAAAATGGATGTAAGGATTCAAGTGTTGAATTAATAATTATCAATGATTAATGAAGAATTGTATAAAATTTCTTAGAAAAATATTTATTGTTAATCGATCATTTATAATCGATAATCCACTTGAACCCTAGAATCCCGAATAAGGACGTTGTCCCCTCGGGACTTTACGTCCTGGAATCCTCGAACCCTATTTAGCATTTGATATTAATTGCAAGTTTTATATTTAATTTGAATTTTTCAACTAAAACACGAAAGAGGGAATAAACATATGGGCAGTAAAGTTAAATGTGAACTTTGTCCTACCGAATGTGAGCTTGATAATTACCAGATTGGCGGCTGCAGGGTACGGATAAATAAAGACGGGGTCCTTTACAGCCTGGTATATGGAAATCCCTGTTCTGTCGCAATTGACCCCATTGAGAAAAAGCCCTTCTTTCATGTACTTCCTGCGGCAAAGGCATTTTCTGTAGCAACTGTTGGATGCGTCCTTGGCTGCAAATTCTGTCAGAACTGGCAAATTTCTCAGGGAAGGCCTGAGGAGTCGGACACCCATAATCTTCCACCAGACGATCTCGTGAGAAAGGCCCTGTTTTATGGGTGTAAGACAATAGCATATACCTATACAGAACCTACGGTTTTTTATGAATATATGTACGACACCTCTGTTATTGCGCGAAAATACGGTATTAAAAATACTATGCACACATGCGGATATATCAATGAAAAACCGTTAAGAGAGCTATCGAGATATATGGACGCAGCTTGTGTTGATTTGAAGGCTTTTACAGAAGGTTTTTATGCAAAGCTATGCGGAGGAAGACTTAAACCGGTGCTTGATGCACTTGTTGTGCTAAAAGAAGAAGGCGTGTGGGTTGAGATAACAAACCTTGTTATTCCAGGTCACAACGACGATATGAAAAATGTAACAGAAATGTGCAGATGGATTGTGAAAAATCTTGGCACAGATGTCCCCATTCATTTTTCAAGATTCTTCCCTTACTACAAACTGAAAAATCTTCCACCAACACCTTCTCAAACATTAAGAAATGCATGGGAAACAGCACTATACACCGGCCTGAAATACGTATATATTGGAAACTTCAGGAGTAGTGCTGAAAATACCTATTGTCCAAATTGTAAAAGGATACTCATCGAGAGGATCGGTTATCTTGTGAGACAGAATAATATCTCAGGAGGCAAGTGCAGATTTTGCAATACAAAAATTGCGGGTCTCTGGGAGGCATAATATGACGAGAAGAGATTTCTTTAAATTTATCGTTATTGGTGGTATTGTAGGATTCCTGAGCAGAAAATTGAAGACAAGGGCCAAACCGAAAAAAGCGAGGTTCTGGAGAAAGGCCAATTAATAGAAGGATTCAAGGGGTCAAGGATTCGAGTTGAATTATTTCTAAACGTTAGGATTCTATTTATACTAAATGATAATTATGGTAATCTTTGATAAAAGGTATGTGCTTGCCTTATTTACTATCCTCTCTCTTATATTTTCTCTCCCAATTTTCCAGGGATGTTCGGATCCACCCGTAAAAGAACCTGCTGCTGCCGGCTCTTTTTATCCTGCTGATAAAGAAATACTTATAAAGACAGTTGATGGGTTTCTTTTAAAAGCAGAAAATAAGCCGGTTAAAGGAAAACTGATTGCCCTTATCTCCCCTCATGCCGGATACATGTATTCCGGTTCAATTGCAGGTTATACTTTCAAACACTTAAATGGTAAAGATATAAAAACTGTCATTTTGATAGGCCCGAGTCATCATGCGGCATTCAAAGGCACATCTGTTTATGATAAGGGCAAATGGAAGACGCCTCTCGGCACGGTGAAGATTGATAAAAAAATTTCTCAATCATTAATCAATAAAGATGCAGATGTTACATTTTATCCGGATGCCTTTGAAAAAGAGCACTCTCTTGAGGTTCAAATCCCTTTTCTTCAACGGGTTTTAAAAAATGTCAAGATCGTGCCTGTTCTTATAGGTTCACCGACCAGAAAATCCTTTGCATTCCTTACAGCAAAATTAACCGAAATTATGAGAGAGAATGAGAAAATAATACTCATTACAAGTACTGACTTTTCACATTATCATGACTATGACGCTGCAGTGAAAATGGACATGAAAACCGTCGATGCCATAGAGAGGATGTCCAGTGAAGATGTTCAGGCGTATTTGATGAGACGCGAAGGAGAAATGTGTGGAGGATATCCCGTCTTATATACAATGGCAGTAGCCAGAAACCTGGGTGCGACCAACGGTGTTCTCTATAAGTACGCAAATTCAGGAGATGTTACCGGTAACAGGTCCCGTGTTGTCGGTTATGCAGCAATTGGTCTTTACAATAGTCCTCTCAGCAGTTTGGAAAAGAAAAAATTATTTGAATTTGCAAAAGATACAATCACAGACTATGTTAAAGATGGAAAGATATCAGAGGTGAATATATATAATAAACGGCTTAAGGCAAATGGTGCAACATTTGTAACAATAAAGACAGGCAAAGGCATTTTGAGAGGATGTATGGGAAATATTATGCCAAACATGCCGCTGTATCAATCAGTCATCAGGAATGCTATCAATGCATCTTCAAGAGATCCACGATTTTATCCTATGAAAAAAGAGGAGTTGGAAGATATCTATGTTGAGGTCACCGTCCTTTCGCCCCTTGAACCATTAAAGCACATACATGAAATAGAAATCGGCAAACATGGACTGTACATCGTCAAAGATGAGCGCAGCGGAATACTCTTGCCGCAGGTTCCCGTTGAACTGGGTTGGGACAGGAAAACCTTTCTTAAACAGGTTTCAAAAAAGGCAGGTCTTTCAGAGGATGCATGGAAGGAAGCCAACCTTTTTAAGTTTACCGCTGAAATAATTAGATAATAATATAGTCCACTTAATAACCTCTCTGTGTTCTCATATTAAAGTCGGTTTTTTCCCTTCGTGTCCTCTGTGGTTCCTGTCAACCGTAATCTGGACAATTTCAAGGATCTTTTCTGTTAACATGTTCAGCCTGTAAATTCTACGGGGCTTTCCCCCTTTTGCGATCTTCTGTGTATTGTCAAACTATTACTTGTCATCAGAACAATGTTACGTGTTACAATGTATTAACAGGAGGATGATATGTTAGAGCTTAAAGTGCCGATATCAACGGATGATATTATTGAAGCTGTAAAAAAAATGAAGAAGAGAGAAAGGGAAGCATTTATTGAAGATCTGCTTGCGATGACTTCCCCTGATTACCTACAGAGTATTAAAGAAGCACGGGTGGAATATAATGCCGGAAAAACCAGATCACATAAAGATATTTTCGGCGAATGACTTATACACTTATTTATACTCGCAGGGCTGAAAAAGACATTAACAAGCTTGATCTCTCTGTCAAAAGCCGTTTAGGAAAGTCCCTTCTCAGATTACAGAAAGATCCAATTCGAGTATCTGAAAAACTCACTGATCCTGAAATCGGGACATATCGCTTCAGGATGGGTGATTACAGGGTAATCTTCGATATTGAAGGCAAGGATATCGTTATCCTCAGGGTAGGTCACCGCAGGGAAATTTACAGAAAACTCTGACGATATTTCCTCTTCCGCATTTTCAAGCTTGCGAGTGATGTCGAGGTTGAATCTCCACAGGAGGTTCAACCTCTGCGTATGCTTACTCGCTTCCAATCTTACCCGTTTGAGCGCTTTTTAGTGAAACGCCTGAATCCTAAGGTTGCTGCGCCTGAAATAAAGAGGATAGAGTTTAGATGACTATTGTGGAAATTTATGGCAGGTGGGTAATCTAAATAAATTAGTCTTCCCATTTCTACTCTATTATCGAGTTCAGTCAAACAATTATTATGATTGGAGATAGAGAAGTCAAGAAAAAAAGGATGCCAACCGTAACTTGGACAATTTCAAGGAGACCCCTTTAGTTCTATCTGTTGACGTATCCCTGAGGGGTTATAATCGTGAGATTAAATGGCAAGTCTTTAATATCAAGAATATCTTTATCGCTGGATATTAATATGTTTGCCCCTGCGGAAAGACAACACTCCAAAATCATATTGTCTTCTTCATCCCTGCATAGTTTTAATTTTCTGGCTGGATAAACAATCTTTGCATTTGAAACGAAAGCAGCGATACCGGATATTAACGCTTTTAACTGAGAATGGTTGATCTTTTTTTGAATTTCTAGTTCAAAAGGGGTTGATCTGTATTCATCCAGGAGGGATGGTGATACATATATATCGGACTCTTTGAATGCTTTTCTAACGGCCTTTTCAGGTATGCCTCCGAAAGCAAAAGCAGAGATAATTACACATGTATCAATTACTATTTTATTTCTTCTTGCCGTAAGCCTTTCTCCTCACCTTCTTAACTGCATTATCAATATCCTTCATTGTCAAGGGTGTCTTTTTAAAGGCTGCTCTTGCCACCTTAAAGGCAGCGTCGAGCCTGTCTTCAGGAGAAAGGGCGGAAAGGATGTAATCTTCAGGATTTATTTTTTTAGCAGCAGCCGTGCCCATAAAAACCTCCTTTTGCTTTTTTTTTATATTTTACAAGAATGTTATCACTTTTTCAGAAAAAACTTTCCTCGCTACCTTTATTCTTGCAAATACCACCATGCGGCGTTATGACATTTCATGAATATTACGAGCATTGGTTCAAATTGCTTTCGATCTTATGCTTTGTGGTACTCTTTTGTTAGAGGGATCCGCATGTCCGTCGGAACGCACCGCATAACAATCCCTGATCATAAAAGTGTCCTGAACACTAAAAGCGTTTACAAGATATGTAAACGCTTTTCAATACTTTTTCAATTTGTCTTTCAGACGGAGTTACTTTTTGAACACACAAAAAGTAACCAAAAATGCGCCCCAACGATTGTTTCTTAACGGGCTGCTTCAGTCCTGCCCGCTAAATTAAAATAGCCGCTCGCCCTGTACCATATGGTACAGGGCTTCGCTTCTCATTTTAATTCTTAACGTGTTCAGTCCTGAATCATCCCTAAAACAATCAAAGGGGGGGGAAGGCATAAAGAAAAAGACATTGTTTGTACCATGGTTGAACCTCCATAGGAGGTTCAACCTCTGCATAAGCTTATACTCTTCCAATCTTACCCGTTTGAGCGCTTTTTAATGAAACGCCTGAATCCTAAGGTTGCTGCGCCAGTAATAAAGAGGATAGAGTTTAGATGACTATTGTGGAAATTTATGGCAGGTAGGCTATCTAAACAAATTACTATCCCCATTTCTACTCGATGATCGAGTCTAGTCAAACAATTATTATTATTGGTAATAGAGAAGTCAAGAAAAAAAGATGCCGATTTTTTATTGGGCAGTGACTGTGAAGCTACATGGTAGGCTTACAGCAGTTAAGAACCTCTAGTTAATTGTGGACAAATTCAAAGACAGACCCCTTTAGTTTGTTTCTTGAGATTGTTAGGCACTTTTCAATCATTCTATAGTTATTATTGTTTATTTTCTTTCAATGTGGCTGTTCTGTTCACTGGATCAACTACTATCCATTCAAGCTGTTTCTCTCTATCCGAATGACTCAACATATGTGCTACCCCGCTTTTTGTATCAATAATTCCGATATAAATTTCCTCATCGTCTGGTTTTATATATTGAAACCGTCCAATCTGAGAATTTTGATAATAAAGCAAAAGGAATATCAGAGCTAATATAAATAATCCAAATTTAATTATCTTGCCCAATTAAACTCACCTACCATAGACTTTAGTATTAATTTGTTCCTCCAGCCAATCGCAAAACTTCTCAACTTCTAAAATTGAAACAATAAGCTTTTCTCCATTTACATGAAGGCTTGGCGTATACAGCCAAGTACTTTCTGATCTCTCGATGTTTCCACATAATTTAACTTCATTTTCATCCATAAAATAAAAATGACTACTTTTAGATATATCTTTAAACTTAGGTATATTTGGACGGTGCATCGAAATGTTTTCAGGATGCTGAACTCGATTACGTGCAATCACTATCTCCTCAAGAAGTGCCAAATTAGCAGGGGCTTGATCAAAATGAATATCAAAGTTATTTGAAAAGTACTTCTTATAGCCATTAACCCAGCCTTTCTTTTTGAATTCAGGCTTTAAAGAATCGTCAACTGGAATTTTAAACTGAATTTTTTCCAAAGTTCTGAAATAAAGATGTATTGCTGCAGAAAGCATTGAAACACATGTGTATCCCAGAACATGAAGTGAATCATCTGCTTCTATCCATTCTTCAAGAAATGGCGGTTCTCCGTTTTCGCTATATGGAGGTATGAATGGCTCTTCTTCTGCTTCAATTTTTCGTTTCTGTTCGAGAAAGGGAAACGAAGCCTTATCATAGAATTGTCGAATGAATGCCGTTCTTCGTCTTAGAAAGAATCCAACGTCCAAGCTCTCCTCCTTGCCTAACAGATATTATTTGACTCGAATTGCTTCACCAACACAAACCCATGACTCCCAGCAATTGTTACCCCAGTCTACAGATGAATCATGTGAGCACGTTGGGTATAAAACAGCGTTTGCATTGAGTTTTAATGCTTTGATTTTTAGTTGTGTTATAGCAGCTTCTTTATCCGCATTACCGCTATATGCAGAGCCTTTGCAGGAAATCCCCTTAACTTTTTTCAAAGATACGTAATTCAAATCATCGGTGTTTTCATACAGTTGGATGTCTTGCAACATTTTCAACTGATTGACTGATAAATCCGAGACACGTTCAACTTGGACAAATCCCGCACAACCAGATATTAGAATAATTAATAGACCTGCAACTATATTTTTCATTATGTCTCCATTAAAGCTGACTAACGTGTAGACGCCATATCCGTTTGTTCTATATATTCGGGTTTTGCATACCTTAACTTTAGATGGCTGAAAATTATTTGAGAGAGTGAGAAAGTAAGATCACCCCCTCCCTAACCCTCCCCCGTCAAGGTGGAGGGAATAGAAGAGGCTTGACAAAAGCATGCCCTTTAAGAGATGACAAATCAGATGCAAGAGACTCTACTCGCAATAAAATATGTAGCTCTGTATAAATTCATCCAGCTTTTTCTTCTATCCCGTACTTTTTTATCTTATACCCTATCTGTCTCGGGGTAATTCCAAGCAACCTTGCTGCTTCTGCCTGGACCCACCCTGTTTTATCAAGGGCATCGATAATATGTATCTTCTCAATCTCCGCTATATCAGCTGTTAATGATTTCGACTTGCCATAATCTTTAAAGCGGCGGATACTCAAAGAAACAGGCAGGTCTGAAGAAGTGATTTTATCCGAAATGGACATGATGACCAGTCTCTCAATGGTGTTTTCAAGTTCCCTGACATTGCCCGGCCAGTTATAATTTAAAAAGACCTGCAGAGCACCTTTATCAAGAACAACGGAACGATTATTTTCTTTATTAAATTTTTTCAAAAAGTGCTCAATCAGAACAGGAATGTCCTCACCCCTTTTTCTCAAGGGAGGTAAAAAAAGCGGAATCACATTAAGCCTGTAGTAAAGGTCTTCTCTGAATTTTCCCTGTGATACCAAATGTTCCAGATTTTTGCTTGTTGCCGTAATTATTCTGACATCGACCTTCATTGTTTTTTCACTTCCAACCCGTTCAAATTCTCTCTCCTGTAAAACTCGCAATATCTTCGGTTGAAGCGTCAATGGCAGATCACCGATTTCATCAAGAAATATTGTTCCTTTATGTGCAAGTTCAAACTTGCCGCTTCTTGAGGAAACGGCACCGGTAAAAGCTCCCTTTTCATGTCCGAAGAGCTCTGACTCCAAAAGTCCTTCTGGAATAGAGGCGCAGTTAAATTTTATAAAAGGCCCCTCGCTCCTGGAACTCATGTAATGGATAGCTTT
>CAYFXR010000210.1:0-10373 GCA_964347155.1 uncultured Nitrospiraceae bacterium | reverse complement strand
TTCGTCAATTCTGGGCATGTCCCCCCTCGTAGATTCAAACTTTCTCACTTCATGACTTATAAATTATGTCTATATGTCACTTTGGCACTATGAAAAACTCCTCAAGAACCATTTACCTTAGTGCAATAGTACAAAAGTGCAGAAGTACGGAAGAAGGTGTGAAGTAATGCCACATTTGAAAAAGTAGCTACTTTTTTTGAAGTGATTCTAAATAACGCAGGAGATTGGCTTTGAATTTTAAGTAAACATCTTCAATTTTTTGTATTCCTTCACGCATGCGATCCCAGTCTAATTCAAACCCATAACCATGATAAACTACGTGTCTAAACTTCCTGTAAGCGGCCATATCAATAGCGAGAGATTCATCAAATATCATAGGAAGATTTTCATAAGGGGGAATGCAAAATCGTTTGAACAGGTCTATGTGCCATGTATCACCCGTTGGCAGATCAACAGAATTGAAACGGCTCATCCGTTTGAGAATATTTTCTACCCCTCCATAAAACTGGGCCAGAAAGGCAGCAGCAGCTGTTTTTTCGCGGACATTTGGTTCTCTATTTGCAACATCCTTATGCAAAGATTTCAATTCATGTATTACAGTCTCAATTAACTCCAATTCTATGCTGATTTCCTCATGAAGGTCATTTGCAGTCATAACAATACTTTCCCTCTATCTTCAATAAGACGGGTAAAACGACTTTTAGTTTCTAGGGGTATGATATCCAGGGGTGTATGAAGCTCTTCTTCAAGACGGGCTGCTAATTCATATAATTTCCAACCCGGAACTCCCTCACATGCTAAATCAAGATCCCTTGCCTCATTTGGAGTCTCTGATGCACTTCCAAAAATAATTAAACGCGTTGCACCATATGCTTTTGCTAAAAAAATTATCTTTTCAATTTGCAATTGACTAATTACCATTATTTATACTCCATATTTATAGATTAATAAAAACTTTTAAGCATTTTACCATTTGTGTCCCATAAAGGCCAATATATCACACGAAAATTTACTAAATTTATTCCAATGTTTTCGTTACGAGGTATGTCCTGATATCCAGGTACTTTACTTGCGAAATTATAAAATCGCAATAATCACATCGAATTAATGTGCAATAAATTTGCTTTTTAAAGTCTAAATCCGCCCCGCATTTAGGGCATTTATTGTGTTTAATGTTTTCCCAGATCTTTAATTTATATTTACCCCGTAGAAAGGAAGTTCCTTTTAACGGGGTTTTATAAGGGGACTTTTGTGCGCAAGCACAGCCCGGGATTTCATCAGCATCTGCTTTATTAAAAGGGCTGGGAAATGTCGTGCTGTGCTTTTTGCTACAGTAAAAGCACATAAAGTCCGCACGTTAAAGATTTTGCGAATATTCGTCAAAATATCGGTAGGTCAGTTAATCAGTTTACATATTGAGGATCATATCAGGTAGGTATCGTATCATTGTAGCATGCTGAATAGTTCTGTCAATATTGATATATTCCAGAAATCAACAGATTTCACGTTTAAGTAATTTAACTTAGTGTCCATTTTATCGGAAAAAGTCCTACATATTATCTTCAATTTTAATCCCCTAAAAAATTGATGATTATGAGGAGAAAGCAAGTGCATTTTTCTCAATAACTGCTTCTTTAACACATATTGCATTTTTTCAATATTAAATTAGTCGGGTAATTATGTTAGAGTAAGAGCAACTTTGAAGTTGGAGCCTTACAGCTTTAAAGTCTGTGAGGCATTTTATTTTATCAGGAGAGGTTAAATTATGGGAAAGAAATTGTATATAGGCCGTATGTCTTTTAAGGCGTCAGAAAACGATCTTAAGGATTTATTCTCAACTGTTGGAGAGGTTGCATCAATCAAGATCATAACGGACATGTATACGGGTCAATCTAAGGGTTTTGGCTTTATTGAAATGACATCCGAAGAAGATGCAAAGAAAGCTATAGCAGAACTGAACGGTACATCATTCATGGAAAAGACTATAATTGTAAATGAGGCACGACCTCAGAAACCGAGAGAAAAAAGAGAATTTGGCAGGGACAGAGGTAATTATGATAGAAATCGAAGCGGTTTCGGGAAAGGCAGCGGAACAGGACATCGAAAAGGAAGAAGATAAACTATTTTGGAAGTAAAAGTCCAAGGGAAAAATTTAGAAAAAGCTATTAAAGATTTAAAAACTAGACTTACTAAGGAAGGACTTTTTAAAGAACTGAAAAATAGAAGGTCTTATGAAAAACCTTCTGTAAAGAAGAAACGGAAACGAATCGAAGCGATAAAAAAAAGGATAAGGGCCTCAAGATATAAAAGACATGGCTAATACTAAGTCAGCGGCCAAAATAATGCATGATGTCCCCCTCCTCTACAAAGGGACTTTTTAATTCAGCGGAGGTGCTGGATGTCAGTTGAAGCACGTGTAAAAGACGTAGTAGCAAAACAGCTTGGAGTTGATAATGAGAAAGTAACTCCTGAAGCATTATTTATTGCTAATCTCGGTGCCGACTCACTCGACACCGTTGAACCTATAATGGCCTTTGAAGAAGAGTTTAATATTGAAATCCCAGATGAAGACGCAGAGAAGATTTTAAAAGTCCAGGATGCTGTCAAATATATGGAAGAAAAATCGGAAAACTAAAATTTCTTCAATTATTAAAATCAACTCCTCCTTAGCAGTTTTTTATTTTTCCATTTCCTCTTTTTGGCGTAGATAGTTTTCAAGGTCTTTTTCGAGTTCTGTCAGTTTATCAGGAAATGATACTTTCTGTGTGGCTTCATCCATCATACTCTCATAAGTAAGCATTCCACTTTCCTCTTTGGCTTTTACAGCAGCCTCGCCTGTGAGTACACGCACAGAACCTGTTATTACTTCTTCAAGCGATGTAGTTGTTACTTTCTGTGCCTTAGTAGTAATATTTGGCATTGCACCGCGAGATAACTCTTTTGTCCTTTCTATAATTGCTATTACAAGCCTGAATTGACTGTCAATTATTTTCTCGTCAAATTCTACTGGCAAAGAGACTACATCTATATTATATTTCCGCATTATTTTTATTATACCTGATCTTGTTCAATATCACATTCCGTGAATGTAATGCGTTTATGTGAAAGATACTCTTTTGCACAAACATTTAATTCCTATTTCTCAGGAGGTAAGTGTAGTTTTATATATACACTTCCGCATACTGGACAATCACCTTCGCGGTTTGACGGACACCTATATAAGCAACCCTAAAATTCTTCAGTGTAACCACCTGATTGCCCTTCCAGCAGAATAACGATTCATCTTTCTCCTGTTTCTTTTTGCCACAATCAACCAAGCCCATTTATTATTTCCTTTAATATTTTGTGTAAGAACATCAGATTTCAGCTGCGGTGTTGGAGGGAAGTTAGCATTTTATGAGAAATAGAAACGTGCCGTTTATGGTTCACTTAATGAATTTTTTTCATGGAGTTGAATGTTTCAAAATGGATATTTCAATTTATATTTTGTCTTTGCTGCCTTTCCTGTAGGGAAATCTTTGGCACAATCATGGACTAGTTTCATACGGAACGTTTTCTGGGTCGATATCAGAGTGTTTAAAAGATAAATGTCTCAGAAGCGATTCACGGTCACTGAATATGTCAGTGCAAAGAGAACAGCAAAACAATTTAATTTCTACTTTACAGTCAACGTATTTTTGAATCAGCTTTTCATCTTTTGTAATCTGAAATGAAATCCTTTCTGTCTGATCTATAAAACTAGTATGATTATCAATATGAGAGATAATGATGGATGGAACAACGTTTGATAAGATGGATACTTCATTCAGTTGTTGTTTCCGTCTCTTCATTGTTGTCCTTTACTGCAGAGGCGTTTTCGGAAGATTCAGATTGGATATTTATCGAATCTGTTCTTTCTGCTTTCTGGGAGTAAGTCCTAGCGTTCTTTTGACGTCTAAGCCGTTTCTCCTCCTGCTTTTTCGTACGCTTAAGCTCTTTTTGCCTCTTATCCCAACCATACATGCCAGAACGCTTTGCCATAGTTATACCACCTTTTTTAAAAATATTTTTTTATTATTGTAAACATGCAACAGCCGCATCATTATAGAGCTCAGAAGATTCAGCGGCTTATTGAAAAAAAGCAGGCCATGATGAACAGGGCCTGCTTCCCGGGTTTACAGCTTTACAATGTTTGTTGCCTTCGGACCCTTATCGCCTTCAACGACGTCAAAACTCACAGCCTCGCCTTCGACCAAGGTCTTGAAACCATTGCTACTAATCTCGGAATAGTGTGCAAAAACATCGGTACCATTATCCTGGGTGATGAAACCAAAACCCTTAGACTCATTGAACCATTTTACTGTTCCATTTGCCATGCTTATTTACCTCCTTTTCCATATTTGAAGTTAAAGGAGGCACAGTCATAAAAAAAACCGCAAAGCTGAATACTTTGCGATTTGAATACAACAAAATACTCCGTTAAGCTTCTAAAAAAGGTTAGCATAAAACTAAGACAATAGGCAAGCGATATAATTCACTATTAGTTGATTACTATTATTAACATTGCATAACAAAGGAAAATTGAAAAAAAACATAACAGGGTGTTACCTCAAAACCAGAAAAACCCTTGAAAATCAACATAATCGGAAATTATTGATGATCTTTTTCTCCTGTCTATATTATTGAAAATAGAGGATTACTAAAGGAATCGAGACCGACGCAAAAAACTCAATAATAACGGATTGTGAATAGTGCCTAAGTATCCTAATTCATTGAAGATTACAACCTTTAATAAATATTATCAGAATATTCAGTCGTTGGCATTAAACCCCTTCCAGCATACTCAAGCGTCTTGAGTAAATAACCAATAAATGTCCCTGAATACCGGTAACAGCGTATACATGCATCGATGCGAACTGGAATTAAAGACTCATATCCCTCCCAGGATGAAAGTGTAGGTCGTGTCTCAATCCACTCATCAATAGTAAATCTGATAAGCTTAGTGATTTCTTCCTTCGCAATCATATTCCCTTTCTGTGCAATCCTCACTAACGCAATACTTATAAGATCCCGCATATGCTCATCGTTTTTATCAGCCGGAGCAATAAATACATATAGTTTTGATTGATATTTCTGAAGAACAATACCAACTTCTCCTTTCTTCCGGTAGAACTTGCTTTTGTTAAGATAAGACGGTCTCCATTTCCTTTGAAACCTGCGATCAATTGCACGAGTAATCCTGTCCCAATCAATACCACCGATATCAGCCCGAACGTTTTTCTGAATAAACCGATAAACACGTGGGGCATGCTTCAGTATCCAGGAACTATTAAATGCTTCGGGCCTTTTATCTTCCAGCAGCTTGTTTATAGTATTCACAGCACAATCAAAATCCATAACACTCATAAGCAAAACTCATATAATGGAGAAGATAAAACGAAAACATCCATGACCAGATAAGAGATAAAATATTAGACAAATTATTATTCGATTATCAATGCTGAAATTAAAAAATTGAGTGGCATGAATAACGAAAAAGTCCGAAAATCCGGCTAAAGAATGGCTAAAGAAAATTGTCAAAAATAGGGTTTTTGATAGAAAATCTTCCTCCCGGCTCATTATCATAAATGTACCCTTGAACCGAAAATTTCAAGTCAGGCCTATGATTCAGATTTAACAAACTTAAATCCCAAACGAAATCTCTCTTCCGAAAGTCTCTCCATCCATATGAGCCTTGCGTTACGCATGTGCACTTTACCTTCGTGTTCAAATTTCAAGTCAAAAATCAAGGCATTGTCCACATCAAAGCACATTCCACCATCGGAAAGATTAACGCCCTTTACCTCAACATGTTCGGAACTTCTTTCTGAGGCGATTAAATTTATTTTCTTCATCTTCTTTCCTCCTTTTTAGTTTTTTACCATCTCTAACCAATCAGGTGTCTCCTGACTCTTAGATCCTATGACCTACGGGCCGCAGGCAATAAACCTTAGGGTCAGCAAAGTTGAGTTTTTTATGCCCTTAACCTAATAGACGAGCAAAGTTGAAAAATCTTACATAAACATTTTCAAAACTTCGTCCTAAAGTTTACAAGAGGTTTCTTAAAATATGGACAAAACTTTTTAATGATAGACTGTTCTCTTATTATTGTTCCTTGCATTATTGATTCCCTCCAGTTCTATTCGTAACATTGTTTGACCTAATGCTTTATGGCTTCCTTTGCCATCCATTATCATCTTGACGCCATGCTCTCCGATATAACTTTTGAGCGTTCTCAGGTTTGAGGACCTTTTTTCTTCGGAGGGCTTTGTTAGCGGATATATCTCATTCATTGCACATTCCTCTGCCATTGCATAATCCCTCTGCACTTTGGTTGCATGGCCTCTCTGTATTACCAATTTCTTTAATTCAGCTAATATCTGTTGATGTATCAGGGTTTCCATTTTCTTCTCCTTATTTTTAATTTTTCTATGAGCAATTCCGTTGCCAGATTGTAACTATTTGATTTTCAATGCTTTTATGCCTTTGGCTTGGATAAAAAATATACCGGTTTTCGGTATGGGTTAGCTTTTCCGGTAACAAAGAGGGTCAGGTCTTTCAATATGACAAATATAGAATGTTTCAATTAATTGATTTAATTTGTATTATATTTTATATCTTCATTTTACTAAGGGACATGGTGATGGCAAGACCTTTGCGTATTGAGTTTCCAGGAGCAGTCTATCATATCACTTCAAGAGGAAACGCAAGACAATTAATATTTCAGACTGATACAGACAAGTTAAAATTTTTTGACGTGTTAAATGTAGTGGTAAAGAGATTTAATTGGTTTTGCCATTCATATTGCCTTATGGATAATCACTATCATTTAATTATTGAAACTCCCGAAGGCAATATCTCCAGAGGAATGAGGCAGCTCAATGGAGTATACACCCAATCCTTCAATCGTAGACATAAAAGAGTTGGACACTTATTTCAGGGCAGGTTTAAAGCCATACTGGTAGATAAGGATAGTTACTTGCTCAGATTATGCCGTTATGTAGTCTTAAATCCTGTAAGAGCAGGCTTGGTAAAAAAGCCGGAAGAATGGGCATGGAGCAGTTTTAAGGCTACAATAGGGAAAACAAGGAGTCCTTTTTTTCTAACAACTGACTGGATACTTTCCCAATTTGGAAGTGGTAGAAGAAGAGCTATATCTGAATATAAGAAATTTGTTAGAGAAGGAATTAATAAGGATTCACCTTGGAAAGATTTGAAAGGTCAGATATTACTCGGATCAGATAATTTCATTGAAAAATTTAGTGATTTATTAAAGGATAAAGAAAAATTACAGGAAGTTCCGAGAATTCAAAGATATGCTACGAGACCGGTACTTGATAAACTTTTATCAAAAGACAAGATTAAAAGAGATGGCAGCATTTATTTTTCTTATGTGAATTATGGATACTCACTAAAAGAAATTGCAGAGCATCTCGGTGTTCATTATGTTACTGTCAGTCGTGCTATCAAGCGAATTGAAATGAGTGAGTACAAAATGTAACAAAGAAAGACCTGACCCCGGTTGATAAAAATGAGCCGGGGGAGGCTTCAGCCTCCTTCCGGCTCGGATTGTACATGCAACTGCCTCTCAGATAGGTAAAGCCCAAGTTAAAATATCGGCTTTGGCATAGGCATTGCTTTTATTGGTATTGGCGGTTTATCAACGCAGATGGCATATGCTTTAATATATGCGCGGAATGAAGAACTTGACGAGTTCTTGTAATTCACGTGCCACGCGTTGTCTGTAATCGGGTATGACCTGAGCATGTAAAGTCTGGAGTCGTAAGAATAGCCTCCGCCCCCCACAACATACTGTCCAGAGGGACAAGATACCGTTACACCGTATGTCTTGTTGTATGACCAAGTGACTTTCACTGAGTTAGATACTCGGGAATATCCCTGTAATCCTGCCTGGCCAGTGGAGCCTTTCGGTCCTTTATCTCCTTTGTCACCTTTATCTCCTTTGTCACCCTTATCTCCTTTGTCACCCTTTTCTCCTTTGTCACCCTTTTCTCCCTTGTCACCCTTTTCTCCCTTGTCACCGGGATCACCTTTCTCTCCCTTATCACCTTTTTCACCTTTAATATTCGGCCCTATAATGTTACCGTCAACGTAAAGATCTCCTGTTACGACAGCATCACCATCAAAACATCCCGCATATTCGCAATAGGCTGTATACTGGAATTCCACTGCTTGCCACTTTCCATCGTTATACCAAAGTGTTACGTAGATCTGGCTCCCATCATTTGGCAATCCACTTATCGTTGTGGTTGTGCTGCTACCCAAAAAACCACTGTTATGTATATCATCCGAACCACTGCTGGAGCCCACATATAGCCACCATTCACTTACAGCTGGTCCATCCACTGCTGGTCCATAATCAATCCATGTAAAGGTTTCTGTGGTACCACTTAGTGTTGAGCCAGGTATCGGGCTTGTCATAGCTGGTAATGCACTTGCACTCCTGGGAAAAAACATCGACATGAGAATTAATGTCATCGTAAATACATACAGAATCTTTTTCATTTTGTTTTCCTCCTTTAAGGCTCTAATTTTTTTGTTGCTTTTTGTCATATTGAATAATCTTGATGTTTTCATTTTTTTCTCCTTTTTTAGTTTTTTTGCTTCTTAAGTTTTGTTTTCCGCTTTTTTACTTTTCACACCTCCTTTCTTAATTTTTAATTTGTCTCAGAGCAATTCCGTTGCCAGATTATAAGTGATTGATTTTGAAAGATTTTATGCCTTTGGCTTGGATAAGAAATATACCGGTTTTCGGTATGGGTAAGCCTTTCCGGTATCTAAAGTCAAAAGCAAAGGGGCAAAGAGGGTCAGGTCTTTCAATATAACTAAAATAGAATTTTTCAACTATCAATCGTGCTATAAAGAGAATTGTAATGAACGACTACAAAATGTAACAATGAAAGACCTGACCCCGGAGGTTTCACCGGAGGTTTTGAGGCCCGGAGGTTTTTTATGTTAAAATTAACGTATTCTACGCAAATGTATAATATTATTCGTAAAATCACAGTCTGCCAGCTTATTATTCTGTTATTTATCCTTATCTCCTCCTCCGTTAATGCTGACTACAGGGATATTCCCAAAATAGTACCTTTGCCTGCTGTAGAACTGGAATCAGTCCTCTTCCGCTGGCTTATCGATACCGGATATGAGGTTTCACCAATTTCTTTAAAAGGAAATAAAGAGATATTAACTGCCGTGAAAGGAAATGAAAAATGGCAAATCTCGGTAATGCCCTATTCTCCTCTCGCATCTCGTATGTCTGTTGAATATACACCCAACAATCGGTCAGACCGAAATAAGGTAAGCGACTTGTGGGAATATCTACGTATCTATTCCAAAGACATTCAAGAGGGAGACACTAAAACTGAGGAATTAATACCAGCCGTTATTCAGTCTCATGCTAAATCCGTCGTCTGCATCAAGGGTAAGATAAACAATCAGCCCGTACAGTTTTCGGGTTTTATCGTGGACAGTGACGGTATCATTATTTCTACGGCTCATGATCTTGAAAATTTACGGGAACTGACCATCATATTTCATGACGGCAAAGAAACTGCAGGACATGTGATAAAAAGCGATATCTATCATGACCTTGCTCTTCTCGACATTAATTCTACGCTTACCCTATCCATATCATTAACGAAAAGCCAACACCTTTTAGAAAACGGAGAAAAAGTCTATTCCATCGGTTGCCCGATGAACAACCGGGGGAGGATAAATAGCGGCTTTATCGATGGATCTCTCAGGCGGGTAAACAGTCTATTCCTCTGGCAGGCCAATATTGAAATCTTACCAGGCAGTAGCGGCAGTCCGGTATTTGATATTCACGGAAATCTGGTCGGTGTTATAAAAGGCAGCTATCGGGGAACCGAGTCCACGGGTTTTATCATCACTATGGAAACAGTGAGAGAGTTTCTGAGAGGATTATAATTCCCGTCATCTCATATGGCAGTTAAATCTACTATGATGTACGGACGATATCAGATTGTTAAAGAAATTGGGAAAGGTGCCATGGGAAAGGTGTACAAGGCCCGTGACCCTAACCTTGATTTATTCGTGGCCCTTAAAGTATTGCGTCGCGACCGTGTCGATAATGAGGCCTTTGTAAAAAGGTTCCTTAAAGAAGCGAAAGTTCTCGGTCGTCTTGACAGTGCAAACATTATACGTATCTACAACGTTGACGAGGATAGCGGGGATATCTATATTGCAATGGAATTCGTAGATGGCGAATCACTTCGTGACATTATGAAGAAAAAGAAATTCAGCCCGGAAGAAATAGCACAAATCGGCATTACAATTGCCAATGCCCTGGATTATGCCCATCAGAAGGGTAT
>CAYFXR010000209.1:0-2911 GCA_964347155.1 uncultured Nitrospiraceae bacterium | reverse complement strand
CTGTGCCAATATTCAAAAGTATCTGCATTCATTTCTCCCAATGAAACCCAATCTTCTCCGTCCTTCTGATAGATCCTGTATTTGCTGATACCTGTATTTAAATCGTTGGATTGCCAAGTAAGTGCGACCAAATATTCTTCTAATAATACAGAACTATTATTTTGCTTTGTGCCAGAAAAATTTAGGGGAGCATGTGGAATTCGGATAACATCAATTTTATCTAGTGTGGTCTGATTTCTGGTGTCATAAACAACAGCCTTTATAGTATATTCACCATTCAATATTTTGTTGGTTCCCCAGTTGAATATATACGGAGATTCTTTATCAGTTTTATATAATCTAACACCTACATAAAATTGAACTTTGTTTATTCCAAAATCATCACTCACACTGGTTTTAATTGTGACTATTCCATAAACATTTGACCCTGAAGATGGAGATGTAATTGTGAT
The DNA here is from genome assembly GCA_964347155.1 of uncultured Nitrospiraceae bacterium. Taxonomy (GTDB): domain Bacteria; phylum Nitrospirota; class Thermodesulfovibrionia; order UBA6902; family UBA6902; genus CAYFXR01. The sequence continues at coordinate 2,459 of CAYFXR010000209.1, read as the reverse complement.
ATGAGGTGGCTGATCTATTGTAACTTGGATTGTATGTTCAGCAGTTTGATTAATAGTGTCGTAAGCTCTAGCTTTTATGTTATGGGCTCCGCTTTTATACTTAGTCGTGTCCCAACTCCACTCATATGGTTGACTTGTATCCGTAGCTTTTAGGGCATTATCTATATAAAATTCTACCTTAGTTACTGCCTTATCATCAGTGGCATTGGCTTTAATTGTGGTTATTTTTGAAATAACATCTCCATTCTGAGGAGAAGTAATTGTAACGGAGGGGGGTTGATCTTCATAACCAGAAAACCAACCGACTTGGTTTTCTGTATAAGAACATAGTGCATTCTCAGAGAGTCTCATAATGCATGGGACCGAATTATTTGGATTACAACTTGGGTGTACGCAATTTCCATTTGTTATTGGTCGAAATGAATTGCACGGATCACAGCTTGTACATCCCCCATATCCCTTTTGATAGTATTCATCACAAGCCCAAAAAATGTGACCTGATTCATGTGCGAAAGTACTCCAGATATCATTTAATGACCATCCATTGTTCTTATATAGGAATTGAGTATACGGTCCACCGAAATATGCATAGGCGAATTTCCCATTTGTAAATTCTTCAGGGGCATCTTGATTTGGGGGATTATATACAATAAAAGCAGAATAAGCCCAATCGGTTCCAGCCCAATTCTTGAGCCAGCTATTAAAAGCGTTGACTCGGGTGAATTTCGAACCGCTCGTAAAGCCTAAATTAGACATAATAGAATTAATCCATAAGTAATCATCACTCGAAGAATGATATATAGGTTCATAGCCCTGATTCATTTCAGCCAAATTGGGACGAAAATAATAAAGAGAAAATGATAGATTAACGCCTCTTCCATTTGCTTTATTAACCCACCAGGATAGTCCGGAAGCACATTGATTCAATGTATGGTTAACAGCTTTGTTACTCCAAGTATAAGTATCTCTATCAATACTCCCATCGCTTTCTACATAAAATAGACAGCATGCAACAGTTCCTACCATGGCATCACTGTTTCCTGGACTTAAAATCCCACTTTCACTTAACCTCGATGTTTCTACATCAATATCTATTCCTTTGTTTAAAAGATTTATTAAATAATTCTCAGAGTGTATGAATGGATGTGGAAAAACATCATTTATAAGAGGCAAGCCCTTCTTCCTCAATCTATAGAAATCTTGTTCCAATTCTCCTGAGGTCACATAATTGAAAAAATTAACAAGCGAAAGTGTTTGTTCATCGAGATACTTTATGTCTACAAGATCAAATGGATAATAATGGATTGACTCTATTCCATTTTGTCCAATTAATTCATCTGTAATTTCAGGAGGTACCCATCCCACCATCGAATGAGGAGGAGAAAGAATAGCAATTATTCCTCCTTGGTCGACAATATAATCTCTTGCTTTATTTGCACTTTCAATATCATCGCAACTCAGAATAATTAAAGTATAACCTTGAATCCAATCTGGTGGATGACTTATATCCACAAATTGCGAAAAATCAAAATATAAATTTTTCCCAAAAAGACAAGGCGTATGGAGAAAAAAAGATAAGAAAAAAAATGAAATAAATAAAAGTGATAAGTATTTTTTAGATTTTTTCATTTTCACCCCATTTCTTATATTAATCATTTTGCTTTGATTTCTTATTTCCCCTTCGGCACCACCTCCTTTATTAAGGCATAAATCTGCTTTATCTGTTTGAATTGGTTTTGAAATTCTTGAGAATAGAGCCTCGCCTGCTTTCCAAAGTGCCCCCTAAAGTTAATCTTTATTAGATTATTAGATATACTACTGTTTATACTCTGTCAAGGAAAATATATGTTTCATCAAAGTTATCTACTATTATTGATGATTAATAAAAGGAGGATTAAATGCTTAAAAGATATCAGGTGATGCTCCCCGAATGGCTAGCGGATTATGCTGACTTTTCCGCTGATGAATATGATTTAAGCTTTTCCGAAATAATCAGGACTAGTTATTGTTTTACAATTATAGTTGTAGTAACTAACTTATTTCCAGAATATAAACCAGGTATAACATTTGAAGAAATTTTTAATTCTGTAACGAAACTTCAGCAAGAAAAAGCAAGAAGAGATGAATTACACAGATTATTGTCTAAGATTTATTTTGAAGCGAGAAAGGCTGTTGAATATAGATTTGCCAATCAAAAGAAGCTAAAAAAGAAATAACAATCCCCTCCAATATGCTTTCAATTAGTATCGCACATCCAAGAGCAGCTTATCTCAAGCTTATTCTAGCTATGGGGGATATGGGTTAGTTTACTGAGCCTTCAATCCAGCCAGCCTCTTCCTGGCATCCTCCGCCTCAGAAATACCAGGGTCATCGTCCTTCCTTTGATGTCGTCATAGGGGCAAGGTGCGTAAGGCAGGGGCTGATCCTTCGCATCCCCCCATCATTGAAGATGAGCCACT
>CAYFXR010000208.1:0-3980 GCA_964347155.1 uncultured Nitrospiraceae bacterium | reverse complement strand
TCTTTAATTCTGATGTCATCTTATCAAAAGATTTGCCCAGTTTTCCTATCTCATCAGATCGATATCTTCCGATTCGATAATTGAGATCGCCCTCCGCTACTTTTCGGGTTCCTTCGATCAATTTGTGAATGGGAGTATTAACAAACAGAAATATAAAAAGGCTACTCCCTACCGAAATAAACAGGAATGTAAGTAAAAAGTATATTAGGATTTGTTTTCGTCCTGTTCCTATCTGCTCGTCAAGGCGGGCCAGAGATATCAAGATATCCATCACGCCCAGGACATTTTGATCCTTAGGATGAAAATGACAGTCGCTATTATAACAGTCGGGCTCATTATAGACAGGATTGATTACACCAAGTACTCTATTTCCGTCTTCTAGCTTGAAAATCCTGGTTCTGTCTGAGGTAGAAATTTTTTCGAGGGGTTCTGTATCCTTATGACAGGTGTAACAGGCCTCCGCCTTCCTATCGCTAAGCATGCCGCCTTCCTCCATGGAATCAGCAGCTATAATCTATCCTTTTTTATCAAATATACTGAACTGTTCAATGCCCTCTTGTTTTCCTATGTCCTCCAATGTTTTCTGAACATGATCACTGCGGGCAGTCAACATTTCATACTTTATGCTTCTTTCGATGGTTTGGCTGAGCCGAACTGCATCTTGTTGCATTTCCTCAATAAGATGATTTCTCTGGAGATTAATGTTTATGTAAGCAAAAATTCCTATGGTTAGGATTAGAATAACACCTATATAAAAAATTAATTTTAGGGCCAAGCTTCTACCTAACATAATGATGTTCCGCTAAGCTATCCCCTTAATCATTTATTATACTTAGAGTAACTCCTTTTTTCCATTTATGCTGGCTGACTTCAGGAATGAATTTGAAGGGGCCTGAAAATAATGACTGGTCACTGGCAGCTTGCTTTAAACAATGATTAAAAACTTATGATATATATAATCCTAGAGTTTAGGCACTCAGCATTTCTCAGCTTTTTTCTTTAACAGTTTTTCTATCCTGGCCAATAGGTCGTCAGGACGAACTGGCTTATCAATGTAGTCATCTGGTCCTACGAGCCCTTGTTCCATTGGATCAAAATTAAATCTGGAACCTGTCTTTTCTTTCACAGCGGAGACAAAAACAATCGGGGTATCTCGGAATTCTTCGTATTCTTTAGACGTTTTAATTTCGTGACAGAAAGAAAAACCATCAAATATACTATCCATCATAATATCAAGAAGAATCAGGTCTGGCTTCTCTTTAAAGAGCATCTCCTTACCTTGCTGAGGATCGCTAGCAGTTACTACATTGTGAGCTCCTGACTTTAGCATAATGGTCACTACTTTCCGAAAGTCAGGATCATCATCGATAACTAAAATCTTTGTTTTAGGATCACTTATTTTCACTTCATATGCCTCCCTAACTAAATAAGAAGCTGTTCACAATAAATTTATATCTTTATGATTAAAATTCACAAAAACTATTTTATGCACGAACGTCAATTAAGGGTAATGATTTCTTCTCATTTTGAAGATTATCGTTTTTCCCAAGCTTATATCCTAAATTTAATCAATATCATAAAGTTAATCCTCTATGAAGTCAACAATGAAAAAAAGCCATTAAAAAATCCAAAAAAGGTGCTCTAAGACGAACATAAAACATTGACAATGAACGGATTATCTATTAAGATTTTTTTGAAAATCATAAAGGAGGACTCAATGAAAAAAGTCTTATTAATCTTAATGATTGGCATCCCTTTAATATTTATTGTCAGTCTTTTCAGCCATGATTTTACTTATGTCGGCGCAGGCAAATGCAAAATCTGTCATAAAACCGAGAAACAAGGAAGGCAGTTCCCTCTCTGGGAAGAAAAAAAGCATTCTAAATCTTTTGCCGCCTTAAGTTCTTCAGAGGCTCCGGCAAAAGCACAGGAAATGGGTGTAGAAAATCCTGCTGAGAGTCCAGATTGTCTCAAATGTCATGCTCCCCTCTTCGAAAAAGCTCCAGAATTTAAAGAAGAGGGAGTGACGTGTGAAGTATGCCATGGTCCAGGGAGCGCATATAAGAAACTCAGCATTATGAAAAGCCATGAAGAGTCTCTAAAGAATGGCCTTACTTTTTACGGAACTCCTGAAGAAAAAAAGGCATGGTGTTTAACCTGTCATGAGAATGCCCATGTACAATCTTTTGATTTTGAGGCATCCTGGGAAGAAATAAAACATCCCGTCCCTGAAAAGCAGTAGTTACTTAATAGCTAATTTTTAATACTTGATACCATTCCGTCATTATAATATTCCTTTATTGATGCTCAGGCATAAAACCTGGGAACACTACCTTCCTGAGAGAATCTTGGTCTATAGAGATCAATGAAGAAAAAAATTGGTCGACTTCATGTCCTCACTGACACTGTACTGCAATCCAGATTCTCACATCTGGAACTTGCCAGAATGGCAATAAGAGGAGGTGCTGATACCATCCAGTACCGCCAGAAGACTGGGAAAACGCGAGAGATGATTGAGATTGTCAGACAGTTAAAACAATTATGCACAAACTCGAATGTAACATTAATCGTGAACGACCGTGTAGACGTGGCAATCGCCGCAGAGGCAGACGGAGTTCATTTAGGACAAGATGATTTCCCTATCCCTTTGGCACGCAAACTGCTGGGCAAAAGTCGGATCATCGGGGGTTCTGCAGCTACCCTTGAAGAAGCCCGGACATGCCTCGCTGACGGAGCAGACTACATCGGGTTTGGGCCTGTTTATCCCACCTTTTCCAAAGAAGATGCAGGTCCAGTCACCGGGATTAAGCTCCTAAAACAGGCAGTTGAAACCATCCCTATCCCCATTATTGCCATTGGCGGCGTCAATGTAGAGAATACGCCTGAGGTGATGAGGGCCGGCGCCCGGGGGATTGCTGTAATCTCTGCTGTCAGTTGTCAAGAAGACCCTGAGCAGGCAACCAAGGCGCTGTGCCATGCTATCCGAACAGACATAAGAGGGAATCATGCCTAAGACTCTGGCAGATGTCGGAGAATTCGGATTAATCCATCGAATTCACAAACTCCTCAAAAAAGAAGGCGCGGAGACACCAGGAGTGATACTAGGAATCGGGGATGATACTGCATCTGTACGACCTCGTCCTGGATATGAACTATTGGTTACTTGTGACTGTCTGGTGGAGGGTCAACATTTCCTATCAGATCGTATCACCCCTTTAGATTTAGGACGACGGGCGATGGTTGTAAACATAAGTGATATTGGTGCTATGGGAGGTCAACCGTTATACGCGCTTGTCTCTTTAGGGCTAAAAACAGACATGCCCGTCGCAGATGTAGAAAACATGTACCATGGATTCCTTATGGAGCTCAATCCGTTTGGAGCTTCCGTTATCGGAGGCAACATCACCAAGACGGGAGAGGCCATTTTCATTGACATCACCTTACTTGGCGAAATAGAGCAAGGAAAACTCATGCATCGTTCTACAGCCAAGGTTGGGGATGCAATTCTTGTCACAGGGTATCCAGGACAAGCCGCAGCAGGGCTGCAATTTCTGTTGCGCTCTGAGTCAAGAAAGGTTACGAAAGACCATCCATTGGTAGCCGTATACAATACTCCGTCGCACCGCGCCAGGGAGGGGCAGGCAATAGCCCGCGCAGGGCAGGCAACAGCTATGATAGACACCAGCGATGGATTCCTGGGTGACCTGGGACATATCTGCCAGGATAGTAATGTAGGGGCTCAACTGATTCAAGAAGAATTGCCTATAAGTGAGGAATTGCGGCAAGCTGCTTCCGAACTAAAGCTTGACCCTTACGAATTGTTCCTACAGGATAGCGATGACTACGAGTTGATCATCACCTGTGCTCCTAAAAACGTGGCTCAGATCCGCTCGGCTGTTGCCTCAATCAGTAACGTGCCTGTTACTGAAGTCGGTAAAATTACTGACTCAGTCAAGGATATTCAATTGATACTCCATGAT
>CAYFXR010000207.1:0-19659 GCA_964347155.1 uncultured Nitrospiraceae bacterium | reverse complement strand
GCCTACAAGGCGGGGCATCTTAATTCTCCTCCCCCTTGACGGGGGAGGATTAAGGTGGGGGTGATTGATTAATTTGTTCCCCCTCACCCTTTCCCTCTCCCGCCAGGGGAGAGGGGATTGAAAGGATGCCATTCATCCCCTTGCACAGCAAGGGGTATTCTGGCAAAATTTTCATAAATGAACTTGTATACGTCGTTTTGTAAACGGGGATGAAAAGTTCTCCTTTAATATCTTTCCCTTTGGAAAAGGGGGAATAAGGGGGACTTTATAATTAATAACATTTACAAATCCCCCCTCCCCCCCTTTGCTAAAGGGGGGGGAATACATAAGTAGTAATATTTTTTTGAAATGCATTTTTTGGGTAAGGCAATTTATATTAAAGAAAAAACGAATATTATCCGTAAAAATAATAATGAAAAAAGAAATAGAAATAGGATAATCATCTGTAATTACAGAAAAAATTAAATAAAAATGGGTCGAAAACAAAATTGTTGGGAATTTAAAAAGTGCGGAAGAGAGCCAGGGGGAGCAAAGGTAAAAGATCTTGGCATATGTCCGGCAACGACAGACACTTCATCACATGGAATAAATGGAGGGATAAATGCCGGCAGGATTTGCTGGGCTGTTGCAGGCACATTTTGCGGTGGAAAGGTACAGGGTTCCTTTGCCCAGAAGCGAATGAGTTGCCTGAATTGTGATTTATTCAAGCTGGTCATGCAAGAAGAAGGCATTGAGCATTTTATTCTGATGAAACCCGATCAGGCACTGAAATGATTAATTAGCACATTAAAGGTGCAGGGGAGCAATGAAACTAGTTCATAAACTGACTCTTGGGTTTTTGGTTGTCGCCTTATTAAGCTCGACTACCGGATTTTTTGCCATTAATCATAGTAAAAATGTGTTAAAAAAAACTTTTATAGAAAACACCAAATCTTTAGCTATTGAGGTGCTGGTTGGAATAGAGAAAGAGATTAAAAGCAAGATTGAAGTTTTTCAGGTATATTCTCACGATTTATTATTGCAGGATTCGGTTCTAAAAGCAAACAGGGACTTTGAAAAACTAGATGATGTACAGTCTTATATCAACAAGAGAAATAAGGAATGGACCGCTGTTTCGGAAAACGAAGTAACACCTTTTATGCAAGGCGTAATTAACAACAGATTATCAAATGAATTAAGGGCAAGAACAGACTATTTTAAAGAACATTACCCATACAGTGTTTTTGAAGAGGTATCTATAACAAATAAATATGGCGCTAATATTGCCCAGACAGGAAAAACCACCGACTACAGACAGGATGATGAAGATTGGTGGCAAGGCGCAAAAGAGGAAGTTATATATATAAAAAATGTTGAATATGATGAGGGTACAGATGCGTATTCCATTGGTATCGGATTAAGAATTGATGATAAAAATGGAAAATTTATTGGTGTAATGAAGGTTGTCCTGAATATTGAAGACATAATTAATTTAATAAAAAAAATTGAACTTAGTGGTATACATAAAAATCACCGTACCATGAAATTCAGCATCGCTACTAAAGAAGGGAAATTGATATATTCAACAAAGAAGGGCTTTAAATTTCTCGATGATGTTTCTTTTTTATTACCCGAGCAACCTTTATCCACTGAAGCCGGATATAATATCTTTAAAAATAAAAATGGAAGAAATAGCGATATATTTTCTTCACATGCTCATTTAGGGAGACATAAAAATTTTAAAAACTTAGACTGGATTTTGATAGTAGAGCAAGAGGCAAAAGAACTATTTGCTCCTGTTACCAATTTAAGGAACCGAATATTAACCATTTTAATAATAGTAACCATCATCAGTATTATTCTGGGCTTTTTCGCCTCCACGTATTTTACACAGAAATTCAAAAAACTAAGGGACGCTGCAGTCGAAATCGGCCAAGGAAACCTTGATACAAGGATTGATGTCAGAACAACTGATGAAATCGGACAATTAGCAAGTGCATTTCAAAAAATGACAGAGGATTTAAAAATGAGCACTGTTGCACGCGATAAGCTTGTGAATGAGATCGCTGAACGTAAACGTGCTGAGGAAACAATTCAACTCCAGCTAAAGCGTTTTAACGTACTACGGTTTATTGATATGACCATTACAGCCAGCCTTGACCTGCAAGTTACTCTGGACATTTTGATTATCCTGATTACCACACAACTTGGTATAGATGCCGTGGCTGTACTGCTCCTCAACAAAGAAACAGAAATGCTGGAATACGTTGCCAGCAAAGGTTTTCGCACAGGTGCCCTAAAATATACAAAACTTAAATTGGGTGATAGCAATGCCGGGCGAGCTGCAATGCAGCAACAAATCGTAACTATTCCCGACCTTAAACAAGATCCTGACGGCTTTTTACGTTCTAAAGTATTTGCCAATGAAGATTTTATTACCTATTTTGCTGTCCCTCTCATAGCCAAAGGCCAGGTAAAGGGAGTTTTGGAATTCTTTCATCGTACTACCTTAAAAGAAGAACAAGACTGGATGGAATTTATTGAAAACGTTGCTGATCAGGCAGCAATTGCCATAGACAATGCAACCCTTTTTAACGAGCTTCAGCTTTCAAATATTGAGCTTACCCGTGCCTATGACTCCACCATAGAGGGTTGGTCACGTGCGATGGATCTCAGGGATAAAGAGACCGAGGGTCATACCCAGCGAGTGACAGATATGACCATTTTTATAGCTCGATACTTAGGGGTAAAAGATGAAGAACTGTTGCATATGAAAAGGGGCGCACTTCTGCATGATATGGGCAAGATGGGTATCCCTGACAGCATATTACTAAAGCCCGGCTCCCTGACGGAAGAAGAATGGAAAATAATGAAACTACATCCTGTTTATGCATACGACATGTTATATCCTATAGATTATTTACGCCCTGCCCTTGACATACCTTATTGTCATCACGAAAAGTGGGATGGCACCGGTTATCCAAGGGGGCTTAGGGGCGATGAGATACCACTTGCCGCAAGAATATTTGCTGTGGTGGATGTATATGATGCATTAATTTCAGACCGTCCATATCGACCCGCCTGGCCAAAGGAAAAAGTAATTAAGCATATCAGTTCCTCTGCTGGTACCCACTTCGACCCTTTTGTTACAGAACTATTTTTAAGAATAGCGATTAAGCTAAAAGAACCATTAGTTAAAGTCTAAAGTATCTGCCCCAGCTTGATAAAATATTTCCTGAGAAGGTAATCTAAAATAATCCTTTATCCCCCTCTGCCCTTGTGGGAGGGGCAAGGGGGAGGGGGAATAATAAACTAGTCTATGGCATATGTAATAGCATTTGCAGGCAAAGGCGGCACAGGCAAGACAACAATTGCCGCTTTAACTATCCGTTATTTAATGGAAAAAAAGAATGAGCCCGTCCTTGCCGTCGACGCTGACAGTAATTCCTGTCTCAATGAGGCACTTGGTGTCTCCGTCCATGCTACCATAGGCAAACTGCGTGAAGAATCCCTGGCTACCGTTCGCAGCGGGGCTGACCGTCCGGGGGGTTTAAGTATGGAACAGCTTTTTGACTATCAGGTCCAGCAGTCATTAATTGAGGCAACGGGATTTGATCTTATGGTAATGGGCAGACCGGAAGGACCAGGATGTTATTGCGCCGCTAATAATATAATCAGAAAATATACTGATAAACTGTCTGACAAGTATCACTATGTCGTTATAGACAATGAAGCCGGCATGGAACACCTAAGCCGTAGAACAACACACACGGTCGACCTTTTAATGGTAATCAGCGACCCTACCAAGAAAGGCTTGCAAACGGCAAACAGGATCAACAACCTTGTTGATGAGCTTCAACTGGAAGTAAATAAACGCAAACTTGTTATTAATAGAGTTTCTGACGATAATTTTAAAAAGATAAGAAACAGTGGAGTAGATCTTCCTTTTAAAGATATTTTCAATATCCCGGAAGATGAAAATATTTTTCACCTCGATATGGAAGGCAAGCCTGTCTTCGAACTCCCTTTAGATTCAATTGCTGTAAAGACAGTCTTCGAAATACTCGATTCCTGCAATATCCCCTAAAAATCTATTTAAAATTTTTATTATCAAATAATTCTACATATTTTTATATTTTTTATGTTATAATTCAAAACTTTACTTCAAGGTTTATAAATTCACTGTAACACTTATTACCTAAAAAGGAGACAAAAGGAATGATAATTATAGGTGAAAAAATTAGTGTTATTGCGAAAAAAGTAAGGGAGTCAATGAATACCCGCGATCCCAAGCCTATTCAGGATCTCGCATATGCACAGTGGAAAGCAGGAGCGCATTTTATAGACGTCAATATCGGCCCTGCCGAAGAAAATGGGGAAGACCTGATGAAATGGATGGTTGAAAGCATACAGGAAAAAGTCCGTGCTCCTCTTTGTCTTGATACAACAAATACATCAGCCCTTGAAGCAGGGCTTACAGTACATAACAACGAGTGGGGAAGACCGCTTATCAATTCCACATCAAACGAGCCTGACAGATTTATCATGCTGGAAATGGCTGCGAAGTACAATGCATTCTGTATTGCACTTACACTCGGGAAAGGCAGTCTACCGGCTGACGCAGAAGAAAGATGCGCTATTGCAGCTGAAATTATGGCAAGAGCAGCTGAGTTCGGTATTCCTATGGAAGACATCTATCTCGATCCTTTAATACTCCAGGTTTGTACAATGCAGGATCAGGCACAGCATGCAATCAAGGCTATTAAGATGTTTCAGGAATTAAATGATCCACCCATGAAAACAGTAGTGGGACTCAGCAATGTATCAAACGGTGTTCCAAAAGAAATGAGAAGTCTGATAGATAGAGTTTACTTAACACTATTAATGTATGAGGGCCTGTCTGCAGCAATAATGAACCCTCTTGATAAAGAACTCATGGATGTTCTGAAGACAACAGACGTATTTCTCGGAAACACTTTGTATGCTCATTCATATTTAGAAATGTAATATGAGCTAACAGCTATTAGCTTTTTAATTTTGATTTTTAATCTTTGGAGGTTTCAAGATGGCTTACGTTGTTCCGAAAGAGTCCTATAATGGCACGGTATTAGCCGTTGATTTTGGTAAAGATGATAAAGCAGCTATAATAGGTGGTGAAAATACCCTTCCCTTTCTGTCTTTTGAAGGCCAACTGCCGAACAGACCTTTGATAGCGCATGAAATTCAGGATTGTCCGCCAGATGACTGGCCGGATATCCTGAAGAATGTATATAAGGATGTAAGCAGTGACCCTGTTACCTGGGCTACATACTGCCAGAATGATTTAGCAGCTCAAGCAATTGCACTCAGGCTAATAAGCACTCATCCTGACAGAGATAACCGTTCTGCAGAAGATGCAGCAAAGACAATCAAGGATGTTCTGGCAGCCGTGAATGTACCTCTTATCATACTGGGTTCTAACCATATAGAAAAGGACGCGGCCGTCCTTGTTGCTGCAGCCGAGGCTGCCAGTGGAAACAACTGTGTTATTGGAAAGGCTCAGGAAGGGAATTACAAAACCATTGTGGCTGCCGCACTGGCCCACAACCATAAGCTGATAGCCATGTCGGAACTCGACATCAATCTTTCAAAACAGTTAAACATCTTAATCACACAAATGGGCTTTGACAAGGCAAAGCTTATTACCGACCCAATGTGTTCCGCACTGGGTTATGGTCTTGAATATACTTATTCTGTTATGGAAAGGATAAGACTTGCGGCGCTCGCTCAGAATGACGCAACCATGCAGCCGCCAATATTGGGTGATGTCGGTATATATGTATGGAAGATAAAGGAAACGTTTGCACCCGAGTCAGATGTTCCTGATTGGGGTTCACTCGAAGAAAGAAGTATTGTATGGGAAACAGTTACAGCAACATCAATGCTCATAGCCGGTTCAAATCTTCTGATTATGAGACACCCGAGGGCTATAGAGAATGTTGAAAAGACAATTGAGGAACTGACATAGAATATTGAAAATTCAAAAATGCAAAGTGAAACAATCAAATGATAAAATAAAACAATTTTCATTTTACAATTTAAAATCAACAACTTACAATTTTTCTGGAGGCTAACAATGGCATTAACCGGAGTTCAGATATTTAAACTTCTTCCAAAAACTAACTGCAAAAAATGCGGTTTTCCGACCTGTCTCGCCTTTGCAATGAAGCTTGCTCAGGGCGGTGTCGATCTTTCAGCATGTCCGGACGTGTCAGAAGAAGCAAAAAAAACCCTTGGAGAAGCTTCAGCCCCGCCGATAAGGACATTTAACCTCGGCGTTGGTGAAAAAGCAGTCAAAATGGGCGGAGAAACCGTTCTTTTCAGACATGATAAAAAATTCTTCAATCCATGTGCGCTGGCAGTTAATATAAAAGACAATTTAGGCGATGAGGAACTTGCGCAAATGGTATCAGAAGTTGCTCATTCTGAAATAGACCGCGTTGGACAGAAGCTCAGAGTAGATGCCATTTCCATTGAATATGCCTCAGGTGACAGCTCAAAATACGAAACAGCAGTTAAGCTTATAGCTGAAAAAGTGCCTGATGCAGCTATTATTCTTTATTGCAGTGATGCTGCTGCCGCAGAGATCGCTGTAAAGGCAATCGCAAGCAGAAAACCGCTCATTTACTGTGCTACCGATGGTAACGCTGAAGCAATGGCAAACATTGCAAAAGCAAGTGGCGTTCCTATCTGTGCGAGCGCACAGGGTCCTGAAGCATTAAGCGCCCTAACGGAAAAAATTAAAGGATTAGGCGTAGAAGATATTGTTCTTGACTCCGGAGCAAAGACAGCTAAAGAGATAATAGAACACAATACCCAGATAAGACGTTCAGCCCTCAAAAAGAGTTTCAAGCCGCTTGGTTATCCAATAATTAACTTCGCCTTAAGGGATGATCCTATTTATGAGGCATCGATTGCATCAATTGCAATTGCCAAATATGCATCAATAGTTGTTTTAAGCAGTATTGAAAAATGGAAAAACCTGGCACTCTTCACATTAAGACAAAATGTGTATACAGACCCGCAGGTACCCATGCAGGTTGATCAAAAAATATATGATATTGGCGAGCCAAATGCCGATTCACCATTAATGATTACAACAAATTTTTCACTTACTTATTTTATTGTTTCTGGTGAAATAGAAAACAGCAAGGTTCCAAGCCGACTCGCTGTAATGGACTGTGAAGGGTTGTCAGTTCTTACTGCATGGGCTGCCGGTAAATTTACTGCGGCAAAAATTGCACAGTTCATAAAAGAAAGTGGAGTAGAAGGCAATGTAAGTCATAATGAGCTTATTATTCCTGGCCAGGTTGCTATTCTTAGTGGAGCTCTTGAAGATAAACTTGAGGGATGGAAAATAACTGTAGGCCCCAGAGAGGCTAATGCTATCCCGTCTTTCCTCAAGGGAAGATCTTCTTAATAAAAATAGCAATAGCAGGACTTATTGTCTGGCCAAAAATGTATAAAATACCTGTTGTATCATTTTGAACCATGTGCCAAACCTGCTGGAATTGAGTTGTATTGAGATTTAGTAATATTTCGATATGACAACAGGTTGATAAGAAAAGAATTATTTTATATAATAAAATTTATTAGTTAATATTCATTCTAATTTATGGTGGTGGAAAAATACAGAGATCTTCATATTAAATTGACACCTCAGCGGCTTGCAATATTGAATTATTTAAACGGCAATAAAACACATCCGTCAGCAGAGGATATATTCAGGGCTGTGCAAAAACAGTTTCCAACGATGTCATTTGCAACCGTATACAATACTCTGGAAGCACTAAAAAACAAAGGTTCTATACAGGAACTTAAACTCGACCCGAACAAAAAGAGATATGATCCTGACATCACTAAACATCATCATCTGATATGTCTTAATTGTAACACCATTTTTGATATACATAAAGATTTCAAGCTCAATCTTTCCGACGAGATGACTGAGGGGTTTGAAGTTTTAGGCAACAGCATTGAATTTTACGGGCTATGCCAGAATTGCAAGAAAAAGTAAGATACACGATGCAAGATAAAGAATAAAAATCCATATCTCTATTAACATTATGTATCGTTAATCTTGTATCTTGAATCTTACTTGACGAGGAGGTAGAGATGTCAAAGATAATAGCCTCTGCTGCTATCAGAGCCACTCACGTGCTTATCGAAAGAGCAGAGAAAATGCTCAATAAGGCAATTGCTGAAAGAGGAGAAGACTTTGTCTTTGAATTCCCTGATACCGCTTTTTATCTGCCGCAGATATATGCAATGACTGCATTTCCGGTTAAAACACTTGCAGATATGAAAGTCGCATTGGAAATGGCAAGAGAAATGCTTCACGACGCGCCTGTTGAAAAGCTCTGGAAACCATATCTGGGAGAGACCCTTGATTCTGGAATGGCAACCCTCTTCTGTGAAGAAATTATCCTCGCCCTGAAATATTTAAATGACGAAGAGCCTGCAAAAGACCTGGAGAGAGGATATACGTACAACGGTTTCATAACGGACACGATCCAGAGAAACCTGGGTATCCAGCTTGTTGACGGAAGGATGCCGGGTTTTGCAGCCATTATCGGTGCCGCTCCGGACGATGACACCGCACAAAAGATTGTCAGGGAATTACAGGAAAAAAACATACTGACTTTTCTCTCCGGTGAGGCAAAAGATAAAAATGGAAATGTAACAAATGTTACACAACAGCTTCTCAGAAAAAATGTCGAACTCGGCTGGGATACATACATTGTTCCTCTCGGGCCTGATACCGAACATACCCTCTATGCACTTGACTGGTCTATCAGGGCATCCATGATATTCGGAGGGAACAAACCCGGTGATTACAGGGCGCATTTAAAATATACAAAGGACAGGGTGTTTGCATTTGCCCTCGTACTCGGTGAACTTGACGATATCAAGTGGTCTACAGGCGCCGGCGCCATTAATTTCGGTTACCCTGCAGTATGCGATACCGATGTGCCTGTTATACATCCAACGGGAGTTTGCACATATGAGCATGTTGATAAGGAATTCGACCATGACAAGATCGTTCAGAAGGCTATTGAGGTCAGGGGCCTGAAAGTTACTATTGATAAACCGCCCATTCCTGTTTCTTATGGTCCTGCATTCGAGGGCGAAAGAATCAGGAAAGAGGATATGTTTATTGAATTCGGTGGAAATCGCACACCTGCATTTGAATGGGTCAGGACAAAAGAAATGGATGAGATAGAAGACGGTAAAGTAACTATCGTTGGTACGGATATTGAGGAAAGATTTAAAAAAGGCGGTATGATGCCGCTGGGTGTGGTTATTGATGTTGCAGGAAGAAAGATGCAGAAAGACTTCGAGTCAATTATTGAGAGAAAGCTCCACAGTAATATCAACGAGGCACAGGGCCTATGGCACATGGGTCAGCGTGACATTGTTTGGATGCGTATCAGCAATCAGGCATTTAAAGACGGTATTACTTTGGAACATTTTGGAACTATACACAATGTTATGACTCATAAGAGATTTAAGGCAATTGTTGACAAGGTTCAGGCGACCCTTTATGTAGACGAAAAAGATGTTCTAGAACTGCAGGAAGAAGCAAGAAAAATATATAAGGAAAGAGATCACAGGCTTGCCGGTCTGACAGATGAGTCTGTGGACACATTCTATTCCTGCCTCTTGTGTCAATCATTTGCACCTTCACATGTATGTGTGATAAGTCCGGAGCGTCTTGGTCTATGCGGTGCATTTAACTGGCTTGATTCCAAGGCGGCTTTTGAGATAGATCCAACAGGGGGCAATCAGCCAATCAAGAAAGGCGAAATTCTGGATAACAAATTTGGCAGATTTACAGGCGTTGACGAATATCTCAAAAAGGCATCCGCCGGGGCCGTTGACACACTAAACATGTACACCATAATGGAAAATCCTATGACATCATGCGGGTGTTTTGAATGTATCGTGGCAATAATCCCTGAAGCAAACGGAGTAATGTTGGTGCAAAGAGGCCATACGGGTATGACACCTGTGGGAATGAAGTTTTCCACACTAGCCGGTACAGTTGGGGGAGGTACGCAGAACCCCGGATTTATGGGAGTTGGCGTGAATTTTATCACAAGCAGTAAATTCCTATTTGCCGACGGCGGAATCAAGAGAATCGTATGGATGACAAAGAACCTGAAGGAGAGAATCGGTGAGGATTTCAAGAAGAGATGCGAAGAAGAAGGCGTACCGGATTTGCTCGATAAAATTGCAGACGAAACGATTGCTGAGGATTCAGAAAAACTAATGGAGTTTCTTGCAAGTGCTGGTCATCCTGCACTAGATATGGATCCAATGTTTTAAAAGCTATTGGCTATTAGCAGTAAGCAATTAGCTTAAAGACTCAAGCTTATAGCTAATAGCTTACAGCTTATAGCTTTTTAAGGAGGTTAAATGAATAAACCAGTTAAAAGCGCTGGAGTTTCAGCTGAAGAGATAATTGAATGGGGTGAATCCCATAATTTAGAGACCTGTTTTGAACGTGCAGAAAGGCTCAAGCCCTGCCCTATCGGTGAAACAGGAGCCTGCTGCAGGGTATGCCATATGGGACCGTGCAGGCTTGTGGGCAAAAATGCTGAGGAAGAAGCAACAGGCGTATGTGGTGCATCGCTTCCTACTGTTGCTTCAAGAAATCTTGTAAGGATGATTGCGGCAGGTACGGCAGCTCACTCAGATCATGCTAGGGATATGGCTATGACCCTCCTCGCAGCTTCAACGGGCGAGGCCAAAGATTTCAAAATCACCGATGTCAAAAAACTTTACCACGTTGCCGAGATACTTGGGATAGAATTTGAAGGCAGAGAAGTTAACGATGTTGCAAAAGATGTCGCCCTCAAGTTTCTTGAAGACTTCGGCCGTCAAACCGGTGAGCTTAATTATTGTAAAAGGGCTCCCAAGAAGACGCAGGAAAGATGGAAAAAAAGGGGCATCACGCCTCGCGGAATTGACAGGGAAGTCGTTGAGGCGATGCATCGTACGAGTATAGGTGTCGACCATGAACCGGATCATCTTCTCAGTCATGGATTAAGAACGGCACTGGCTGACGGCTGGGGCGGATGTATGATCTCAACAGATATAACAGATATTCTGTTTGGCACCCCAAAACCAATTAAGGCAGAAGCAAGCTTCGGTATATTCAAGGAAGATGAGGTTAACCTTATAGTTCATGGGCACGAACCGACACTTGCTGAAATAATCGTCGATGTTGTGTCTTCTCCTGAAATAATTGAATATGCAAAGTCCAAAGGGGCTAAAGGAGTAAACCTCGGCGGCATGTGCTGTACCGCAAATGAAGTCCTTATGAGACACGGGATACCAACTGCAGGGGGTTTCACAAATCAGGAACTCAGCATCATGACAGGACTGGTTGATGCCATGACGTTGGATGTCCAGTGTATCATGCCTGCCGTTGCGGAATTGTCAAAGAAGTTCCACACGAAAATCATTACCACAAGTAAAAAGGCGCAAATTCCGGGCGCAGTGCATGTAGAATACGACGAGCACCATGCAAGAGAAACAGCCGAGAAGATTGTAAAAATGGCTATAGACAATTATCCGAACAGGACAAAGGAGGGAAGCCACATAACAGAGAAGGCGCCTTTAATCGCGGGGTTCTCCCATGAATATATAGAATATATGCAGGGAGGAAGATGGCGTGCATCATTCAGACCTTTAAATGATGCCATCATGGCGGGAAGAATCCGCGGTGTTGTCGGTCTTGCTGGATGTGACAATCCGAGAGTTCCGTCTACGGGCCTGCACAAATTTCTTGCAGTTGAACTCATAAAAAATGATGTCCTGATTGTTTCTACAGGCTGCGGTTCGGCTGCATGCGGAGCTGCGGGCTATTTAACGCCTGAAATGGCGATGGAGCATGCAGGCCCGGGACTGAGAGAAGTCTGCGAGGCGATTGGCATCCCGCCAATTCTCCATTTAGGGGCTTGTGTGGACAACTCGAGGATTCTCACCATAGCTACGGCAATGGCACATGAAGGAGGACTCTCTGACGAAATTGGCGGAATGCCTGCGGTGGGTATTGCACCTGAATGGATGTCTGAGAAGGCTATCGCGATCGGCTGTTATTTTGCAGCATCAGGCGTCCCGGTTATATTTGGAGGAGAATCTCCTGTAGGCGCAAGTGAAGAAGTTACAAAGATTATGACCGAAGTATGGTTTGAGCGCTACATGGGAGCGCTGCACTTTGAGCCTGACCCTGAGAAGATACTTGCCATGACATTTAATTATATTGACAAGGCAAGAGAAAATCTCAAACTCAGGAAATACGAGCCTGGGAAATTCGGTGCTGAAAGGGTTCTCATGGATATGGCTGCAAGAAGAGAGCTTGAGAGGGCTGCAGCAGCGCCGCACGCCGGGGTTGGAGGTATAAATGAGCCTGAAAGTCAATGACATAATAGGCCAAGTCGGAAATGTATTAACTGAAACTCAGAAAAAAAGGGGTGTTCTGATTCATGCCTTTCAACATATTCAGGAAGAATATAATTACCTGCCTGAAGAAGAACTGAGAAGATTGTCAAAAAACCTTGACATTCCCTTATCCGACGTTTACAGCACGGCTACTTTTTATAAACAGTTTTATTTCTCTCCCCGTGGGAAAAAGATAGTCAGAGTATGCATGGGCACTGCCTGCCATGTGAGGGGAGCCGGAAAAGTGCTCGATAAAATAAAGGATGAATTTGAAATAGAACAGGGAGAAACAACTCCTGATCTTGCCATGACTCTTGAAACCGTTGGATGTATCGGCTGTTGTGGTCTTGCTCCTGTAGCCACGGTTAACGAGAGCATTGTTGGTGAAATAGATATGAAAAAAATCGACATAATAATTGATAGCATAAAAAGCGGTGAAGAGGTTAAGGCTACGGCTGATGAAGAATGATTAAAGAAGTTCCAACGTTCCAACAGTTTCACAGTTCCACGATTCATATTTACATGATACGGTAGAGCCTGAAACCTTACATACTTATCCCGGAACTGTGGAACCTGGAAATGTGAAACTATTTTTTATACAAGGTGGAAGAAATGGCGAAACTTAACAATGTAAACGAACTAAAGCAATTTAGAGAAAAGGTAAAGAAAGAGACTTTAAAACCCGATGTTCTGAGAGCAAGAATATGCTGCGGAACCGCATGTACTGCAACAGGTGCGTACAAACTTATAGATGCTTTTGATAAAGAGGCTGCCAACAGCGGTGCTGACCTTGAAATAGTGAAAACCGGTTGTCAGGGATTATGTCAGAAAGGACCTGTATTAAAAATAGAACCTATGAATATCTTTTATCAGAGAACCAAATCCAAGAATGTTCCCTGGATTATGAGCTACTCAATACTGGGTAATATGCCTTACAGGCAGGGTCTTTATCGTGATAACTTCCTTAGTGAGCCGATTACTGAAATGACTGAAATTCCTTTTTATAAAAAACAGATGAGAATTGCCTTGAGAAACAACGGGAATATTGACCCGTGCAATATCAATCATTATATTGCGGTTGGCGGTTATGCTGCACTGGAAAAAGCCCTCTCTGCAATGACCCCCGATCAGGTTCTTGAAGAAGTAGACAAGGCAAATCTTCGGGGAAGAGGCGGCGCCGGTTTCCCGGCCGGCAGGAAATGGGCACATACGAAAAGGGCTCCTGGCAATATTAAACTTGTTATCGCAAATGGAGACGAAGGAGATCCCGGCGCATTCATGGACAGGTCAATCATGGAAGGCGATCCCCACAGCCTTCTTGAAGGGATGATGCTTTGCGCATATGCCATTAATGCTCAATACGGGCTTATTTATGTGAGACATGAATATCCACTTGCAGTCAAAAATCTAAGCATTGCAATAAAACAGGCAGAAGAATCGGGAATTCTTGGTAAAAATATATTAGGCACTGACTTTAGTTTTACCGTAAACATCAGAGAAGGCGCGGGCGCATTTGTATGCGGTGAGTCCACGGCGCTCGTCGCGTCTATTGAAGGTGAAAGAGGCTTTCCGAGATCAAGACCGCCAAGGCTTTCAGAGCCAGGAGGCGGCCCCTGGGGTTATCCAAGTAACCTCAATAACATTGAAACGTATGCCTGTGTACCGGTGATCATTGAAAAAGGACCGGATTATTTCCTCTCAATCGGCACAAAAAATTCTCCCGGGACAAAGGTGTTTGCTCTTACGGGAAAGGTTAAAAACACTGGTCTTGTTGAAGTTCCTATGGGAATAACCCTGCGAGAAATAATATTTGAGATCGGCGGTGGAATACTTGGAGACAAAGAATTCAAAGCCGTTCAGACAGGGGGGCCTTCAGGCGGTTGCATTCCTTCCAAACATCTTGACCTTTCGGTAGATTTTGACTCTTTGGCATCTGTCGGCTCCATGATGGGTTCAGGCGGTATGGTTGTAATGGACGAGGATACCTGCATGGTAGATGTAGCAAAATTCTTCCTTTCTTTTACACAGTCCGAATCCTGCGGCAAATGCCCTCCATGCAGAATAGGCACATACCAGATGCTTCAGATACTTGAAAGAATTGCCTCTGGACAGGGCCAGGAAGATGATATTGAAAAGCTTGAAGAACTGGGCAGAAAGACAGTTGCAGGTTCTCTATGCGGACTAGGCAGTAGCGCACCCAACCCTGTTCTGACGACAATCAAGTATTTCAGGGAGGAATATGAAGAACATATTTACGACAGATACTGCCGTGCAAAGGTATGCAACGGCCTCGGTTTATTCAGGATAGAAAATGATGAATGTATCCTCTGCGGTCTTTGCAAGGAGGCCTGCGCATTCGGGGCCGTAAGAGAATTGAGAAACAAATTTTTTATAGATCAGGATTACTGCACCAAGTGTAAGGCATGTTATACGGCGTGTCCTACGGATGCAGTAAAAATAGAAAAGCACAGAAGAAAGGGGTCGGTTGTCAGTAGTCGGTAGTTTATTTTGTTATTCCAGGCCTGCCTGACGGCAGACAGGCTAGACCCGGAATCCAAGGTTTCCTTTCCGGATTTCTGCCACAGCAGGATACCCCACGTGGTATCCCACTTTTCAGCCTTCGCAGTACTACGGAGAACTGGTTGCAGGAATGACACAAAGGTTGCCTTAATTATGAAATAAATATTAACAGGAGCAATAATGATCCAGGAAGAAAAAGAAGAAATAAAACAGGTAAAAATGAAGGATATTCAGGCAAAGGCAGATGAAAAAAAATGCCCTGTTCAAAAATCTCTTGTCTTTGTTGATGAATTTCTTGCCGGCCCGATGTGCGGCAGATGCTTCCCCTGCTCTTTTGGAAGTTACGAAACAAGGATAAGAATCAAAAGGTTAATTGATGGAAATGCAACGGATGAGGATATAGAGACTATAAATAAAATCTGTTCTCATATGCTGGTGGCCTCGTTCTGCAAAAAAGGCAAAGACACGGCTAAGTATATTCTGGAACAAACTGATTACAAAGAATTCAGCGGACATATTTCAGGAACCTGTCCAAGCAGTGAATGCGTAGCACATATCAAATATGTCATTATCCCTGAAAACTGCACGATGTGCGGTGATTGTCTTGATGCATGCAAGGACAACGCAATTATTGGAGAAAAGAAAAAACCTTACCTGACCGGTTACTTGACGTTTGAGATAGTGCAAAAAAGATGCACAAAGTGTGGCGAATGTATAAAAGTCTGCAAGTATGAAGCAATCAAGCTCGTTTCTGCAAAAGAAATTACCGAGAAAAAAGCAGTAGGGGCACAACGGAGTTAAGACTTTGGAAATAAAATATATTTTTTAATTGAAATTTAATATATAGGGGGTTATAAATGTCCAAAACAGTTAATCTGACAATAGATGGTAAGGAAGTCCGGACTGCTGAAGGCACAAATCTTATTGATGCCGCTGAATCAGCAGGTATTCATATACCCAATCTTTGTTACTTAAAGGGAATGAGGGGAATCGGCGCATGCAGGTTATGTCTTGTGGAAGTTGAAGGAGCAAAAGCCCCGGTTGTTAGTTGTATCACAAAGGTCAAAGAAGGCATGAATGTAAACACGGCTACCGGACAGATTCAAGAGATGAGAAAGTTCATTATAGACCTTATTCTCTCCATGCATCCTCTCGATTGCATGACATGCACAAAAGCAGGCGTATGTAATCTTCAACAGTATGCTTACAATTTTGAAATCAAAGAGTCAAGCCTTACAAGAAAAAAATTCGGTTATCCGGTTGATGAGGCGAATCCGTTTATAAGAAGAGACCCTGACTATTGCATACTGTGCGGAAGATGTGTAAGGGCATGCAAAGAACAGGGCACGAATGTACTTGATTTTATGGGAAGGGGCATTGGAGCAAAGGTCGTTACCGCAATGGACAAGCCCCTTCAGGATTCTGACTGTACTTTTTGTGGAAGCTGTGTAGACGCATGTCCTGTAAATGCTCTCCTTGAAGCAGACAGATGGAGGAAAGGCAGAGAGTGGGAATATAAAAAGACCAGGTCCGTATGTCTTTCGTGTGGAAACGGTTGCGATATAATCGTTAGCACGAAAGATAACGATGTCATGAAGATTAATTCCGGTGCTGATGAAGGGTCGGTTGAAAAATATATTTGTGCTATTGGCAGATTCGGATTTGACTCTATTTCATCAGATTTACGAGTTACCGTTCCTATGAAACGAATAAATGGTAAACTTCAGGAGACAAACTGGAAAGACGCAATTAACATAGCAGCGGAAAAAATAAACGGATCTAAAAATACTGGCATAATAAGCACAGCGGGAATCGTTAACCAGGATGCCTTTGTCCTTTCAAAATTTGCCTCAGATGTTGTCAAAACAAAAAACATAGATACCACAGCAAGCCTTTATGCCGATCCAGACTCCATGAAATTTTCGGATTCAGTTGACATTGACGGTGTAGATGTGATTGTACTTGCTGGACTTGATCCGTCTCAATGGAAAAGAGTTCTGCCAGCTCTGGATGCGGGAATAAGAAAGAGAGTTTCCAGAGGGGCTAAGCTTGTTGTGATAAATAATAATCCCCCTACCCTCCCATTAGAAAAGGAAGGATTTGATTCTATCGCCGCGGTAAACATCAAAGCAGACGAAGCTTCAACACTTGCTCAAATAGCAAAGGCCCTGATTGATAAAGGCAATAAAGCAAAAAAGGACTTGGAATCAGCTGTTTCAGGACTCACTGTAACAGAAGAAATAGACGAGGCAGCAACTTTAATAACAGAGGCAAAATCGCCTGCTATATTCTGTGCCCCTTCCCTTTTCAATGCTTCAAGAAACATTTCCTTGCTTCTTGATGTAAAAGTAATTGCAGTACCCCTTGAAGCCAATGCAAAGGGTGTGCTCTTAATGGGCCTTGAAACCGAAGGCAAAACATTTAAGGAAATGACATCAGGGGGAGTAGATGTACTTTATGCTGTAGGTGAAGTTCCAGTTACCAAAAGGCCGGATGTTAATTTCTTGATAGTTCAGACATCTTATTTAACCGATCTTGCAAGAGAGGCCGATGTTGTACTCCCTGCTGCTACATATCTGGAATCCGAAGGAACCATTACCAACTATCTTGGCAAAATCAAAAACGTGAACAAGGCTGTTGAACCCGCAGGCGATGCAAGGCAGCACAAGGATATACTTGTTGAATTATCTAAAAAAATCGGTCAGCCTATAAAAGAATCTGCAATTGAAATGAAAAGCGCCTTTGAAGTCAGAGTAAAGCCGAAATTTAATCCTTTTGAGAAAAAACAGGGACTTGACGTCAATGCATCCGAGATAATCGATTCTCTTAATAAAAGTGTAATTAACCGTTCAAGGCTTCTGTGGCTTAAAGAGGCACAGAAGGTGACTACTGGCTACTAACTACTAAAAATGGCTTTCATTCTTATCGACGGTTACAACCTCATAGGTATTGCCCACGACAACCTGGAGAAAGCCCGTAATGATCTTATCCAGAAACTCAGGGGCTATTCAAAGATAAAGGGTCATCACATAACCCTTGTTTTCGACGGGTGGAAAAACGGTCAAAAAAATGAGACCGAAATAAAAACCGCCAATCTTACAGTTATCTTTTCACGGCTTGGAGAGAAAGCTGATTATGTAATGAAAAAAATAATATCCGCTTCCTCAAAACCGCTGATCGTCGTCAGCTCTGACAGGGAGGTGTCTGAATTTGCAGCAAAGAAAGAATTTGCAGCTGTATCATCAAATGAATTTGAAGAGAAACTTTATTCAGCCTTTAGCAGTGTTCAGGAGTACTCTACAAGTGATGATCAGCCTGTTGAAGAAGAGTTTTTAAAGTACAGCGAAGATGAAATTGACCCTGACAATTCTCCGGAACATCAAAAAGGCAATCCTAGAAAGCTCTCAAAAAAACAAAAGAAGAAGCTTCAGGCACTAAAAAAACTTTAGCCGGATGACAAACGCTCTTCAATCCTCCCGGAATTCTACGCTATCAAGCCGATAATCATTTCTTCTTGAATTTTGCCCTGAACCGCTCCTTGTTCAGGGTTGAATCTTGTTTTATATTATTCTTCAAGAAACCTTTTGAGGGATTTTACATTTATCGATATTCTGCCGTTTTCAGATTTTACCATCCTGTTCTTCTGAAATTTACTCATTGTCCTTATACATGTCTCTACAGTCGTTCCTACCATTTCAGAAATCTCCTGCCGGGTAAGTTGAAAATCTATTTTGGTATAACCACTCTCTTCAACTCCCACTTTCTCAGAAAGCTTAAGTAATAATGAGGCAATCCTTCTCTCAACCCTCTCCGTTGCTATATTTTTTAACATCTCATGGGCATCGCGCAGTTTATCGCTGAAATATTTAACAATCTCAAGTTTTAATATAGGATATTCTTCCATAATCTTTAACAGATTCTGACGGCTGATTCTTATCACTGTAGTAGACTCCATTGCCTGTGCAGAAGCAGGATACGGTTTTTTATCCAAAACAGCAACACCACCGAATACATCACCTGTAGACATAATCTCCAATATAATGTCCTTACCCGCGAGCGAATGCTTCAATATCTTCACATTCCCTTCAGCTACAATATAAAACTTATCTGAAGGATCTCCTTCTACAAAGATAATCTCGTCGTTTTTGAAAGTTATCTTTTCAAAAAACATACTTGTCTTATTTAATTCCTCATCTTTCAGCGAGGAAAAGATTTCACTTTTTTTAAGGGTCTCAACAATCATTCATTAAAGTCCTTTTCACTTGCACCTTTCATAATTTCTAATATATTCTTAGCTCTTTCCAGATCTTTACTCTTTACCAATAATCTTACCTCCCCTATCCTGCCGATACTTACGGGATAAGGTCTTATCTTTAATGACTTTACCACCACAACGATATCTTCTGATTCCAAAAGATTTTTTGCAATTTGAGCCTCTACTTCATCATACGTAAACAAAACTTCAACCCATTCATCCATTAATCAATTCAATGTAAGACTGTCTAATGTAACAAGTTTTTGGGTGTGATCTTTTCAATTACAAAAATTATATCATGAAATTATTCGATTGTCCTGCTTTTTATTTTAATATATACCTGTCAAAATACAATATCTATGGAGGCTGGACACCTCATAAATACAATGAATCGACTGATTATTTTTTAACGATCT
>CAYFXR010000206.1:0-5984 GCA_964347155.1 uncultured Nitrospiraceae bacterium | reverse complement strand
TCATATTGCCAGAGCAACTTGCCCTGTTCGATGGCCAGGACGCGACTGCCCGTCAGGGCATAGACTCGCTGGCTCCCGAAGCGAATTGGCGGCTGAGTAGTAATCCATTTATCAGGTTTTTCGCTATCCGTCCACCGCCATTTTTCTTGGCCAGTATGCGAAATGCCCACCAGTACTTTGCTTGAATCATCATAACCAGCAATGCATAGCAGGCCATCTGCGTCTGAACTCCACTGGAGAGGTTTATCCATGGGGAATTTGAAACGTGCGGTTTTTTCTTGCTGATTACTATCGCCCTTTTGAAGTCTTAATAAGCCTTTGTCCTGTTTAACATCAAAACATACCACTTCATCCATAGCAATGGCAATACGGTTCAATTCAGGAATATAGAGAGGCGAAAGCGTCTGTTTTCCTATGAGTACGCCTGATTGCTCTGCTGATATCTCTCCAATTTCAAACTCCCGCCATGAAATCTGAGGTTTTGAATCATCTCCGAATCCTGGCCAGAATACAACTGTAATACAAGTTTCTTCGCCCGGCCATAAAAGTGATACTATATCGCCATGATTTCTTGATATTGGAAATGGTGCATCCTCAACTATTTCTTCATTTTGAGTGTTTACCAAATTCAAAAAACATTCATTACTGACATAGTGCAAAAAGTTATTAGCAACAGCAGACGCCAAGCCGGGGAATTTCCTATGACTAAATAACAGTGTACCGTCGTTCTGATAAACGGTTATATCAGTATTTGCATCCACTACAATACACTCTTGCCATAATAACAAAGCAATTGGTGTATTTTCATTTGACGAATCCAACTCTTTCTCCCATACAACAAGGCCTTTGGCATCGGAAGTTACACTAACGGCACAACCACGTTTGGGGTCGGCAAAGTAAGTAGGATATGTAGAATCAATCATTTTTATATTCTCCTGACTTGATATAGCGGTCATTGAGTTTTTTTTGAACACGCAAATTCGGTCAGTAACAAAAATAGTGATACTGTCACAAAAACACATGATAAAAAAAAATAATGCTTTTTAGGCATTAGACATCCTTAATTTTAAATTCGCTTCCAACCTGGGTCTGCATCCAGGTGGTTAGTTTTTCTTCTAAGTCAGCTCTTTTAATTTTATTAGTTTTATTCTGTCCTGCCCGCACATTAGCGTCGTCGCTAAGCTTGCCAAATATATATCTGAGAATAGTATTTATATTACACTTATCTCCAATTTCCATTTTTTTCCCAGTCGGATTAAAATTGCCTGATCCATCCTTTGTGATCTCAAGCTCAAAATGGGTACCGGCAGTTGAAGCATCCGCTGCAGTTTTTCCCAAGAAAACATCAAATTGAGGGAAAAATCTTATATACGTATTAGAAAAATTGTCGCCGGAACAAGTAAGCCTGTACTTTTCATCCAGTTGCTGAATTTTATTATTTAAGTTCACCAACCAATCCTTTTTACTGACATAATCCCAACTGGTTTTTTTATCAACACGAGCCCATTTGTTGAATTCGCCGCTGGTATGGTCTTTTGAACAATAATACTTGTTTCCACCGTATTCAACAATATCACCCACTGAGTATATAGTGTTATGAGTCCATGGGGTAGCAGCTATAGAATCAACCCATCTATCACTATTCACATCAAAATGGTTACTGTCATGATTGGCAGTACAAATGTGATATTTTCCGGTCGCATCCAGGACGTAATCATCAACTTGATAATTTTCCCCTCCTGACCAGTTGCCCCGGTCATTTATTCGATCCCAATTGGTTACATCTGTCGTTCCATTTGCAGAAGTATGGGCTACTGTGCAAAAATAATACCCTTGCTCAAACAAAACAACATCATTAACATCGTATGCTGTATTCATAGACCAAGGACCTTTATCCTCTGTTATTGACCATTTGGAGGCTTCATCAACATCAAACGTAGATTTACTTTTGTGATCCTGAAAGCAGACGTACATATCAGTGCCATCTAAAACAAGGTCGCCAACTTCATATTTCTTTTTGGCAACCCAATTAGAAACATTACATTCTTCGAACCTGGCAGAAATCCTGATCTGAACAACAAGTATACCATTATATTTCTGTTTTTTTGTTATTGTATTAGCAAACTCATCATCGCCAAGTCTATACAGAAATAAATCACTTTTAGCATCCGTAGTCCATTCGAAATTTTCCTCGGAGTATTTTGGAATATGCATATCTTTTAGAGTCTCGCCGTCCTGTCTGGAGTAATGAAGATTCTTGCCAGGGTGAACTATTTCAATATGGTTTTCTTCGGCGGGTTCAATGCCTTCGATATGAGCGATATTATTATTAATCCATGCTGCCCGGCCCCAACATTGACGTATTCTGGGAGCCCAACTAACATTCATTATAGAGCATTTGTCTATTACATATGGCATACCCTGATAATATTGTTCGTATCTTGCCAGGCCAAGGTCAACCTCACCCTTCTTAAGATTATACTTAAGATTATAAACATATTCATCGTCCAGGCCGGTAGCGTGACCGATTTCATGCGCAATTGTAAGGCATCTGTATGTGACACCATCGTAATCGGCGCTTTCGGGCCCATACTCTCCCGGCTGTTCAGTGTAACAACTTTGCTCAAGCTTGGCAGTTTCAAATCTCATTGATGATGGTATCTTTTTATCTTCAACCACAGTTGCCATACACAAGTGTATGCCGCCGGCCGAGTCGTTCTTTGCCTCAAAAAGAGAGAAATATTTACCAATTAAATCGCTTCGATTGGTGAAATGGAATTCATAGCCTTTTTGATTCCAGCGTGTCATGGCATTTTCCATGCCTTCTTCGCGATATTTTGTCACGTCACCGGCGACGACAGGTGGATCACCCAATTCCAGGCGACAGTGCCAATACGTAATCATAGCGAAGAGCATTTTTTTGTTTTTGATATCGATGGCAAAGTATTGTAAAAGATGGAAGGAAAAATTACCGCATGCCTTTGCAGCATAATCACCGAATGAATTTATGTCATTTCCGATACCGAGTTCTTTATAAGAAATGCTTGAATCATCCAGTACGGCCGCCCTGGCGCCAAGAATTTGTTGTTCAGTAAAATCAGTATTACCAGTTCCTGTTCGTTTGTCAAATATATCGTAGAATCCGCTACAGAACATGATGGCTCGAGTATCAGGGTGGTAATCAATGATAATATTACGGTAAGTATCCGTTATATCTTTTATGAATTCTGATTTGCTGTGATAGGCGGCTTCATCACGCGGCTTATAAACTTTAACTTTGAATTCATCTTTGGAATCCATATAAAGAAGTGTCAGTCTTGAATGCTCTGAAAAATCTATGTTTGCAACATCTGTTACATCTTGGTCTTTATCTTTGTCTTGAATAACACGAGTACCATTATTGGCAACGAGAACGATATCATCCAGGGAAAATTTAAGCGGTGTGGTTGATGAATCAAAAGAAGCTTTGATTTCATCTTCAGTTAATTCATCAAATAGCTTACCTTTGTCACCCGGCAATCTTGTGTAGTAATATTTTGACTTCCACATTTCAGGCAAATCGTAATATTTTGGCCTTTCCAGGCCAGGTTCAAGAGCTTCCTTGTCAGCTTTCTTGGTGATGTCCATCTCTTTTAATTCTCGTTCGGTTGCAGACTTCGAATATACATATGTTTTTTCACAAGCAAATTCCAGCATCATATCTTTATCGAACTTTAATTTGGTTTTCCCATCATCACTTCTTTGTATGATCCATGGAATACTCTGGCAAACTAATGATGAATCATTGGAGTTTGCAGTCCAATTGCTTACCGTGTCATATTCAGCAGGATTGCCATCGACGCATTTTCTAACACCTTTTAAAATGACAGGAGGGATACTGATTGGTTTACTGTTATGATCTGAATGGCCATAATATCGATCAAAATATTCGAAACGATTATATTGCCAATGTGGATCAAGCGTAAGAGTTGCCGGAGAATCCTTGGTGCCGATAGTCTCTAAATCGCTTATCTTTTCGAATCTAAACTCTGTCTTGCTGTAAACAGTAGTGCCTTCAACTGCCCAGTCAGAATTAGCCATATTCCAATGACACTTAGGTACCATAAATGCCCTTGCGCCTTTGTCAATATCTTTCCTTAAGTCGCTGTCTTTTTTGTTTATATCTTCTTCTAACACATATTTTTGTTCTTTTCTGCCCGTACCAAGCACTTCGCTTAGAATAAATGCTCTTTTTTCAGCTTCTGTTCCTTTCTTGTTAAAACGAAGTGTAAACCATTTCACAGTCCGAGCTACTTTAATATACGGTTTTGCCTCATTGCCTTCTTTATCATAAACAATGCCATATTTACCTACAATTGCATCAACAGGATTGCCCTTATCGAATATAAATTGAACAGGGAATTTTTCAGGGAAATCACGTTGGTCTTTGTCTGGATCATTAAAGAGTAATTTTAAGAATACTTTTATTTCTGAGATAACTTTGAATTCTACCTCAAAAGTACTGCCAGACTCAATAGTCACTTCTTTAGTAGCCTTGCCGTCACCTAATATTTTGTATTTTTTCTTATCTTCTTCAGTTAAAGTAATTGTAACTTTATATTCACCAGGGTCTATTGGATCGTAAACGACCGGTTGATTTTTTGTGGTAGTTTTCTTTGGAAGTTCACTTGCTTCTCCAACAGCTTCTATTTTCACTTCGACGTTTTGAACAAAACTCTTCTCGTCATTTTTGTCAACAACCTTTATTTTTAAGCTGGCTTTCCTTACATAGAAAATTACTTCTTTTGTCTCGCCTGCCGATATCCGTGTTCTTGATGTCGCTGGGATTTTGTAAACTTTCGAATATGTGCCAAGTGAGGTAATTGAGATCTCATAGTCGCCAGATTTTATTTTTTCGAAAATCACCCAGCCGTCTTTGACTTCAGGTGTTTGGTCGTCCCGCTCATCTCGGCCTTTAATATGAATTTTGACGCCTTCGAGAAACTTTTCTTTGTCACCCTCCTTTCTCAGCACTCTGACCTTCAATGTGCTTAAAGGAAGAACCTCGATGACATGGATCGGGCAGCTTCCCAGACTGACTGTTTCTTGTTCCTGCTCGGGCTCTTCGAAACTGTCTGCCATGTGCCCGGCAAGAGTTACATTTATTTTATAGGTATCCGGTTCGATTGGTTTGAAGAGGGCCAGTCCGTCCTTGTCGGTCTTTTTATTGGTTCCCGAGGCGCCGTCGATGATCACATCGGCATCCTTGACAACCCTGCGATTGTCTCCGCGCACGACTGCAACCAGCAGACCGGTCTTCAGCAAGGGACATTTCTGCTTGGACTTGCCCGTATCCTTCTTGCTGAAGGCCTTCTTGATTTTTTCAGATGCCTTTGTCAACCAACTCATGTTATGTCACGCCTGTAACCGCTGATAAATAAGGTCTATTTTCTCATGCTGGTTCAGATCCTCCCGCTCGAGTACCGGCAGCATCCACAGGTTCGCCCGCTGTTTCTCAAAATCAATTCCCAATCCCATGATCAAATCGATAAAAAGAGCCACCTGAGGTTCTTCGGTAATCCCATAACCGGAAGCTCTCTTAATCCCCTCTTCGATCAGGTCACGTATTTCCTGTTTATCCTTGTCCTTGGTCTCTTCGGGAAACACCTCACGGACGTGCAAGAGCATTTTTTCGGTAAAACGCTCAAGCATGTAAGCATCAAGAACTTCCATCTGTTCCTTTCGAATATGCAGCATTTTTTACAGGACCTCTACCTGCGATATTCTATGTAATTCTGCCGGAGGTATTTTTTCGGCTCGAAGTTTTCCCTCATCGAGGGAGAACTGAAGCAGCACCGACGAATCCTCGTCCTCCATAATATAACTGCCGACCGGCCCGAAGACAAGTCCTAATTCTTCGAAATTGCAGGTGGGCAGGTAAATCCTGAGCACCCGCGGGTCATAATAGCGGAAATACAACAGGTTTTCATCAGGGTCATAGACCA
>CAYFXR010000205.1:0-3037 GCA_964347155.1 uncultured Nitrospiraceae bacterium | reverse complement strand
TGGAAGACATATCAAGTTAATTTTAAACCAAGAAATAAAATTGTAAATAACTCACTATTCTCTATATTGTTGGAACAATTTCCCAATTTTCTTTCACTACTTAAATATCTAGTAACACTTTAAACCAAGTAAAGAATAAAACTCTTTTACCTTTTTTTGCAATTAACTCTCTGCCTAAAGTCATTACCTTATATACCCAAAATACCAGCATGTCTGTAATTAAAAAATGCCCAATATGTGACTCCGATGCCCTGCTTCAGGATTCAAAGCCTGTCCCTGCAGAAAGTTGTTATCAGAAATTGTATAAATGTGACAGAGGCCATGTCTATAGAGTCAAGATTTATTACAAGGGCATAAAGAGGACTGTTACAGAAATTTTGGAGGGTGAGGATAATGGATCCGTTCAAGGCAGCAAATAAGCTAAGCATCCCAACAATAATTTTCGGAGTAATGGTGCTGATTTTTGGATGGCTCATGACCGCAACCAGCAATCCAATAATTCAGCTCCAGCTCGGCGAGGCTGCTCTTGTCTTCCTGTCCCTGTTCTTCTTCTCCCTGATATCTGACAAAATCTCAGCGGTTGAGGAGAGAGTGAGGATTCTTGTCCAGGGAAAAAGGGAAGCAAAGGCAAAGCTGGTGCCATAGGTGGTTTTTTGTATAAGGTTGTCAGCATCCATTTCACGAAAGCCTGCAAAGAATTGCCAGGGACTGCACATGCGGGATAAAATTTTTTTATTGAGAAGACGGAGTAATAAATTTTGAGAAAAGAAAAATCAAAATAGTTAGTTATTTTTGAAGAGGTCTTTATCATTGGAATTTGGGTTCTGACTAAGATCTAAATTTATACTTTCCTCAGGAAATTCAGCATTAACCTGTCTCATTTTATTTATTGTTGAATCTCTTGTGTTTTTATCCTGCAACATTAATGCAACAAGTCTATGATATTTGTTTTTCTCTATCTTATGTTTCCGTTCTTGCATTAGTGCAGTATATTCATCAAGGGCCATTCCACATTTCGCACAGAATTTACCAGACGGGGAATTGATTGTTTCACAACGAAGACATTTTCTAGGGGAAAAATTATCTTTCTTTTTCTCTTCCTTCTTAATCCCGTGCATCTGAAGAATAGGCGCATCAAGGTCTCTTCCAGATAAATGGACATAGGTTCTTGGCATTTTGGAGCCTTGCACCCAACCAAAATACTGGCACATCTGAGCTTCAGTCAGGTGATTTGCCATGTGCGTAGCCCTGGTATGCCTGAATATATAGGGATAAATCCTTTTCTTTATACCTGCTTTTTGTGTTATCTCCACTAGACATTTGGCAAAACCTAGGTATAATAATGGTTTATATCTATTACTCGTTCCAATTCCCATCCAGATAGGAGCATTTGGGTCATCTCTTGAGGGATGTATTTTAATCCAGGCAGCTAAATGCGGAACTGAAGCTACTAATCTTAATTTCCGCATCCCTGTTTTTCCCTTCGGAATGGTCAATTGAACTCCGTATTCATCAAATACAATATGTTTTATGCATAAATAAAGAAATTCTGACGGTCTGCATCCGCTTTCATAGAGGGTTGAAATCATCGCCTTATTCCTTGGATGATCGGTTGTTTCGATTTGTTTTTCAATTTCTTCAACTGTTAAAAGCTCCTCGGGAATCATTGAATCCTTCCTTTTTATTGTGCTCCTGATCCAACTGACTTCTTCAGGATAACCCTCAGTGCCTCTCAACCACTGATAAAACCTCTTAATGACGATTTTGTAGTCATGTTTCGTATGAGCGGTATAATCTTGTGTCTCAATAACCTGTACAACTCTAATGATATCCTTTTTTTTAGCGTCCTTAAAGGGTTTATCAAGCCAATCTGCTATCTTCAACAAGTGGTAAAGATATTTTAAAATTCGACCCTTGCTTAAAGCATCAGCAACTAAAAATTCATAAAACTCATGAAGATTTGACTTACTGCTCTTAGGTAAATCACTTTTTTCAATACTCCTGAGAACGGCGTTTATTCTGTTCCCATAGGTATGAATGTCTGTCCCCATACTATCACCTTGTTTTCATGGGACTTTTATACTACAGAGAGAGTGCATTTCACATTAAAAAGTAAGCGCATCATAGCTGAGGGTGTGGTGCGCCGACTGGGCATGCCACTCTCGGGTATAAGTCCCACTTATACACACAGTGCATTGCAAATCAAAATTTTCTGCAATCTTCTTTGTACAACATACTTGGGTAAACTAAAATAAATAATTATGTATAGTAATTAGATGAAATTTATCTATATCCCAAATTCTTTTCTACATCCCTCAGTAGCTTTCTCAGAGTATTCTTGATTTAAATGATATAGAGCTACTAGTATTGCATCTTCAGGAGTTTGAGGATTTGCACGCAAGTTTTTCTTTTTAAATTCTGGCTCTTCTAGTACCTTCTTTAATTCAAGATAAACATAATTCCAACTCATTTTAATTACCTAATAATTTTATTAACCCAAAAGAATTTAAAGAAAATTTTAAGTAAAAACATCAGAATAAGGCAGAGGAAGTCTTAAAACGCAATCTTATATGTTTATTTGGGTAAATAATGGAGAAAATTATTGAAAAGCATTATGAATCCGTTTTAATTTCTGTAGACAGAGGAATAATAGTCGTTACTGACATTTTCGATCATGAGGAACATTATCTTAGAGAAATATTTGGAAAAGAACTAAAGGAATATCTAAAAGCTGCTTCTTCAGGGGCAGTTTATAAACTCGAAAAGGTATCTGAAAAGGAGTTAAAAGCTAGGTTTCGAAAAAAGTTGAAAATAATCATTGATCATGAAAGAACAGAGGAAATTGATATTGTAGCACTTAGAAAAATCTTCACGGATAATGAGATACGGATGTCATATCCGATGTTTGCTGATTTGCTCCCACATCCTAAGGTTGAAATATATGAAGGAACTCAAACAAAATACAATGAATATCTAAATACAGGTTTAACATCAAAAAATATTTTGTCAGCAATGACTAATTTTAATAAAGCAAAAT
>CAYFXR010000204.1:0-9652 GCA_964347155.1 uncultured Nitrospiraceae bacterium | reverse complement strand
ACCAATGTCTTGACCAATTCCCTTCTGTATTCTGCGGAGGCGCGAAAATCGGTTATGGGGTCGGTTTCGCCTGATGCCGCTTCCGCAGCCTCCTGAATCAATTCAGGAGTCAAATGATTTCCGTTTAATAGGTCTTCAGCCCGACTGGCTCTGATAGGTGTTGGGGCAACCGCCCCTAACGCGACCTTTATTTTCCTACAAAGACCGCTCTTGAAGTCTGCGTCCAAAAGGACGGCAACATTGACTATGCCGATGTCCATTGCTTTTCTTGGGCCATATTTCATGTATATACCTTTAAATTTCTCGCAATCTTTCGGAACAATGATCTCGGTCAACACCTCGCCTCTAGTCAGCACTGTGCTTCCAGGGCCTGTAAAGAACTTCTCCAGTCCGATAACTTTTTCATTATCGATCGACACAATCTTTACCTGGCAGTCCATGGCAAGAAACATCGTGGCCATGTCTGCGGCTGGAGAGGCATTGCACAAATTTCCCCCCAATGTGGCTCTGTTCCTTATTTGGATAGATCCCAGAGAGCTTGCAGCCTGGCATAGAAAAGGCATTTTCTCAGACAAGGGGGTCGAAACTTCAATATCCCGTATGGTCATGAGGGACCCGAATTTCCATCCGTCTTGATGCTCAAAGGAGTTCATATCGGGTATCCATTTTAAATCGATGATGCATCGAGGCTTGAAAAAATTGTTCTTCATTCCAACGATGAGGTCCGTTCCTCCAGCGAGCAAAAAGGCATCATCATATTCTTCGAAAGCGGAAATGACCTCATCCAAGTTTTTCGGCTTTATATATTCAAAATTCTTCATCCATAGCCTCCTAACCCGGTTTATTCATGAAGCACCATTCGCTTCACGAACAAACCGCCTTTCTGGCTTCGACTACGGGCTTTCAACCCTCCGCTCAGGGTTAGCCTTGAGCAAAGGTGATTAAAGCACCGTGTCGAAACCTGCAAGAAAGCAAAGCCACTTTCTTGCAGGTGCTTACTCACGAGCACACGGTTTCGTGAATAATGCAGGCTAAGACTTGCCTTTTAGAGCCCATAATACCTTTTCTGGTGTGATGGGGATTTCTTTGAACCTTATACCAATGGCATCGTAAATTGCATTACCAATCGCAGGAGCTGAACAAATCAGGACCCCTTCGCCAACACCCTTAGCTCCGAAGGGGCCTTCCCTATGAGGTTCCTCTACGATTATTGATTTAGTATTTTCCAAAGTAGGCACATCTGTTGAAGTAGGGATTTTGTAATCAACGAACGTCGGATTAAGCACTTGCCCATTATCCATCACGATCTCTTCCATGAGGGCACTACCAATGCCCATACTCAGGGCACCCCCCTCAATTTGCCCCTCAACATTCATTGGATTGATGGCTCTTCCACAATCGCAAGCTGTAACAAATTTAGAGACCTTTATCTTTCCTGTCTCAATATCTACCTCCACTTCTGCAGCCTGAGCCGTGAAAATATAGAAAGCTGCTGCCCTCTCAGATTGACCCGTCTCTGGATCTGGCATAACACCCGGGAGGTAATAGGTAGCTTTACCAAGAAGCTCTCCTATTTGGGGCAGAACGCGGCCTGATAATACCATTGGAATGAACAAATCTCTAATCTTAATTGACTTCTCAGGAGATCCTTTTACATAAACTTTAAAAGCGGCCGTCTCCAAATCATCTGGATTTGCCTCCAATTCTGGAGAAGCGAGATCAAATAGTTGCCTTTTTAGATCTGCACAGGCTAACCGGATTGCATTACCCATCCCGAACGTCGCTCTGCTAGAGCCAGTGAATTGATCATATGGAGTAATTAAGGTATCTGGATGAGGCATAATGACTCTTTCTACTGGAATCCGTAATTCTTCGGCCACTATCTGAGAAAAGATGGTATTTGACCCTTGTCCGATATCGACCACGCTGCATCTCAGTTCAATCATTTCATCTTCTCGAATCTTGACAATTGAGGCGGAAGCCGTAGGAACGAGGCTGTATTTATTTCCTACGGCAATCCCCTTCCCTCTTCGGATATGACGATGACCAGACTCGGGCTTTTTACCCCACTCGATTGCTTCCGCAACCTTCCTAAGACATTCCTTAGCCCCAACGCTATGCATTTTTTCACCAAAGGCATTGAAATCACCCTCTTCCAACATATTTTTCATCCTGAATTCAACAGGATCCATCCTCAATTCTTCTGCAATTATATCCATCTGGGTTTCTATTCCCCATATTGTCTCGGAATTACCAAACCCTCTGAATGCTCCAACTACTCTTGTATTGGTGTAAGTTCCATAACCATCAAGTTTAAAGTTAGGAATCCTGTATTGAGCGCATGGTCCATATGCAGCATTTCTTGCTGTTAAAAAGCCTGTTCCTGCATACCCTCCTCCTGCAAGAATGTATTCCACTTTCTGAGCCACCAGTGTCCCATCTTTTTTTACTCCTGTTTTGATATCCACAATAAATGGGGCTCTTGCAGTATCGCAAGAGATTAACTCTTCCCTTGTGTGAAAAATCCTGACCGGCATTTTAGTTTTCATTGCAAGAAGTGCACATATTAACTCAGTTTTCATAGTTCCTTTGCCACCATAGGATCCACCAATATAAGAAGGTACTATTGTTCTCACCTTAGATTCAGGCAATTGCAACCCTTCACACACCTCCATTCTGAGCTTATATGGTGCAGAATGAGATGACCATATGGTTACGCTCCCGTCGTGTTCTACCCTTGCAATGGCATTGTGGGGCTCCATCTGGCAGTGTTGAATCATGGATACTCTAAATCTATTTTCAATGACTAGATCAGCATCTTGAAATGCTTTCTCCAATTCACCTCGTCTTACTTTAATGAAATTGAAGACATTTGGCCTCTCTTTATCTAATTGAGGCATAATTGAGGAGGCCAAAAGTTTATATGATGGCAATTCTTCATGAATAATGACTGGAGGTTTTTTCTTTATCGATTCCTCTGGATCGAAAAGAGGCTCTAATTCTTCATATTCGATTTCTATCAGGTCAATAGCCTCTTCTGCGATCTCTTCAGAGTCAGCGGCCACTGCAGCCACGCCATCACCCACAAATCTGACCCTATCTTTAGCCAATGTCCATTCATCACATATGCCAGTACCAGATCGAGCAATGGCGTCGTGGCCTGTTATTACAGCTCTCACACCTGGAAGTTCTTCAGCTTTTGAGACATCAATAGAAATGATCTTCCCATGAGGATATGGACTCCTTTTTATCTTCCCATAAAGCTGTTGTGGAAGTTCAAGATCAAAATTGTATTTTCCTAAACCTGTTGCCTTGGCATAACCATTTACATTGAATATTCTTTTTCCGATCACAAACTATTCTTCCTCCACTATTCCTCCTCCTACTCCTTGTTTCTTACTGATAAAATGGCTTTGACAATTTTATTATAACCAGTACATCGACACAAATTGCCTAATATTGCTATCCTTACCTCTTCTTCAGTAGGATAAGGATTTTCATCTAAAAGTGCCTTTGCCGACATAATCATTCCTGGAGTACAAAATCCGCATTGCATTGCACCGTTTTCGATAAATGCCTGCTGTAAAGAGTGAAGATTTCCATTATTTGCCAATCCCTCTATAGTGATTATTTCTTTCCCATTTGCCTGAACTGCTAAGATATTACAAGATTTTATGGCTTTTCCATCAAGAATAACAGTGCATGCTCCACATTCTCCTATATTGCAACTTTCTTTTGTACCGGTTAGTCCTAATTCATTCCGTAATACTTGTAAAAGGGTCAATCTTGGTTCTATTAAGATTTTGAAGTCATTTCCGTTAACTTTGAATTCTAGTTCTCGCTTCATTATACTTTCTCCCCATCATTGAACATAATTTCTTTTAGCTCCGCAATTGGAAACGATTGAATACTGGAATGATGTAATATACAGTTTATACCTTCAATAAGTTGTAGTCCTTGCGAGGCGCTAATTAGCTTTGGCGAATTCTAAAGCCATCTTTGCTACTCGTTTTGTCCAGACCTTAACCATTTCTCTCTTATATTCTTCCGAAGCATGAATGTCTGGAATAGGCTGTGATTCTTCAGAAGCAATCTTAGCAGCCTCCATAATCACATCATCTTCGAGATGCTTCCTTAATAAAAATTCCTCTGCCCGTTTAATCCTTATTGGCTTAGGAGCAACAGCACCTAAAACAATTTTGGAATCAGCACAATATTTTTTTGAGTCATCCAATGTAATTGATACAGCCACTCCTACTATGGGCGGATCTACTTCACGAAGACTATATTTGTAATAGTGACATCCGAAGTTTTGAGGAGGGTTCGGAATTTGAATTTCACAAAGAATTTCTTCGCTCTTCAGGATTGTTTCATAATAATCTACAAAAAAATCTTCTAAAAAAACCAATTTTTCTCCCTTTACACTCATAATTTTTGCCTTGGCTCCCAATGCAATTAGCGGTGGAGCTGGATCTCCTGAAGGATCTGCATGGCAAAGATTCCCACCGAGAGTCCCCCAATTTCGAATCTGGACTGCCGAAAGTCTCTTTTCCATATCAGAAAGTACGGGAAATTTCTCTTTGATCAAGGGGCTTATTTCTACCAGTCGATGTGTTGTCGTTGCGCCTATTTTTAATCCATCCCTTTCGTCATAGTGGATGAAATTTAATCCTGGAATATTTCTTATATCTATGAGATATTCAAGATCAATTAAGCGTTGCTTTAATAAAATTAATAATGACTGTCCGCCTGCAATAATTCTAGCATTACCATCATACTTTTCCAGTAAAAGGCATGCTTCAGTTAAATTGGAAGGCGTGATATATTGAAAAGGTTTTATCATTTTATTCCTCCGTTATATATTATTGTTATTGTTGTTCTAATCTTTGTTTCACTGATTGGATAAATTCTTTTTGTAGTTGTGTAGCCTTAGCAGCAATAATCTTTTGGCCAAGTGTTGCGAGCCTTCCTACTATACTCACATTAGATTCATAACAGACTTCTGTTTCATTATCCCTGATTATTCTTAAATTTAACTTGCTATGCTGGCTAAAATTTCCG
The DNA here is from genome assembly GCA_964347155.1 of uncultured Nitrospiraceae bacterium. Taxonomy (GTDB): domain Bacteria; phylum Nitrospirota; class Thermodesulfovibrionia; order UBA6902; family UBA6902; genus CAYFXR01. The sequence goes on along the minus strand of CAYFXR010000204.1, from coordinate 4,591 downwards.
GCTTTACCTTGGTCTTCACCTTTCCCTGCAGACTTCAGGTAATTAGGTTGATCCATCTCAATGATATTTACCTTAATATTGAAGTTAAACGAAATAAATGAGACCTTAACACGTATCCGACAAAGGAAAGTTTTATCATCGATTAACTCAATCTTTTCGCACCCAGGTATGCATTGACCAATAGTCTCTGGATTCAGAAGGAAGCTCCACACTTCTTGAATCGGTGCTTTGACTGAGAATATCTCTTTCAACAACATCGGGCTCTCCAGCTTTCTTCTTTTCTATTAAAATAGCTGGACAATAATATCATATTTGTCTGGCCTCCTATCCCTAAATCTAGCACTGTAAGCTCTTGATTTTATGAATAGATCTTTTTCCAAGGTTGCATAAATAACCGTTTCTCCTTCGTCTTCTGTAAAGCTTAAAATTTCTCCGCCGGGTCCAGCAATGGCACTTCGACCGAAAAAAATTAAATCGTCTTCTTGACCCGAGCGATTACAAGAGATGAAAAAATTCCGGTTTTCTGAAGATCTTACTGAAGCAATATATTCCAATCTTCTGGGTACAAACGGCAATGAGGCCTTGTGGTATGCAAATAGACCGCAAAGTATTTCCGCACCTTTTAGGGATAAAATGCGCGCTAACTCAGGGAAAAGGCAATCATAGCACACGAGCATCCCGATATTCCCGATTTCGGTCTTATAGACTTCACATGTATTTCCAGGATAGAAGTAGTGTTTTTCCTCGCTCGGAATATGCATTTTTTGATGAACACCAACGATTTCTCCCCGATTATTGATTAAAACCGCTGAGTTATAGACGGTAACAGGTATGGTGGGGTGTGCTTGAATTAATCCTACTACGATAAAGATACGATTCTCTTGAGCAACTCTTCCCAATGCATTTGTAATTTCGCCGGGAATGGGTTCAGCTTTGTTAATATATTCAGAAAGCCGTGGCCAGTCCCTGCCTCTAAGATATCCTACATTGACCAATTCAGGAAAAACAATCAGATCAACCTTTCTTTGCTTTAGAGTATCTTCAATAAGAATGATCATTTTTTCCAAATTTTTTTTAGGCTCCATCCAATAGGGAGCCATTTGAATAGCTGCGACCTCAACCTTTTCTTTCATAACCATGTCCCCATACCGAATTTAATTTCTTCGTAAAAATTGACCAAATCCCTTCTCTCCGATAATTTTGCCATCTTCCATCACAATTTTTCCCCGTATCATGGTCATTACGGGCCAGCCTTTTATCTTCCAACTTTCATATAATGAAAAATCTGAACAAGACAAGAGCATTTCCGGTTCTACTTCCTTTTCCAAATTCAAATCCACTATCGTTAAATCAGCATCAGCTCCTACCCTAATTGTCCCTTTTTGAGGATAAAGGTTGAAAATTTTGGCTGTATTGAATGAAGTGATTTCAACGATACGCTCTATCGAAATTCTTCCTTTGTTCACCCCCTCACTAAGCAGAACAGGAAGCATTGTAGCACTGCCTGGAAACCCTGGTTTGGCATCCCAGATCGTACCCGTCTTCACTTCTTTCCTGAGCCCACAGTGATCCGTTCCTATCGTATCGACTATTCCGTCTTTGATTCCCTTCCAAAGCGCTTTATTGTCCTCTGGCTCCCTCAATGGTGGATTCACTTTACCCAAATTACCGAGGGGGCTATCTTTGGTCAGGGTGAGATATTGGGGGCATGTCTCTGCAAAAACAGCCATGAATTTAGATTTATATTTACGAATTTCATCAAGACCTTGACGAGTACTGACATGGACGAAATAAATGGGACAATTTGTTAACTCCGCAAAAAAAAGGATTCGTCGGATGCTTTCTGCTTCTGTAAAATTTGGCCTTGAATCAGACCAAGCAGCTAATCCATCCCTATTTTGCTTCATGAATTTTTCTATTAATTTTAGGATGATCTCAATATTTTCAGCGTGGATGCAGGCCAATGATTTTTGCAATTTCGATATTTTCGAAAAGGCTTCATATATAAAACCATCATCTGTTTCATTTCCTTCAAGACCCACAGACTTTGCTTCTGCACCTTTATAAGCCATGGTAAACTTGAATGAAGAGATACCGTAATTACTGAAATAATTGTGTATTAGATCTAACTGTTCATCATTTACAATGCCAAGATGAAATGAAAAATCTATGAGTGAATTCTTTTCACCTATCTCTTTTAATTCAGAGAAATTTTCATAAATTCCAGGGGGACCTCCATAATTTCGATAGAACAAAATGATTGAGGTTATTCCCCCGATAAGACATGAAGCTGTCTCGGTCTCAAAATGATCTTTCAGGTTGCCCCCATAACCATAGTGGGCATGAGGCTCTATAGCGCCAGGCAAGATATAGCATCCTTTGACATCTATTTCATTATCAGCTTGCAGGCTTGAGAGAGACTGGACCAGTCCTACGATTTTTCCCTTATCTATACAAATATTGGCTTCCACTGTGCCAATTTTTGGAATGACGACCTTGCCATTTTTAATAATCGTTTGACATTTCATCGATTTGTCTCCCTGTCTATATTTCTTGCTCTAGAACCAGTAAGGCTTTATTACTTCAATGTCTTCAAAATCAAGTCCGTTCCTTTATTCAGTTCTTAAATCTTAAGGCTAGCTCTAAATCCTTCGTGAATGGCTCTTAGCATATCCCCAGGTTTTACGGAATCGCCTATTGCTCGATATGGGATACCCTGTCCTAAAAGATCTTCGATTTTCTTCGTGTTTGATTTTGCTCCTGTAGCCAATATTACAATATCAGCTTCAACTTCTTTAATGATTCCATCTTTTTCAAATCTTACACTTTTGTTAGTTATCTCCTTAACTTCGGAGTTAGTAATTATTGATATCCCTTTAGCTTGTAATCTTAGTATCTGATATTTTTTTACATACGGGCCCATATCTAATCCAACATCAGGAAGCATTTCAATAACAGTTATATTATTGCTCGAATCTGCAATATATTCTGCAACCTCACATCCTACCTTTCCTCCGCCTACAATAACTGCTTTGCCTTCAACTTCTAAATTACGTTTTAATACCTCCCAAGCAGTTAAGACGTTTTTTTTCTCTATACCAAGAATGGGTGGAACATAAGGCCTTGCCCCTGTTGCAATAATTACAAAATCTGGATTCATATCCTTAAGATCATGAACTGATAGTTCTTTGTTCAATTCTATTTTTACTCTCGCTTTTTTAAGCTGGATATTATAATAATTTAATAAATTCCTCCATTCATTCTTAGATTCTGGAACGCAAAGCAGATTTAACTGTCCACCAAGTTTTTTTTCCTTTTCATATAACATAACTTCATGCCCTCTCATAGAGGCTACTCTTGCTGCCTCCATACCCCCAGGGCCACCTCCGATGATGATGACCTTTTTTTTATTTTTAGCTGGTTTAATTCGGTATTCTTCTTCCTTTCCGACAGTCGGATTTATGGTGCATGTTATGGGCATATCCATTAATGTATAGTCATAGCATGCTTGAGAACAGGCCGTACATGGGATTATGTCTTCTAAAAGACCTTCAGCAGCTTTTCTAGGAAGGTCTGGATCGGCAATTAAGGGTCTGCCAAAAGCGATTAATTCGATCTTTGTTTCTTGTAAAATCTTCTCAGCCATATCAGGACTCATAATGCGTCTTACTGCAATGACCGGAACATTGAGAATTTCTTTAATGGCTTCAATGTATTTGATCCAAACCCCTCTTGGAACAGCTGATGTAGGATCACATTCCAATTGATTAGCCCAACCACCTCCACCACTGATGTCAACAATATCTGACCCATTTTCCTCACACATTTTGGCAATAAGCTTAGCTTCTTCTAAATCAACGCCATAATCCCGAAAATCATGACAATTGATTCTGATGATAATAGGAAAATCTTTTCCAACCTTTTCTCTACACCTAAGAAGGATTTCCTTAGGAAATCTCATTCTATTTTCCAAATTTCCACCATAGTCATCCGTCCTTTTATTCGTGAATGGCGATAGAAACTGGGATATGAGATATCCATGGGCAAACTGAATTGCAACCGCATCAAATCCCGCCTCTTTCACCCTTCTTGCTGCCTCACCAAATGCTTCTACGAAATCCAAGATTTCTCCAACACTTAACACCCTCGGGATCCTATCTGGATATAGAGCAACCTCGGAAGGCCCAACAGGCATTGTGCCCGTGATCTCGCTTCTACACACAGCTCCACCATGTATTAGTTGCAAAGAGACCTTCACTCCATCCCCAGCATCTTTTATTGCCCTAACCAATTGGGCCAAATGAGGAATATATCTGTCTTCGTCAATGCTCAATTGATTGCGAAGGATTTTACCTTCAGGAAATACAGGATGTGTACAAGCAACTTGAATCAGTCCGGCTCCACCTTGGGCCCTTCTGGCATAGTAATGTTTCATTTTTTCTGTTGGAAAACCATCCTCTGTAGAAAAAGAACTGCCCATTGGGGCCATTACGATTCTATTCTTTAGTTTCATTCCCTTAATTTCAATAGGTTCGAATAATTTTCTAAACATTTCCTGCCTCCGCATCCATTATTCTTTTCTTCTTCAATG
>CAYFXR010000203.1:0-7784 GCA_964347155.1 uncultured Nitrospiraceae bacterium | reverse complement strand
AACATCGCGAAGAATTTTTGACATGAGACCTGGACCAATTGTTTCACCGGCGTCTACTGGGACCACAGTAGTTCTGCCGTCAGAATGCTTAAGAAAAACGTGACTGCCTCTCTGCCTTTATACAGAGAACCCAGTTTTTTTAAGGATAGATATAATTGCCTTGCCGGTTAACGCAGGCAATTTGCTCATATGGTGACTTTCTGAACGCCTATGAGATGCGTGGTAGGATGTTCTTCTCCAGTAACCTCCAGACAGAGCTGAATAGCTTCTTTCACTCTTTCCATCAAAACATCAAGAGACTTAGCCTGAGTGTGACAACCCTTCAGTTCCAGAACTTCTGCGATATAATACCCTTCTTCATCCTGCTCAACAATGACAGTAAATTCTTTAGACATTTCTACTCCATATTCTCTCTCCATGGATAATTTTTATTTATATGAAAATAACTTCTTTTTCTATAAAAAACGGCAAATGAGAGAAAAGTTAAAAAAAACGAGGGGTCGCAACTTGACAGGCTGTTGAAAAACTAAGTTTTTACAAAGCATCTTTCTCTGCAATATAAATTTTTATCAAGATTCCGAGGTAATCGGATTAATATTCTTAATAAACCTTTAATCAAAGATGCCCTCAAAGGTTTTTGTACCGCTATAGCTATTGCTTCTTGATCAATTCTCTCGCTTTATTGATTGATTCTTCATAAATATGAAAACTCAATGAACGGGACCTGTCCTTTGTGCACTCCTGCTTCTTTGGACAAATTTGGCAGCAGGAGTGGGGTCAGGCTTGAGAATTGAGATTGAATTTGGACGGATTAAAAGCGAGAAAGGCCCTGAACCACATTGGGTTCAGGGTATGTAATTAGTGGGGTCGAATCTTTATTCGGGAACGGAAAGGGGCTTGAAAGTGTCTTAAAAACAGGTAAGAGGTTAAGGGTCAAAGGAACAGCTTCTCACCTCTTACCAATGCTTCACCTCAGAAACCCGATCTTCGGCTTTTTCTTTTCAGGCGGAGTCATAAGCGGAAGAGGGTCAAATCTTCATAGTTGACAAATAATAAGAATAGTGCATGAATCAGCCCGTGAAATTGTTTTTAAAAACTGGTTAGCGGTTAGGGGTAATAGGTCAGAGGGAAAGGCCGTGATCCGTGTCCGTTGACCGGGCGCTTTGGGGACATTGTTGATTTTTTGAACTATTAATGCCTGTAAAAATAATGTCCTATCTTCGTATTTTTTGTCATTCCGGGCTTGACCAGGAATATAGAGTCTTTTTAAAAAGGATACCGGCTTAAGCCTGTTCACGAAGGTAGTAATCTGGGAGACTGCCGGAATGACAACCTTGAAGGTGTTTTGGGGCCAATGGCAAAAAAAAGAAGTTCCATAGGAACATTAATAAACTGACCGTCCCGGTTTTATTCCCATTTGTTTTATAAATGCTTTCGGAGTGATGTATTCTTCAAAATTTTCAAAGTCTTTGTCATAGGCAATTAAGAATTTTATGCCAAGGTTTCTGACAACCGCCAATTGTTCAAGGTCTTTGTCTTTGATCAGTTTTTTATATTGAGTCATTTCTTTCTTCACATCAGCAGAAAATACAATATTGCAGGTTCTTAAAAGATAATTTCTGAATGATGAAGCTAAATTTTTGTTATGGTATTTTTTGAAATATAATTGAACTTCTTTGAGCACACACTCCGAAATTACAGCCTCTATTTGACTATTATTCAGAAGGTCTATAATTTTTTGGGAATTGCTTTCAGGAAACTCGAAGGCATAAATAAAGACATTGGTATCGATGAAGACCCTAAGTTTCATCTTCTAATGCTTCAAGGTCTTTCATCAACTGTCCGGAAGTGACTTTTCTGCTTTTATGCTTTGTTATCTTCTTCCACATCATTTCGGGGCTAAGTATGCCGAGATCAGAAGCATATTTAACAATCGCTGCCCGTGCAGCCTCATCTTTGTTTGCAAAAAGGCCAACCTTAACCATTTGTTCCAATGCATCGTCTTCAGCCTTTTCCAGTTTAATTGCTGTATCAGCCATTAACATACTCCTTATTTTTAGTATTATTTTACTACATAATTAACCTAAAAAAGAAGACGAGGGGTCAGGAACCGACAGAATTTAGAAAGAACTGCAGAGGGGTTTGCCCTTGAAATTGTCCAAAAAAGCGAGAAACGCGGGAAAGGCCCTGAACCGCATCGGGTTCAGGGTAGGCAGTAGGCAGAAAAAAGGCGAGACTGGCGGGAAGGGAGGTAAAGCGGGAAAAAAAGTAAAAACAGTAAGCAGTAGGGAGTATGGAGTAAGCAGAAGGCAGAAAAAAACAGTGGGAATTTTTGAGAAGTAAGGGGTAAAAGCTCAGGGGTGAGACCTCTCACCTGTTACTCACCACCTCTGACTTGATCCTTATCTCTTAAATCCGATTTGTCTTTTAGGTTTATCGGGATAAGACATCAGGTTGTTTATTGCCTCAAATATTGTATAAATTTTCTCATCCTGCTCTTCGATTCTTTTCTCAAGCTTCTCTATTTTTACAGCTAATTTTTTGTGTGTTGCAAGAATTTGACGTAATTTTATGAAAGCCCGAACTACCTGAATGCTTGCCTCTATAGCAACGGGACTATTTAAGACTGTTGCAAGCATGATGGCACCGTGCTCGGTAAACGCATAAGGCGCATATTTTCGGTGCCTGCCTCGTCCCTGCTTTAAGGTCGCGAGTTGCGACCTTAAAGATTCATGCTCATTTTTTGATAACTGGAACATAAACTCGAAGATTGAGTTGAGGTAAAGGCGGGACCTGTTTACTTTCTCTTTGCGATATATTCGTAGACCTTTTTTCTATGGATTATACCGAGAATCCATACCTCATTCTTCACTACCTTAAAAACGACCCTGTAATCTCCGACCCGTAATTTCCAGTAACCTTTAAGAGTTTTTCTTAAAGGTTCTCCATAGAGGTGCGGTGCGGTCATAAGGCGGGTCTCAATTGCTTTCTTAACGCGTATACTGAGCCTTTTGTTTAAGGAGGGTATATCGATATCTTTTACATCAGGATGGTACTTCAGATTAAATGACAAAATTTACCAGACCTCGTCATGCTTTAAAGACTTTGATTTACGGAATGTCTTCTTTCTCTCTTCTGCAAAAGTTGTCAGCGCCCTGTCTTCCTGAATTTCCAACGCTTCCTTTACGAGATCTCGAACTTTCAAAGATAATGACATACCATCCCTTTCTGCCAGTTGCTCTACAGTTTCATAGAGAGACTCTTCAAGGATGACATTAATTCTTGGTTTTGTTGTCGGCATAGTTAATATCCTCCTTCGACAAGTGTAACACATTTAACGCACTTGTTGCAAAAGGCACAGCAAAATAAAGGAGTCCATAATAGAAAATTAAAGCAAAAAAACAGGGAGAAAAAAGCAAGCAGCCTTCTTTATGTAATAAGATAAATAAGGAAGTCGAGGGGTCAAGCACCTACAGAGGACAAAATTAAAAGCGGGAAACGCAGGAAAGGATGTAAGGCAGGAAAGGCCCTGAACCACATCGGGTTCAGGGTATGCAGTTGGCAGTAAGGAGTAAGGAGTATGGAGTAAGCAGTAAGCAGAAAAAAGGCGGGAAGGGAGATAAGGCGGGCTCGCTCACCGTTTTGGGTTTTCAAAAATTCTTATATCTACACGAACAAGGAAAGATTGTGTTATCATTGAATTACAAAAGAATAGCAGATAATCACAGATACATTTGTACCTAAGCAGATAATCACAGATACATTTGTACCTAAATTGAGCGATTCTCATAAGTATAGATGTGCAATGCAGGTTCAAAAATTCATAATGCGATTGGATACTGGAATTGTCTTACTGCTATATTTAGTCTTTCACTTAAAGAGTGAAGATCATAAAAGCAAGATAATAACTGCACCAAGGTATCGCTATGTATTTTTTCACCTGCCTTGCACATCTTTATGAAATTAAATCGCTCAATTTAGGTTGTAATTATTTGTGTCTTTATTCTTTTATGAAGAAATGAACTTGAATACCCCGTTTTGTAAACGGGGATGAAGAGTTCTCCTTATCAGATCCCCCCCTTTGTTAAAGAGGGGAATAGAAAGACAGTTAATATTTTTTGAAGCCCTGCCTTGCAGGCGGGGAGATTCACTCTTTTTTAGTAATTAAGCGGGAAAAGAATCGGAGATAATATATGAAAGGTAAAGTATACATAGTCGGTGCAGGGCCCGGTGACATAAGCCTTCTTACCGTTAAAGGTCTAAAATGCCTTCAAAAGGCAGATGTAGTATTATATGATTTTCATTTAAACGCGCAGGTGTTGAACTACATAAGTCACGATGCAGAATTTATTTATGCTGGCAAGCGCGGCGGCCAGCACGACATGACACAGGATAAAATAAACCAGACCCTTATTGAAAAAGCCAAAGATGGTAAGACTATTTGCCGTTTGAAAGGCGGCGACCCATTTGTTTTTGGTCGCGGAGGCGAAGAAGCAGAAGCATTATCAAGGGAAGGAATAGAATTTGAAGTCGTCCCGGGTGTCAGCTCGGCAATTGCTGCGCCTGCCTATGCAGGAATCCCTCTTACCCACAGGCTTTATTCCTCTTCACTCGCAATTGTTCCCGGCTATGAAGACGCCACTAAAAAGGAAAGTTCCATTGACTGGGCAAGGCTTGCAACAGGAGTAGGGACAATTGTATTTCTCATGGCCGTAAAAAATATTGCCTTGGTTTGCCAGAGGCTTATTGAAAACGGCAGAAGCCCTGATACACCCGTCGCAGTAGTACGGTGGGGTACAAGGGCTGACCAGACAACCCTTGTTGGCAACCTGAAAAACATCCCAAAACTTGTCAAGGAAAACGAAATAAAACCACCTGCGGTAATGATAGTCGGAGATGTGGTTAAACTGCGAGAAAGCCTTAAATGGTATGAGAAAAAACCCCTTTTCGGTCAACGTATCCTTGTAACCAGAGAGCATACAGTAGGGTTTGAGCCATTGGAAGAACTTGGTGCCGAAATAATAGAGTTTCACTCAATAGAGATTGTCCCACCTGACGACTGGACAGAGCTTGACCAGGCTATAGAAAAAATTGACTCTTATGACTGGCTGATACTCACCAGTGTAAACGGTGTTAAGTTCTTCTTTCAAAGATTAATGGAGAAAGAAAGAGATATCAGGGACTTAAAGGGGGTAAAGATATGTGCTGTAGGTTCAAAGACTGCATCGGCAATAAAAAAATACGGGATAAAAGTAAATCTTGTTCCTAAAAAATTCAATGCTGAGGGACTTATAGAAGCTTTTATCAAAGAACACAGCCATAATTCCCCCACCCCCCCTTTAGAAAAGGGGGGATTTGAAAGCACAGAATCCCTAAAAGGACTAAAAATACTTCTTCCAAGGGCGGAGGTGGCAAGAGAAGTCTTTCCACAGAAGGTCAGGGAACTCGGGGGAGAGATAGATGTTTATACATCATACAAAGCGGTTAAACCGGAAATTCACGGCAAGAGATTGAAACGGTTCTTAAAAGAGGGAAAAATAACAATAGCAACATTTACGAGCGCAGCAACTTTCAATAACTTTATGGAAATAATGGGAGAAGACGCAATCGATCTTCTCAAGGATGTTACCATTGCCGTAATCGGCCCTGTCACAGCAGAAGCAGTAGAAAAGTCAGGTTTGAAAGTCAGCATCATGCCAAAAGAAGCCACGGTTGACGCTATGGTAAAGGGAATAATCAAGTGGGTTACAAAAAGGAAATCATAAGCCTCTTATTCTGTTCATTTTCTGAGACTAAGGATATTGGTGTCTAAACCCAAACACTCACCTGGTTATATTACCCAATAGAACTGGTGATTACACCCAATGCGTTATTTTCCGCAAACCTTTCAAACCTTTATTTGTGCTAACCATTTGATTTTAAAGTATTTACAATCTGGTATGTTATTTGCTAATTTTTTATATAAAAAATTTTAATTTACCCTTTTTACATAATGAGGGGGGCTTAATAATGAGGATAATTAAAATTAAAATAATATTATTTTTATTGTTACTTTTTTCTTTAAATACTGTAGCTATTGCCTCTGATATAACAATAAGCGGTTCAGCCCAGTTTGAATGCAATCTTTTATCGAAGTACATGAAAAAACATGGCTATTTTTTTATCAAAGAAATACGACGTAAGAATAATTTAAAAACAAATCTCTTTGCAGCAAAGGATGCAGAAGTTATTATAAAAAACAAACTCGATACTATTCTTGGAGTTGTAAGAACAGATAAAAAGGGAAATTTTTCTATTTCTGTACCTGTGGAAAACATGTATCAAATAGTCGTCCGGTTTCATGATCGCGAAATTAAAAATGAGGTATCCTATTCATATGCAAAAAACTTCCTTGCTGATCTGGGTTATTTCGACACAGAAAAAGTAGTAAGCTGGATTCCCTTACCTGCCCTGAGCTATTGTTACACCTGCGGCATCAGATATCTCGAAGAAAAGGAGTTTTTATAAAAAGCACAATAGCTTCATGAGCTGGCATTTTATATCCCACCGTTAATATTTCAGGCGTCTTTTAAATCCCTACATAACAGATTTGAAAAATTACAACCTAAATTGAGCGATTCTCATAAGTATAGATGTGCAATGCAGGTTCAAAAATTCATAATGCGATTGGATATTTGTAATTGTCTTACTGCTATATCTAATCTTTCACTTAAAGAGTGGAAATTATAAAAGCAAGACAATAGCTGTACAGAGGTATCGCTATGTATTTTTTCACCTGCCTCGCACATCTTTATGAAATTAAATCGCTCAATTTAGGTACAAATTACAGATTTCAAATTCATCTCTAATCTGTAATCTGAAATTTATTTATCTGCTATAATCTCTTATGGCACCCAGGGGCACCATAGATAAGGAATCCATACTCCATTTCCTCAAAACAAAAACATCGAGACCTGTAAATGTGAGGGAAATCTCCAAATCTCTTGATATTCACAAAAATGAATCCAGGACACTGAAACGGATCCTTCGTTCCCTGGCCGGATCAGGCGATATTTTTAAGACTAAATCCGGCTATTACGGGCCAATCGATAAAATGAACCTTATAACAGGCCTCTTCCAGGCGCATAAGGACGGGTACGGGTTTGTTATTCCTGATAAAAGCGGAGAAAGAGACCTGTTTATCCCTCCGAGAAGAACCATGGGTGCAATGTCAGGAGACCGGGTTGTTGCCCGGGTGGAAAGTCCGGTAAAGATGGAAGGCAATATCATAAGAATCCTTGAACGCGGGCAGAAAAAGGTTATCGGAGAATTCTATCGGGAAAAAAATATCTTTTATGTAAAGCCCAGGAAAAAAAATATTCCTTATTATATCTCCATCGCTCCAAGGGACAGGGCAGGAGCAAAAAATGGTGATCTTGTCGTTGTTGAAGTAACTTCCTTTCCAACTGCTGCAAGACCTCCGGAAGGCAAGGTCATAAAAATCCTGCCGGATATTACTGAACCACGACAGGAAATAAATATAATAATTGAAGAGTATTCGCTTCCCCACACATTTCATGCCCCTGTTATTGCAGAAACAAAGAAATACACGGAGAAAGTATCTTCGCGAAACAGGGTCGATTGTCGTCATCTTCTTACCGTAACAATTGATGGAGAAACAGCAAAGGATTTTGACGATGCAGTGTCTGTCAATAAAACCGGAAACGGCTATACACTTTATGTGCATATTGCAGATGTCAGCCATTATGTACCGTTGGATTCAGCACTTGACATCGAGGCAAGGC
>CAYFXR010000202.1:0-5863 GCA_964347155.1 uncultured Nitrospiraceae bacterium | reverse complement strand
AATATCTGATCCAGTGCGTACGGGTCTATTTCCCTCTTTACTCTCCTGTCTACGAACAAAGACTTTATCTCCGAGGCAAAGATCAGGGAGCCATCAACACACGTGTAAAACACCGGCCTTATTCCAATCCGGTCTCTTGCAATAAAAAACCTGGATCTGTTTTTATCCCATATGGCAAAGGCAAATTGACCGTTGAGGTACTTCAGACAATCGGTATCATAATCTTCATATAAATGTATGATGACCTCTGTATCAGATTTCGTATAAAACGTGTGCCCTTTTGATAAAAGACGTTCTCTGAGTTCTATATAGTTGAATATTTCCCCGTTAAAGACTATCCATATACTCTTGTCCTCGTTATGGATCGGCTGCCAGCCACCTTCCAGGTCAATGATACTTAACCGTGCATGTGCCAGTCCCACCCGGTTGTCATGATAAAATCCGTACCCGTCAGGGCCGCGATGTCGTATGACCGCAGCCATCCTTTTCAGAGTATCCTTTGATATATCTCTCTCTTCATACAGATTGATTATCCCGGCTATACCGCACATATGGTTAATCCAAAATATGAATGTGAAATAATAGGGGCTGATTTTTCAATTGAGGTTTTTGGTTTCAAGATTTACTTTATGCTTGAAGCTCGGTATTATTTTTTGAATTGCAGGTATGATATTGTCGACATCATGATTTTTAACAACATGTTCAAACTCATACATAAGTTCATTAAGCGTGCTTACGAGAATAGGCTCGGGAATTGCTATCCTGAGTTTTTCATGAAAAGTAGGAACAGTTTTTTCTGATGAGTCAAAAAGCTCCTCATACAGCTTTTCTCCTGGTCTCAAACCTGTATACTTTATCTTGATTTCTTCATTAGGGATAAATCCTGAAAGCCTTATGAGGTTCTCTGCAAGTTCAGAGATTTTTATTTGATCACCCATATCTAGCACAAATATTTCACCACCGTTTCCTGATGCAGTGGCTAACAGGACGAGCTGGACAGCCTCCGGGATAAGCATAAAGAACCTCTTCACCTCGGGATGCGTAACCGTTATCGGACCACCGTTTTTCAACTGTTCCTTGAATATAGGGACAACACTTCCATTGCTTCCAAGAACGTTTCCAAATCTGACAGTTTTAAATTTAGTGATGGAAGAAGTGTTCTTGGTGATAGTCAAGAGTTCAGCCACGCGCTTTGTTGCACCCATAATGCTTGTCGGGTTTACAGCCTTGTCCGTCGATATCATCACAAAGCTCTCTACATGATACTTCGATGCGGTGTCTAATAGTTTTTTTGTTCCGAGGATATTGTTTTTTACTGCTTCGATAGGATTATATTCCATGAGGGGCACATGCTTGTGTGCAGCAGCATGAAAGATGATCTGAGGTTTGTATTTCAAAAATATATTTTCTAAAGTCAGGGTATCATTGATATCTCCTATCACGGGGATGATATTGTTCTGAAATTTTCCGTTATCTTTACCATCCTCGCATATCAGCTCAAGGTTTATCCTGAACAGGCCGTTTTCGTACCTATCCAATAGTATGAGATTAAACGGAAAATATGATTGTATCTGTCTACAGAGTTCCGAGCCTATTGAACCTCCTGCACCCGTTATAAGAACAGATTTGTTCTGAATAAAGTTCCTTACGGATTTTATATCTGTCTTAACAGGTTCTCTCTGTAAAAGGTCCTCAAGTGAGATAGGCTTTATATGTGAAATGCCAAATTGTTTATTGAGAAATGAGATAAGCACATCTTCAGAGATATAACCAAGCTTAATAAGTTTTGAACCAAGCCTTCCGCCTTCCTTCTTTTGGAGCGAGAGGGCTTGCTGCACCTTTTCTTCCGTCACCAAATCTGCATCAACTAAACGCTGCCCGAGTTTTGTTGCCACAGCAAAATTGCCATCAAGTATGTCGTTTATTACCGGCAGCTTCTTAATCGGTATGTTATAGGGCTTGCTCAGATCGTAAATCTTTTTGATGTTATTATTGTTATTATTTGTTGAAGACATAGTGATCAGAATTTCATCGGGTTTGTTGTTTTCAATGACATAAGGAATCAAGCTGATCGGACCAAAGATAGGGACGCCGTGTATCATGAGCCCTTTCTTGAAAGGATCCTCGTCAATAAAACCTATTGGCTTATAGGGAGATTTAGGATCATTTTTTATATCTCTCACAATGTTTTCACCTGCATAACCGGCACCAACAATAAGCATTTTTTTGCTTGGACGCTCTGAATTTAAATATTCAATAAAAACCCTTATGAAAAGCCTGCTTCCGCCCGAGATAATTACGAGTAACAGCCAGTCCAGTATATATATTGACCGCGGATACGATGTGTTGCCAATCAAGTATCTGATTATAATAAAGAATATAATGCTTCCCAGAGTTGTAGATTTTACGATTTTAATCATGTCACTGATACTCGAATATCGCCAGAGGTCTTTATAAAGACCTGACTGGAGATATAAGATAAGGCGTATTAATATAAGGATGGGTAGATAGGATAGAAACATTTTCAAGTAAACTGGCACAAAAATTGTCTCAAACCTGATAAAAAGTGCCAGATAATGTGCTATTGCTGCTTGTATGAGGTGAATAAAGATAACAAAGGCACGCCTGTTTTTTATGATGAGATATTTAATATATTGAAAAATATTATTCATAGGTTTAAAAATTTTGTATTTCCTCAATGTTTCCATAGGAAGTGACAGACCTTCTTTTGTTTCATGTAACATTGTGTTTTGTCTCCAAAATGGAGGGTTTATTCTTTTTTTTAAAGTCTTTTATAGATAAACCCGGGTATATGATGCCTCCGTTTGTTAAAAGCAATTCCGAGAATGTTTCCACCGTTTTTTATGATCCTGTTTTTGATACTTTCTGCAATAGGCCAGCGTGTCTTTTCAGCCTCCAGTATGAGAACAATGCCATCTGCCACACGACAAATAGCCAGGCCGTCTGATGAGGCAGTGGCCGGAGGAGAGTCGACAAGGATGAGGTCAAATTGCTGCAATGTTTCACAAAAATTATCGTCAAAAATCCGGATGAGGGAAGAGGTATGTTTTGAAATAATACTTACAAACAGGCGGGAATTGCCGACCTGGTAGAAGGCATTGTCAATGGACTCGCCGTTTTTTATCACATCCTCACAGGTATACAGCGGACTGATCTTGAAGAAGGGGTGCTGGCTGGGCCTCTGTACATCTGCATCCAGGAGGAGCACCGAATGTCCGAATGTTGAGGCTGAGACCATGGCAAATTCCCTCACTATCGTAGAGGTGCCTTCTCCCTCTCTGGATCCAACGAATTGGATGACCTTTCTCTGGGAATCAGGAAGGAGAGAGTGAACAGACCGGTAAAGGCTCATGATTTCTTCTTTCATTACAGCCGGATGATATGATTGTCCATATTCCTGACGGACAGATCCCTGCAATTTGCATATAGTATCCATAAATATGTTCTTCTCCATCTTATTGCGTTGCGATAAAATAGTCTGGATTTTGATGGACGCAGCTTTTTACCGGCTCTTTATAAAGACAGATTTTTTTTCCCTTGCTTTGTTAATATGGCCACGGCCTTTTTTAAAATATCCCTCTCTTCCCGCAAGTGAGATACCTCTCGGCGCAATCTCCGGAGTTCTTCTTTATGGTACTTTGTGTGACCTATGCTAGGAGAAGCATAGCTCTGATCTGAAAGGTATTCTTTTTTCCAGCGACTCAGCATATTTGGATGAATGCCGAGATCAGAGGCCACCTCCGATAATTTCAGTCCTTTTTCACTTACCTTCCGTGCAGCTTCTGTCTTGAAATCACGATCAAAATGCCGCCTTCCTCTTGTCTTACCCATTACATGTTCCTCCTTTTGCAGGATAATAATTTTTCAATATGTCCTTAACCCAAAAAAATTTAAAATAATGCAGGCTTTGGAAAAAAAATTATTTATCGATACCTTAAACGCAACTATAACTAATCTACGCGTGAATCCAGAAGCATTTGATTTGAAAACATACTGGATTCCCGTTAAAAAACTTCGGGAATGACAAATCAGATGCAAGAGACTCTATTAGCAATAAAATATGCCGCTCTCTATAAATCGGAGGATACGTCATCACTGGTGTGCTCGTTTCTCGTCCCTTGCAGCCTTGACCATCCAGTAATCATAAAGAGTATATTTTTTCGATAGCATTTCTCCGATCTCCTGTGCATCTTTCTTATCGGGGAAAAATCCTATCCGTACCCTGTACCACATGTTATTTTGGTGGACAAACTCAGTGATATAGGCATTATTCCCATCTTGCTTTAACTTTTTAAGTAAATTGGTGGCATTCGCCTTTGAACGAGTAGAAAATACATTTATTACCCATTGAGAATTTTTGACACCGTTCTGCAGAGAAATTTTTTGTGCTGCCGGGATAAAGAATTTGTCTTCCTCCTGTGCCGTTGATTCATTCACAGATGAAAGAGAAGGCAATTCTTTTTGAATTTCGAATGTAACCGGTTTCGTAAGACCTGCTTTAGGTGTATCCTGCTTTTCTGTGCGTGATAAGATGAGGTTTTTATATGGAGACATCCAGAAAACACCCACTATAAGCAGAAAAATAACCGGGGTACTAAATCCCCATTTGTAAAGAGGTGACGTTGCTTTTCCTTTTTTATGAGAATAAGAGAAATTGGCAAGAACTGGCAGATTGAGATGTCTCTCTGCACTTTCAGGAGTTGAGAGCCTCTGTGAGACATACTCGGAGAAAAAGGCAAAGCCCAGACTGAAAAATGTACCAATAATGATCCCTAAAGCGATATTAATGGTCTTTCTGGGCTTGATCGGATTTGCGGGAATGAAGGCTCCCTGTATTACACTTATGTTCGCTATTTTCTGGCGATCCATGTCTTCTGAAATGCGGGCTTCTTCCAATTTACTCAAATAGGTATTGTAGTTCTTCTCATTAGTGGCTACTTCACGTTTTAATATTTGAAGCTCTTTTTCTGTTAGATCAAGGGCCTTGGTCTCTTTATCCAGCAGGCTTAGTTGTTTTCTGATGGTGGCGCTCTGCGTTTTGAGGGAACTCAGCTCGGCCTTGACCAGGTTTTTTTCCTGCTCTTCGATGAATTCTTTCAATAAAGATATTTCTTTCTGTATTCCTTTTCGGATGTTTGCTACAAATATACTATCTTCTTTATACTTTGCCAGGAGTTCCTGTTCTCTTAATTGAAGGGCTAGCAGTTCAGATCTGGCATCATTGATTAACCTGTACTGCTCGGGATCTGTAGTAGATGATACATTCCTGAATATCGTTGGTATCTGGTCTTTTGGTGAAGAGAGTATGTGCTGTAATTCCTGAATGCGGTTCTGGATGGTCTTTAATGAGTTATCCAGATCTATACGCTGGTTAAGAAGAAGACTCCTTTGTTCATCGAGTGAGAACACCTTGTGTTTTTGTTTAAAGGCCTCCAGGCTATTTTCTGATTCTTTCAATTTTTGCTGATACGTGAACAGCTGCTTTTCCAGAAAGGAAGATTTTGGATTGCTTAATACCTGGAGACGCTTTTCCTTATAATTCTCAACAAGCTGATTCACTGTCTTGGCAGCAATTTCAGGGTCTCTGTGCTGGAAAGATACCTTAATAACATTAGATTTTTTAATGTTTACTACCGAAAGATTTCCTCCAAACCGGCGTATTGCCGCTTCGAGAGGTGGCATCCTTTTATTATGGTTTACGACCATATGCGGGTACATGTTATCCAGGCCCAACGTGTTGATCACTTTTTCTTTCAAGTCCCTGCTCGTCAGAATTTGTATTTCTGATTTGATGGCTTCTTCCTGGTTGAAAGATGGTAATGAAATCGTTGCTCTTTCATCA
>CAYFXR010000201.1:0-7893 GCA_964347155.1 uncultured Nitrospiraceae bacterium | reverse complement strand
CACGTTTCTAAAAAACACGCGAAAATTGTTTGTTCCGGGGACCTTCTTGAAATTTATGATATTGAAAGCACAAATGGTGTTTTCGTTAACGACCGGAGAATTAAAAATAAAACTATTCTCAAACCGGGAGATTCAGTACGGTTAGGTCAAACGGAGGTTTACATCTCGCAAACAGAAGATACGGATTCGCACCAGACACATATATTGCATTCTCTCGGACCCGAGGTTGAGTATAGTTTAAACCGGCAAAGATTAAAAGTGATATATGAAAGTACAACTGCCTTAACAGGAGATCAGCCTATACCAACATTGGGGACGAAAATCTTTTCAAAATTCAAGGAGATTTTCAGACAGGATCGCGGTTATTTGGCATTATTCGAAGCTAATGGTTCTCTCGAGCCGATATGTTCTGATCCTCCCGAGAAATCCGTTCCTCTTAGCAGGAGCATCGTAAACCGTCTTTTCCAGAACGGTGAATCTTTCCTTCTGGAAGATGCACTCAATAATGTTTCTTTAAAAGAACAGGAAAGTATTATGGCCTTAAAAATCAGGTCTGCACTTTGCGTTTCCCTTATTTACAACAATCAAATCCTTGGATTGATTTATCTGGATCGCGGCATTCCCGGCGCTTATAAGGAAGAAGATCTAAAGTTTTTAAGAAGCATTGGGGCCATTCTTGCCCCGATAATTGAGAATGCGCGTCTTTGGTCCGAGCTCAAAAAAAATTACGCCGATACCGTGGAGACCTTGAGGAAGACTCAAGCAAGCTTAATTGAGGCTGAACGGACAGCTGCGTACGTCCGATTGGCCCATGCCATAGCTCACGAAATAAGGAATCCGCTTATGGTGATAGGGGGGTTGGTAAGGAAGATAGCAAGGTCAGGATCACAAGGAGTAAAGACTGATTCCCTGGAGACTATCATTAATTCGGTTGAAAGAGTGGAAGCAGTTCTTAAAGAAGTGGACAGTTTTGTGAAGATTCCTCTTCCTGAAAAAAGATTACAGAGAATTGATGATCTTATCCAGGAAGAAATCGAATGTCACGGTGAGCAATGTAAAAATAGAGCCCTTCGCCCGATCCTTTCCGTCAATACGTCCCATGTGATGATCCCGCTGGATGCCCATCTTTTCAGAAAAGCACTTTCCATGATATTTAAGGAAATCATTTTCTGTATCTCCCAGGGATCACCATTTAATATACTGGTACAGGACAGCGGCCATGAAATTGAGATTGTCTTTGGAGAAGTGGATGAAAGCAGGCGTCTATGCAAGCCTTTTGATCCTGAGATAATAGACAAACCATGGAGTCTCGGTCTGTTTCTCAACATAGCGCATAAGATACTGACAGATCACGGAGGCGGACTTCTTTTAGACCCAAAGGCAAATTCTGCATTTCCCGTTGTTATGAAGATACCTAAATCAATGAAAATTACGGTGCCTGAAATTTGACTTCCCGTATCTCAGATTTCAATCTTATATTTCTTTACCTTCTCACACATCGTGGAATAGGCAATACCAAGAACCTTTGCCGTTGCCTTTTTATTACCCCCCTGTGCTTCCAAGGCCTTTATGATAGTCTGTTTTTCAATCTCATCAAGAGAGGTTTTTGAAGAAGTGAATGATTTTTCATTCCCTTTAATGGCTGGAACAAACTGGATGTCTTCAGAATTAATATGGTGCCTGTCAGAATTAACAATTGCCCTGTCAATGACATTCCGGAGTTCCCGAACATTACCGGGCCATGAATAGTCTGCCATCTTTTTAAGTGCCTCATCTGAAATGGTTGGTTGAGAGCCTTTTTCAGAACATAACGGGTTTTTCTTTATAAAGTGGTTTGCAAGCAGAGGAATATCTTCTTTTCTTTCTCTTAACGTGGGGAGAGAAATGGGTATTACATAGAGGCGAAAGAAGAGGTCTTCCCTGAAGTTTCCTTTCGTCACCTCTACATTGAGCTCCCTATTAGTAGCGGCAAGCACCCTGATGTCTGTAGGTATATGAGTGTCTCCCCCAACCCTTTTGAATTTCCTCTCCTCAAGAATACGAAGCAGTTTTGGTTGCATCTCTTTCGGGAGTTCTCCTATTTCGTCGAGAAAGACTGTTCCCTTATGCCCGCGCTCAAAAGCCCCCTTTCTTTGATTCTGCGCACCTGTGAATGCGCCTTTTTCATGACCAAAAAGCTCACTTTCAATGAGTTCTCGCGGAATTGAGCCGCAATCAATGGTGACAAAGTGCTCCTTTGAACGGCTGCTCAGGGAGTGGATGGTTTTGGCGATAAGTTCCTTGCCTGTTCCTGTCTCCCCGCTAATTAACACCGTAGCATCACAGGATGCAGCTTTTTTGCACAACGTGTAGAGGGTCTGGATTTTTTGGCTTTTTCCAACGATTTCCCCGAGGCTGTGCTCTTTTCTATCCAAGGATATGCTTGAATCTTCTGAGAGCATAAAGTCGATACAGGTCTTACCTATTTCAATTCTGGAGCCCGGCCTGAGAACTGTTCCATGGATACGTTTCCCATTGACAAAAGTCCCATTTTTACTTCCCAAATCCCGGATAAAAAACTCTCCGTTTCTGAAATAGATCTCCCCGTGATGGCGGGAAACAAATTTATCATTAAGCACAAGATTATTATCCTTATGTTTTCCAAAGGCAATTTTTTCTTTGTCAATCTGGAATTGACGGCCCTCTTCAGATCCTTTAATGAATATAAGGGATGCATGTTGGAGGAGAAAACTTTTTTTGGACTGATCGTCTGCTAAAGGGACGACAAGTGTTGTTTCGTGACGTATGGTCTCAAGTTCGGAATCTTCCTTTTCTTCTTTATATTCTCTTGGGAATATCGAATAAGGGCCGATAGTGATCCTGTCATCGATATTGAGTTTCTTTCGAGAGACTTTTTCATTATTAATAAATGTACCGCCGGAACTCTTATCAAGTATGGTCAACTTTCCCTTATCACATACAACTACCGCATGTACTCTTGAGACAGTGGGATCAGTGAGTATGATATCATTCCATTTTGCCCTTCCAATTTTTATCTCATCCTTGGAGAGTTGATATTCTGAAAGGAGTTCATCTCTTAAAAAAACTTCAAAGAGCTTCATTTTTGCAGCCCCTTTTTTTTATGCATGACAAATGTGATTTTGACCCTTGAGCGTTTACTCGACAATATGCAGCAGACTAAGATTATATTTTCATTTAATGTTTACTACCGCGGAATATTCTTATATTTCGCTATTGATCGTGCCCGCCTCCATATATCATTATATCCGATTTTTTACAGCAATAAAAGGGGAAAAAAGCAGTTACAGTAACCATTCACCAAAAAATGCATTATTTGGTTTCATAATTTCTTAATCAGTATTACCGTAATGTTATCATCCCCGCCGGCATCATTTGCCTTTTTAACGAGATTGTTACATATTGTTTCCACATTATTATTATGTATGACTATATCATGGATTTCTTTGTCTGAAAGCATGTCCCATAACCCGTCAGAACAAAGAAGTACATTGCTGTCACTATTCAGGGAATGCTCATTATATTCAGGTTTTATCTCATATGTAGATCCGAGCGCCTGCAAAATCATATTTTTGAAATGACTGTGACGCGCTTCCTCAACAGACATCTTTCCTGCCCTGACTAATTCGCCCACATGAGAATGGTCATTGGTTAATTGGTATATCCCCGCAGAATCGATAACGTATGCACGGGAATCACCAACATGGCATGTATGAAGCGTATTTTCATGGATGAAACAAACGACAATAGTGGTTCCCATTCCATGATATGCTTTTATATCCTTGGATGTTTTCAATATCCAGTTATGAGCATGTAGTACGGCATTTGTCATCTCCTTTTTTATGATTTCCCGATTAGATTTCATCTCCTGAATATGTCCTGGAGTAAGATATCTATCCACCATATTAACCGCGTTCAGGCTGGCAACCTCTCCGGCATTATGCCCACCCATACCGTCTGCAACGATGTAAAGATTTTTCTCTTCCCGTACCAGCAAGCTGTCTTCGTTATTACCTCTTTTCTTGCCGATATCTGTAATACCGTATACTATCTGTTTCATAAGCAGTTCTCATATTCCTAGAGTAATTCTTCTGCGGCTATTCTCGCACTATCAAGCCAGCCCGCTATATCATCAGCTGCTGTTGTTTTTTGAACAGCCTTTCGAACACGTCCAGTCCCCACTTCCACAAGTCTTAAATCAAGGCGCATTGTTTTACCGACCACCTGATATCCTCCGAAAACCATAAATTGAGCACCCGAGATCTTGCCAAGCTGTAAACGTGTCCTTTCTTCAACCAAAGACGTAGTCCCCAGATGGAGCTCTTCAAATGCAAGAAATAAACGTTCTCTTTCTATAACCGAATATTTCCCGGTTTTTTGTATGGTTACCATTATCTGATTTGAAAGGACTTCTCCGAGATCGGGCTGAACAGATCCGGCAGGACCCAGATAATCCAGGTCCCATACTGCAACCGTTGGAGTGAAATCTTTAACATGGGGTTTGTCTGCACAGGATAAAATGAAAGAAACAGCAATAAGAAAAAAAAGGCTGATCTTTTTCACATAATATACATTCTTTATCATAAGGCGATTTCTTCTATCTTTTCCTGAACTTTGTCATTGATTTTCAATGGCCTTCCTGTATTAATAACCCGTACATAGCTCAGGTCGGGCTCAACTGTTACAACCTCAAATACCGCAACGGTTTTTGGTGAAGCATGGAGGAGTTTCCCTCCATATTTGATGGGTGCCTGTTCTTCTATTACATTAAATTTCGTTCCTGTTACCACTCCCTGGTTTGATCCAAGATTGATGATGAATTGATCACCTGCGCTCTTAACTACGTAGCCACGGAGAGGATATTTCAATATGACGGTCTTAAGAATTTCCCGGTTCAGTTTAAAAAGTTCTTTTTCTAACGATGCACCATATTCTATCTGCCACGTACTTACCTGGGGTATGGCTGATGTTTCGGTATCAATAAGCCTGAGACTGAGTAGAGTTTTTTGTGGAAGATAAAAGATGGTACCGGTCACAATGATTTTGACTGCCAAAACCTTGCCGAGTTTAAGTGCTGTCTCTGTATCTGACAGATTAAGAGAACCAAGATTTAACTCTTCCAGTAAACGTTCAATAAGAGCGCGTTCCACTACCTTTAACCTGCCGGATGTATTAAGATAATATGTCAATTGCATTGCTAATACGGTAGAAAAACCGTCTCTTTCGGATAGGCCGCCCTTTTCCTGAAAATCGACAAAGGACATAACCATGGGCCGAGATGTCCATACATCTTCATTCTTTTGTACAATCTCTTTTTGACTCCGGTATCTTTCTGCCAGATCATTGACTAACCGGTCCACCCTTTTCTTGTGTTCCACATCTTTCTGTAGATTGATAAGCTCCTGGGCTTTTTTAGCCAGTACCGATGCAAAGGTATCATTTTGTTCAATTGCCAGAGCCTGACGATAAGCCTCTAATGCTTTGTCCAGTTTGCCCTCCTTCTCATACGTAAGTCCCTTATTTATCGTCCCTGTAATATAGTAGGGGTCAATGGATACAGCCTGGTCATAAAGTGCTCGAGCTTTTTTGTATTGACCTGAATATGCATAAAGACGACCGAGCTGATTATAACGTAAGGCTTCATGGTATGGTTCAGCCTCTTTTGCCTTGACCGCCCTTTGGTATGCTTCCTCTGCCTCTTTCTTTTTATTCTTGGCGTAAAGGATATCCCCTTTGATGAGATGTATGTATGATCTCTCTGGAGCTTCCTGCTCAACTTCTTTCACTAACCGGAGGGCCTTTTCAGACTGGTTACTTTTGGCGTAAACCGCAGCCAGGCCTTCTTTACCAAGAACCTTTCCCTGCTTACCCTCCCGGGACAGGTCGTTAAAGGATTTCTCAGCTTCTTCAATATTCCCCTCCTGCAGTGCTGCATAACCGCCTACTGTTTTTGCCTTTACATTGTCAGGGTTCTTTTTAACAATGTGATCACTGATAGCTTTTGCAGTCCTTGTGTGTTTCCGCTGTAATTCTCTTTCGGCAACCCTCACCAGCATTGCTTCAGTTGTCCCCCCACCACCTTGAAAGTGATCAAGGACAATTAAATCAGGCCCGAGAATGTATACTGTAGGCAGGATCACCTCTGCATTATAATGATGACAAGTGTCTGAATCGTCAAGAAGAACGGGAAAACTGATACCTGTGTTTTGCACAAAGCTTGAGATGCTCTTCTTATCAGATATGGTAATTGCCCAAACGACCAGGTCTGCTTCATGATATTTTTCTGCCAGATGATGAAGGCTTAATAAACCTTCCTGACTCGGCCTTGACTCTATGTCAAAGAAATAGAGGATCATCATAGGTTTTTCTTTCATGTCGTTCAGGTCATATTTCTTGCCCTCCAGATCTTTAAGAGTGAAAATGGATGCCTTTTGGCCGATATTGATTTGACCAAAACACATGTTATTCACGAACATGAGACATGTTATCACGACTGTTATAAAAATATTTATTTTTATTATTATTTTCACGCGACCCCCGTTTCTACATTTTAACTATTCTATGATGTATCATAAAATTGTATTTCTTATCCATTTAGGATCTAAATTGAGCGATTCTCATATGGCTAGATGTGCAATGCAGGTTCAAAAATTCATAATGCGATTAATATTGGAATTGTCTTACTGCTTTATTTAGTCTTTCACTCAAAAAGTGAAGATTATAAAAGCAAGACAATAACTGCCCAAAGGTATCGCTATGTATTTTTTCACCTGCCTTGCACATCTTTATGAAATTAAATCGCTCAATTTATTTAGAAGCAATTCTTCTGCCAGATCATAATTATTTTATTTTCAAAGATTTATGCCTCTTGCCAGGTTAAAAAATATACCGATATTCGGTATGTGTAAGCATTTTCGGTATCTAACATTTTTTCCCTTATCTCTCAACAATGGGAGCCAAACGAACAATAAGGGGAACCTCCTCCTTATCTTTTACGTGTACTTGAGCTTCCCAATCATAATAATAAGGGGCAGTTAATCGGACTTCATGTTTACCAACAGGAAGTTCGATTCTGAGAGGGGTATTTCCATTATACGTGCCATCTATAAATACCTGAGCCCCTGCGGGTGAACTATCTACTTTGAGAAAAGACATGTCTACTTTTTCTCCGTGAGGAGCAGATTCAGGTGCCATATAAAAATAATAGGTAAAGCTTCCTGCCAGAGCAATGGTTAAGAGCACAATAAGAGCATATAAGACAACCCTGCTGGATTTTTTTTGTGAACCGGCTCCTGCTAATACAGTTGTTTCGCCCTGCCGTTCGTCAAGATAGCCTTCTAAAACAATGGCCAATTGTTTTCCCGACTGAAAGCGCTCATCAGGCTTCTTATTGAGGCATTTCATAATAATTTCAGATAATCCAGCAGGGATGGAAGGATTTATCTTTGATACTGGAACGGGCTTGCCTTCTAGGATGGCATTGAATACAGCAGACATGTTTTGACCTTGAAAAGGTCTGGTACACGTGCACAATTCATATAATATGATTCCCAGCGAAAAAAGATCGGAGCGGCCGTCTATGGACATACCCTTCACATGTTCTGGAGACATATATGCCGGAGTGCCGAGTATCTCGCCGGTCTGGGTCTTTTCCTGTGCCTCTGGTTCATGGAAATGGGCAATGCCGAAATCAGTAATTTTTAAAAAATTATCAGACCTTATTAATATATTGCCGGGTTTTACATCCCTGTGAATTATACCCTTCTGATGGGCATAATCCAGGGCATTGGCAATTGTAATGCCGATTTGTGCTATTTCTTCCGGGCTGAATTTCTTTTTCTTCATAATGTCACGAAGTGATTCGCCATCTACGAA
>CAYFXR010000200.1:0-16195 GCA_964347155.1 uncultured Nitrospiraceae bacterium | reverse complement strand
ATTGTGCATATGGCTTCGAATAAAAGTATTCACACTCGATCAATTAATATTGCGTTTAAGGTATCGAAAAATAATTTCTTTCACAAAGCCTGCATTATGTGAAATGCATTTTTTGGGTTCATGAATATAAAGTATATTGTCATCGGAATAACATTTATTTTGATTGGTGTATGGTCTTATACAGCCCTCTCTACATTTAAAGTAGTTGAAGGATCTAATCCGAAAACATTAATAATAAAGGAAGGAGTTATAAAGACGGAAACCGAAGTAGCAAAAGCACTTTCGGATGAGATGGGATTTGACCTTGAGGGTGCATATAAAACGGGTTTTACTCCCATGGACGTTATTGAATACTTAATTAAAGAACCTCATAAATATCCAGTTACATATCACGATGGTAAATTTTATGAAAGCAGAAAAACTGTTTGGTACATATTCCCTCTCTTGTTCTGTATATTATCCGTTATTTTCGGAGCTGGATTAATACTATTTAAAGGAAGATCCAAAAAATCCTGATCAATCCTTGAATTCAAATAATGCAGACAATTCCTGTTTCTATAAATTAAATTTTTTTTCAATGTGCAATGTTTTTTAAATTATTCCTGATATTTGCCATAATTCCCATTGTTGAACTTTACCTTCTTATAAAAATCGGCTCATTTATCGGCACTTTTAATACAATAACAATAGTAATACTGACAGCTGTAATAGGTGCATACATGGTAAAACTGGAAGGTCTCGGGGTAATGTACCGGATTCAGAAAAATATGCAGGAAGGGATATTCCCCGGCGAAGAATTAATCAACGGGATGATGCTCCTGATAGCCGGAGCCCTGCTCCTTACTCCAGGATTTTTTACTGATATTATCGGTTTCCTGATGGTATTTCCAGGTTCAAGGGATTTTATTAAAAGAATCGCCAGACGTTATATTGAGAAAAAAATATCTTCTGGTGATATTCATATTCACAGGTTTTAATGTAATCAGATAGCCTCTCTTTGCTGGTTCAATGGTATAATTACCCTATGAATATTGTTACCGCACAGAAACTTACAAAAGACTACAATTCTTTACGTGCCGTAGACAATGTAGATTTTGCAATTATAAAAGGGGAATGTTTTGGTTTTCTGGGACCGAACGGTGCCGGTAAAACTACTGTAATGAGCATAATACATTGTTTCATGCCACCCTCATCTGGCACCGTAAAAGTTTTTGATACAGATGTAACTGAAAACCCGGGTAAGATAAAATCAAGATTAGGTGTAATGCCCCAGGATAATAATCTTGATCCCGACCTTTCAGTTTTCGAAAATCTTATTGTGTATGCGAGGTATTTTGATATTCCTAAAAAAATATCTTCACAGCGTGCACATGAACTTCTTGATTTTGTGGAAATGACAGAAAAAATCAATGTAAAAATACAAAAACTTTCAGGTGGAATGAAGCGAAGACTCCTGCTTGCAAGGTCGCTGATAAACAACCCTGACCTTTTGATACTTGATGAACCAACTACAGGGCTTGATCCTCACACAAGACATTCTGTTTGGGAACAATTAAAACGTCTTAAATCAAAAGGCATAACGCTTATATTAACAACACATTATATGGAAGAGGCAGAGAAACTATGTGACGATGTGGCTATAATGGATTCCGGAAATATTGTTGCGATTGATACACCGCCAAATCTCATGAGCAAGTATGGCGGCAATCTTGAAAATGTTTATTTGAAATTAACAGGTCATCGACTCATGGAGGTAAGTCTTGGAGGAAATTATTGAAATTTAAAAAAGCTTACCGTGTCTGGCAGAGAAATTTCACAGTTTATACAAAACTCTACAAATCAAGTATTGTTTTTAATTTCTTCGAACCAATTCTTTACCTTGTTGCTTTAGGATTTGGACTTGGTGCGTTTGTAAAAGAGATTAACGGTATGCCTTATATTAACTTTATCGCTCCCGGATTAATTGCATCTTCATCGATGTTTGCAACGGCTTCAGAGTGCACATATGGCACGTACGTCAGAATGACGTATCAAAAGACATTCGATGCCATACTTGCTACACCTGTTAATATCAATGACCTTATAGCTGGCGAATTATTGTGGGGTTCAACGAAAAGCATTTTCTACGGCACAGCAATAACATTAGTTTTATCAATATTCGGCTTCATAGACTCGCCTTTTATAATACTCATAATACCTGTTCTTTTTTTGAGTGGATTAATATTCGCTGAGACCGCCGTAACAGCTGCTGCGCTCGTACCGGGCATAGATTCCTTCAGCTATTTTTTTACTCTCCTGTTAACTCCCAGTTTTCTTTTTTCCGGTATATTTTTCCCTTTGGATACTCTTCCATCACTGGTTGTGAAAATAGCTTTTTTTACACCTCTGTATCATGTCGTAAATATATGTCGTTCGTTTTCTTCAGGCTCTCTCGAAAACGTGATATGGGACATTGTCTGGATTATTGTAGTTGCAGCCTTTCTCGCACCTTACCCCTTTAGACTCATGCGCAAACGCATAATCAAATGAGTATCATTTCGAACCGTTCAAACGGTTGAAACGGATGGAACGGTACAGTTTTTGGGTTAAGATACCTACGAAGAGTTATACCTTATAAAGATTATAGATTTCTTTCCTGGTGGGACAATTGCAAATATAGGAATATCCAAAAGACATTTTATAATCACACATGTCGTGATTTATTGGTTTGATAAAAATTATTTTATTATCGAAACTGTCTTCAACTTCACAAAGACAGTCTTTTTCACCTAATAAACAAGAGAAATCTTTTTTACATTTAATCGTTTCATTCAAGATATCGGCTTTTATTTTGAATCCCATCCTTGTTACATTGCCTCCTCTCTTAGACCTCGTTTTTTCTATATTTCATTTTATATTTATACCTCATCCTGGTTAATTCAAAAAATACCACTTTTAATAAAGAACAATAGCAATAATAATGCTATCTATTGCATTTTTTATTTATTCTTTAGAATCAAGAAGATTGGAGAATAAAGTGAATGTTAAAATTTATCTGAAGGTGCAACCGGATTCATTTTAAAACTTGTTAAATATTTCTAATTCTACTTAAATATTTAGATTTTTTTAATCTTCGCCGTTTATCTTAAAGCAAAAAATGTCGCAACCTTTTGATATGCCTTATGTAAGTTTCTCATTTCTCTTTAAACGCTTATTGAGGGCTTGACGTGTGATACCCAGAAGTGATGCTGCTATGCCTTGATTGCCATTGGAACGCTTTAATGCCTCATATATTAAGAATTCTTCTGTTTCTTTCAGGGTAGGAAATCTCACGGAATTATTGTTCAATAAAACTTCTCCGTGTTCAGGTATCAAAAAAAGGGGTCTTATAAGTCCCCCTTTTTGTTTTATAAATTCCTTGAAGCTCTTCATCGAGAGTTTTCCGGATTTATGTTGTGCAACGGCATCAAAAACCATTGCTTGAAGCTCACGCACATTTCCAGGGAAATCATAACTTAAAAGTAATGTGATAAGTTCATTGGGATATGCAGGTTTCTTTTTTGAGAGTGAATCGGCAGCAAGCCCAAGAAAATGGTTGAATAGTAAAGGAATATCATCGGTCCTTTCGCGCAGCGGGGGGATATATACACAATGTGCACAAAGTCTGTAATACAGGTCTTTGCGAAACGCTCCCTTTAAAATTTGCTTTTGGAGGTCTTTATGGGTAGTGGTAATAATACGCACATTACTTTTTTCGTAAACATCTGATCCAAGAGGATAATATTTTTTTTCATCCAGCAAACGCAGGAGTTTGAGCTGTGAAGACTCGTTTAAGTCACCTATCTCATCAAGAAGTAACATCCCTCCTGAGGCCTGAACAATCAAACCTTCTCTGTCTATATCAGCACCGGTATATGCACCTTTTTTATGGCCAAATAAAGTATCTGAAAACATTGTATCATCTAAACCAGCCATATTCACTGCTACAAATTCACCTTTCAGTTCGCTCAAATTATAGATTGCTCTCGAAAGGAGTTCTTTTCCTACCCCTGTTTCACCACAAATACATATAGGTCTTTGAGTCTTGGCAATCGCTTCCACATAATGAAAAATAGACAGCATTTTTTTGTTATTTGTAACAATTGACGCAAAGGCATCTTCATTTTCAAGGTAATCTGTGAGAAGATGATGTCTGAGAAAAGATACTTCATCACGCAGGGCTCTAAATTCCAACGACTTTTTAACACTGGAGACAAATCGACTCTTTTCTACCGGTTTAACAAGATAATCAAAGGCGCCTTCTCTCATGCAATTAACAGCAATCTCTATTTCAGATGTTGCAGTAATTACAATAATTGGAACATGTGGATATTCTCGATTGATCTGATATAGTAATGTACTGCCTGAAATATGCGGCATAATCAAGTCCAGCACAATCACTGATACTTCCTGTTCAGACATAAACGGCAAGACCTCACGACTATCCTGAATAGTCAAAACATTTTCAATACCGGCAGTACGCAGTATCAGACTGTAACTGAGCAGGATATGTTCTTCATCGTCTATTAAAAGCACTGGAAGATTATAGCTACTCATTGTATAAGCCTCATAAAATCCTTATCCCATAATTATATTTTCAACCATGTACCGGCAGTTTAACGTATACAGTTGTACCTTTTCCGGGTTTCGATTTAAATTCAAGTGAGCCTTTGTGTTCCCTTATAATGGCGTATGATATAGAAAGTCCCAGACCCGTGCCTCCGCTATTGAGTTTGGTGGTAAAAAACGGCTCTGTAATCCGCTCAAGTATATTCCTTGACATACCGTATCCCTCATCTTTTATTTGAATTTTTATAAAACCATCTGTTTTATCAAATGATGTTGACACCCGAATTCCACTTCTTCGGTTCGGCAATGCCTGTAAAGCATTCATTATAAGATTAATAATTATCTGCTCTATTTGCTGATCATTTCCTTTAATTATGGGGATATTATCTTCATAGTCAATATAAAAATTATCAGTATGCCTTTTAATTTCAGCTTCAAGAATTGATCTGGCAGCCATTACTACTCTGTTTACATCTACTTTTTCATCCAGGTTTGTCTTCTCTGGTTTTGTAAAATCTCTCAAATTGTCAACTATACGTTTAATCCTTAATGTACCATCCCTTATCCCGTCTATTAGTCTTGGGATGATATTCTGAAGTTCTGAAAATGGAACTCCACCCAGATAAAACTCCCCTTTTCTCTGGTAATAATCTGAAAGTATTTTAATTGTATCTTTCCAGATTTCAGTAAACAATTCAGCATTTGACATGATATAACTATTGGGATTATTGATTTCATGAGCAATGCCGGAAACAAGTATGCCGAGAGAAGCCATTTTATTCGCATGAATTAATTTTGACTGAACTATCTTTGCCTCCTTTTCTATCCGGATTCTCTCCGTAATGTCTCTTGCTAATTCTATTACGTTTTTTACTCTTCCATCTTCATCCTTTAATGGAAATGCCCTTATATCCCAAAATCTTCCATCAAGATTCGTGATCTCAGCTGTTGCCTCTTCCCCTGTTCGAAAACACTTAATTGGTGGATAGTCATCACTTTGGGGAAAGAAGCGATGGCCATTCTGATTATCCGTTGCGCTGTCTTTTTTCACAATTATAGAATTATGAGCAGCTTTGTTAGCCCATATTATTTTCATATCAGGAGACAGGAGAACCAGGCTGTCGGGAATAGCATTAAGAAGAACATTAAATTCCTGTGAAAGTCTTTTAAACCTTTCTTCACCACTGCGTAGCTCATATTCAGCCTTTTTTCGCTCGCTCACATCAGAAACTGATCCTACCCATCTAACTGCTTTGCCATCTTCAAAGCTTAAAGCCTTACCGCGTTCTTCCCAGTACCGATAGGTTCCGTCTTTGCACATCATGCGATACTCCGCAAAAAAGTCTTCTCCTGACTCAACTGCACTCTCTATAGATTTCATTAACCAGTCGCGATCTTCAGGATGGACGTTACCTATATGGCCGGTAACTGTTCGAGGAAATTCACCAGGTTTATACCCAAGATAACTATCAATATCTCCAAACCAATACAAATAGTCACTTTCCACGTCTCCTTCCCAAAGGAAATCAGCCGTAGATGTGGCAATGGCGCGTAATTTTTTCTCACTCTCAAGCAGTGCGTTTTCTACTTTCTTGCGTTCAAAAATTTCATTTTTCAACCTTTCATTTGCTTTTGTCAGTGCATCAGTTCTTTCCTTAACCCGCATTTCCAGTTCACCGTGTGCTTTTTGTAAAGCCTCTTTCGCCTTCTTGTGATCGGTGATATCGGTTATTATTCCAAGAATTGCATTTTCTCCGCCGAACTTTATCAATTTAGACGTGAGAATTCCATCGATTCTCTCACCCTCCTTAGTTATTAGTGCATATTCATATGGTTCAACCTCTTCATCCATCATGTGTTTTTTGAAGTTCCTTTGAACCAGGTCTACAAATTCCGGTGCAATAAGACAAAGAAAATTAAAATCAGGGGAGTAAAATTCTTCCTTTTTGAATCCCATGATTTTTTCACATTTCCTGTTAGCATACAGTACCCTGCCTTTTTTATTGATAAAAATCATATTCGGAGAGTATTCCGCAAGGTTCTTGAATTTCTCTTCAGATTCTCTCAGTATCGTTTCAATGTACTTTTTCTCGGTAATATCCCTGGCAACAGCATACAGTAAACCTTCATCAACTTCTGCATGAGTTGTCCATTCCAACCATTTATATGATCCATTTTTACAACGATAACGATTCTCATGGTGAAAAAAGTTTTTTTCTTTTAACAACTCTTTTATTTGGGAATGAGTCTCAAATCGGTCTTCGGGATGAATGAATTCGTAACAAGGTTTTGAATAAAGCTCTTTCTCTGAATAACCCAATGTCTTTTTAAACATTGGATTTACAAGCTTGAAATACCCATCCAAACCTGCAATACAGAACAAATCCTTGGAGAGGTTAAAAAAGCGCTCAAATTTATTGCCAGACTGTATATATCCTGTCCTGACCTTTTTGGGCTGTGATTCAGTTTTATATTTTTTCTTAGGAGTTTTTATACATCTTTCTTTTGTTCCGGTTGCTCTTTTCATCTCATTATCCCCTATGTTTCCTAAATAATTTTAAAGCGACAATTAAGCCTTGATGTCTAAAATAATATCACAATAAAATTTATCTAATTTTTTAAATTTTTTCGTATAAACATTGTGAAATCGTAAGGGATTCTGTCATGTATGAGAGAAACAAACGGGGAAAGATTCTTGATTGCAAATTCAAACATATCTAACGGTGAAATGTAGTTAAGCTCAAAACCTTTTTGGGGATCATAAGCAGAGAGGGCATTAAATGCAATGGCTCTCCTGCAATGACTGAAAAGCCTTGTCAATATATTTTTTATTGTTTCCTCAAGATTTTTCAATTTCAGATTAAATACACCACATAGAAAGATATAGTCAAAATCCTCATCAAGTTTATCCTTTTCTATATCAAAGACCGTAAATCTACATTCCGGGAATTTTCCCCTTGCTAATGAGATTAATCTCTCATTAATATCAAAACCCGTATATTGGACCGAAATATTTTTATCCTTCAAAAATTGATAAAAATCACCTTTTCCACATCCGTAATCAAGAACCTTTTTTCCCATAATACTAGAGTCAATATCAAGAAGACACTTATAGTGCAAACTCTGACCCTTTGATGTCCATTTGACCGCCTCGGGTCTATCACCATGCATTTGCAGGGTCTTATTGTAAAAAGAAATCACATATTCTTTGGAAAGATCGTCCATTGTTTTTTTTATTCAACCTTTATCACTATATTTTCAGGAAATCTGTTTATTAAGTCATTAAAAGCCTTTTTTAAGGGCTCTTCTGATTTGGCTTCTGCTGTAATTATGACCTGATAATCGGTCTTTCCAAGTATTGGATATGAACCGAATGTCACATCCTTGTTTTCTGCAACCACTGTATTCAAAGTTTCTGCAACATTTGATTCGTGGCAATTCAAATAAATTCTTTTTAAATAAAAGGCTGATGAACGGAACCTTTCTTTGATAAGAGGAAATTTCTTTTTAACATACTCGGGAATTCCCGGAAAAATAAAAATATTTTTGAATGAAATTATTGGAAATCGCATATTTTCATTGAAATCAATTTTACTGCCTTCAGGAACCAATATCATCTTCAAGACAGCGCTATTTACCAAATTATTGTATCTTGAGTATAAAATATTTTTGATTTCCGGATGCTCTACAAGTTTTACACCAAATCCACTTGCGATACCAACCATCGTTACATCATCGTGTGTTGGACCCACCCCTCCTGAGGTAAAGACATAATCATATTTGTTTGAAAATTTCATAGCTTCCTCGCCTATTATTTCTATCTCATCTGGTATGACAGATATACGTTTTACATCAACTCCCAAGCTTCTTAATTCACGGGCAAGATAAAATGAATTAACATCTTGCACTTTTCCTGAAAGTATTTCATTACCAATAATTATTATCCCCGCTGTCTTGGATATTTTCATATGATTACTTTATCAGAAATCAACCAATTATGTTTAATAATTAACGTTATTCGTGTCCGGAAATCATGATCCGTTAAGACAATATGGAATTACGGACAACGGATTCCGGGTTCCGGACAACGAATTAATACGGTATCGTCCGACATAACATCCGCATTATTTTAAATGCATTATTTTGGTTAAGAGACAACATAAGTAGACCTTCCATTATATTCATGTTATCGCAACTTATTGTAATATATTAAATTTATTGTAAATCATGGCTAAAGTTTTCTATTTTATATGCCGAACAAAAATAAAAAGTAATTCTTGTGAAAGAGGTGAAAACTTTAAGAAAAGAATAACATATTTTTGCGTCTTCAGGTTCAGCAATCATTTTATTGGCACGTACAGGATTTTTAGCTGCTTAAGTAACATTTTTAAGGGAAGTCGTTTTTTTAATTTTTAAAAAAAGCAATGGTAAATGAAACAAAACATGCAAAATTAAGTTTGAGAAATAATATTCTTATTGCCTTTTTTCTGGTTTTGACCATTGCCGGAATCACTATTAATATCATCTTTCAGAATGTTATTCAAACAACCTTAATTAAAGAAGGACTAGATAGTAATGCTATTGAAAATATCAGCAGACATTTTACAGTTATCGGGACAGGTGTTACCATTACTGGGATTTTAATTGTCTTATTTGTTGCTTTATTCATATCAGAAACAATTACAAGACCAATTAAAAGATTAAAGAACAGTATGATTGATATAGCCCAAAGTAAATGGAAAACAAGAATAAACATTGATGGTCATGATGAGTTAAGTCAGTTAGCAGAAGGTTTTAATTTTATGGCAGAGCACATTGAGGAGACATTGCAGAAACTCGATGCAGCAAAAGAATACACCGATAACATCCTGGTCTCTGTTCCATCAATCCTTATTGTCCTGAGTGACCGTTTAAACATACTCTCTACCAATATGGCATTTGAAAAGCTTCGTGAACAATTTCCAACCTTATCAATGGATCAATTCATCACCAAGCTAAAAAGTGAGATAGAGAAAAATCTCGAAACTGGAGAAACCATAAAAAGAGAAATCATCCTGGTACCTGAAGGCACGGAAATCAGTCTTATTTTTAATGCAACGGTATCCTGCATAGGTAACCCCGAAAAAGAATATAAAGGAGAAAATGCCCGTATTCTCCTGACCATAACCAACATCACAGAACGTAAAAAGATGAAAGAGATAGTTCTCCAATCCAGGCAGGACTGGGAGGATACGTTTAATACAATCCCTGACATGATCACCATTCATGATAAGGATTACAATATCATACATGCTAACAAGGCAGCTCACAAAATGCTCAATCTTCCCTTTTCAGATATTAATATCGCAACCAAATGCTATAAATATTATCATGGAACAACTCAGCCTCCTGAAGGATGCCCCAGCTGTCAATGTTTTACTACAGGAATGCCCGTTACCTTTGAAACATTTGAGCCGCATTTAAACAGATTTATTGAAATACGGTCCATACCCCGTATTAATAACAACAATGAACTCATTGGTTTAATCCATATCGTACGGGATATCTCCATCCGCAAAAAAATAGAACAGGAGCATAATCAGCTTCTTGCAGCTGTTACAAAGGCAAAGATGGAATGGGAAATGACTTTTGACAGCGTTATGGAGTTTATCGTATTGATAGATAAAGATCTTAAAATTACAAGGTGTAACAAGAGTTTTTCCGAATATGTAGGCAAACCCGTTGATCATATCATTGGATACAAATGCCATGAGTTTTTCAATTGTAAATCCGAAAATGTTGAGTACTGTAAAAATCAGATAAACACTTCACAGGAATTATTATTAGCCAAAAGTGAAATAAAGACAAAAACAGGACGATGGCTCTATGTAAGCCATCATCCAATTCAAGATGAAAAACCTCAATCCCTTTACTCCGTCATCATAGCTACAGAAATTACACGTCTTAAGACTATCCAGCACAAGCTTAAAAAATCCGAGGAAGAACTGAAAAAGAAGATAATGGACCTTGAAAAATTTTACGATATGGCCGTGGGCAGGGAACTGAAAATGAAGGAATTAAAAAAAGAAATAAAAAGATTAAACTCAGAACTTTCCTATTACATAGAAAATGAAACTGTTAAAAGATAAAAAGACTGATCAAAATATATTTTTTGATAGCATAAAAAACTGTCAGGTACTACTCGATATCATCCCCTATCCTGCTTTTATTGTCGATAGTGAATTTAGTATCGTAATGTCTAACAAGGCGATGTCAACTATCTTCGAAAAAATCGATACACTAAAAGGCAGGAAATGTCATCAATTATTTCATCACTCCGAAAGTCCTGTTGAAAACTGTCCAATGTTAAAGACCCTAAAGAGTGGAAACAGAGAACAGGTTGAAATTTTCATTCCTTCTCTTAAAGGGATTTTTATGGTAAATACGTACCCGGTTGTAATTAAAGAAAATTTTATGGGGGCTATCCATACAGTTGTAGATGTTACGGAACAGAAAGAAGCCGATGAAAATAATGATGAACTTATTGAAATATACGCCGAATCAATAAATGAATTAAAGACCCGAGAAATAAAGGCTCAGAAAGGCAGGGATGCCTTTCTTAACATGCTTGAGGATATAAACGAGTCATATAAAGAGCTTGAAGACCTCTTTTTAAAGTTTATCCTGGTAATGGTCAATGCCCTTGACGCAAAGAGTCCTTGGACAAAGGGACATTCCGAAAGAGTATCTCTTTATGCAGAACAAATTGCAAAGGAAATGCTGATTGATAAAGACGAGATAAAAAATATTAAACTTGCTGGTTTACTTCATGATATCGGCAAGATAGGAACATATGATTATCTTCTTGATAAGCCTGGAAAACTTACAAAAGAAGAGTTTGAAATTGTCAAAAAGCATCCTGATCAGGGTGTAGACATCTTGAAAGACATAAAGCAATTAAGGTATATCATTCCCTTTATTAAATTTCATCACGAAAAAATTGATGGAAACGGATATCCCGGTAAACTTAAGGGAACAGATATTCCGCTCGGTGCACGAATACTTCATGTGGCAGATTCCTTTGATTCCATGACTTCAGACAGACCTTACCGACCTGCTCCCGGTATTGAATATGCCACATCTGAACTGCAGAAATACCAGGGAACGCAATTTGACCGGGAGGTTGTAAAGGCATTTTTTAGAGTGCTGAAAAAAACAAATAAAGATTTACTCAATCTTCAAAATAATCTTTAAAACATCCCTCTTTGAGGCGTACTGAAATGCCTTTATCCCTTCTCCCAAGGAATAACTGCTACTGATAAGAGGAAAAAGATCAACACTCTTTGTCTCAATTGCCTTTATTGCAACAGGAAATGGACCGCATCGCGAACCAATGAGGGCCAGCTCATTTATAACGATGTGATTTAAATCGAACTGGCTTCTCTTTGCAATTGTCGTCTTAATTATTATCTTTCCTCTTGGTTTAACAATGTTAAGTGCTGTTTCAATTCCTGATCGGGACCCTGTGCAATCAACAACTATATCGAATCCCTTTTCTTTAAAACCAGAGCTTGGTTTTGTTTTTATACCCAACTCTTCAAGTATGGAAAGTTTTTCTCCGTGATTTCCTACAGTAATAAGATTGCATCTGGTTGTAGATAATACCTGTGCAACAAGAATGCCAAGCTTCCCATCCCCCAATACACAAACCTTATGGGAAGATTCAATATGTACCTGCTCCAGAATCTCAAATGCTGCTGCAAGAGGCTCAACAAAAACTGCCTCCTTATCTGACACAGAATCGGGAATCTGATGTAGATTTCTCAAAGGTAAGGTTATATATTCTGCAAAGACCCCGTCTTTATTCAGTATGCCAAGGACAGAACGATCAGGACAATGATTATGCATCTGATTTTTGCAATAAAAACAAATACCGCAGCCAATATTTATTTCACCTACGACCCGTTTCCCCCTCAGTTTTTTTTTATCACATTTTTCAACAATTCCTACAAATTCATGGCCGAGCACACCATGAAAACCCATGTATCCTTTGATAATCTCTAGATCTGTAGAGCAAATCCCTGCGTGAGTAACCCGTATGAGGGCTTCGTCATTTTGAGGATATGGTATCGGATAGTCAGTCCTGTATTGAAGTTCGTTTTCAAAAACAAGTGCACGCATAAAGGTTATCTACCTCTCCCACTCAGCCCGAAGAAGTTTTGTATCGTTAGACCATTTGTATTCTATTTTTCCACAATATGCCCTCTGAAGACTCTTTCCGATTCTTTGGGCGAGTTTTTCATTCGTTGTTGTAATCTCGATACCTTTTTCAATTCTATTGATCTTCATCACCCTCTCGAGAGGATTAAACCCCATTGCCCTTTGTTCCTCATTTCTGATCATATTTAAAATTTCATTTTTATGATTCTTGAGAAAGTCCCCTTTAATCCTGATAATTCCTCCCGGGAAATTATCCTTGATTTTGCGACACGCAGGACAAAGAACCTTACCTATGCCTTTCAATGCGATTTTCCTTTGATACAAATCCTCATCCAGATACCATCTCTTGTTTCGATATACAGCATGACACCTCTTACAGACTGCTGTCTCATATGTAATCTCCGATAACAAGTATGGGTCAGTAGCTGTATCAATACTCTTTCTCTTATTATAAGCATGAGACTTCTTGCTTTTCATAATAGCCTCCTTGATGGAAGAATCTTTAAATAACTCTCATGATATTGTAAATATTTTTGTAATCTCGTCTCTGTCAAAACATGGTAAGATTTTAATCTGATTTTTCTTTTTCATGTATAAACCTTTTTCTTCAGGAAGAACAGTCCCTATTTTCACAGCAGGTATTCCCTCACTTTTCATTGTTTTAATTAAATGTTCAGTATTATCAGGATGAAGGGTGATGAGCAAAGCTCCTGAAGCTATAAGACCGATAGGATTCAAGCCATAATTTTGGCATAAGGTCTTACACTCAGCAATAACGGGTATTTTGTCTTCTTCTACAATAAGTCCTGCTTTGGCTGCTTTTGCAAGCTCATGAAGTCCTGTTGCAAGCCCCCCTTCCGTGGGATCATGCATAGAGTGTATTTCCCCACACTGCATGGCAGTCTCTGCATCCTTGAGTATGCTTATCCCGGGATCTTCTGTAAATTCTTTGCATCGTGTTACAAATTCACGTCCAAATATTTTTATTAATTCCTCCTCCCTTTTCCGTGCTATGATTGAAGTTGCTTCAATCGCAATAGCTTTTGTAAGAACAATATCATCCCCTACTTTTGCTCCAGCAGTTGTGACAAGACTATCCTTTTCAACCTCGCCAAGCATCATTCCTATTACAATAGGCCTGTCTATTCCCGCTGTGATTTCTGTATGTCCACCACAGAATGAAACCCCGATCTTTTTACAGGCAGATGATAACTGTTGGAAGATTCCTTCTACAAGATCGGTAGTTGAACTTTTTTCAGGAAGGAGAATAGTTGCCAGAAACCATCGGGGTTTTCCTCCCATTGTAGCTATATCATTTGCATTAATATATATGGTGTAATTTCCAACATCCTCTGTTACAAATGTAATCGGATCTGTCTTCGCGAGAAGATATTTATCACCAATATCAATTACAGCGGCGTCTTCGCCAATTGATGGGCCTACTACGACG
Source organism: uncultured Nitrospiraceae bacterium (assembly GCA_964347155.1). Classification (GTDB taxonomy): domain Bacteria; phylum Nitrospirota; class Thermodesulfovibrionia; order UBA6902; family UBA6902; genus CAYFXR01. Next base: position 1,959 of record CAYFXR010000200.1, on the reverse strand, counting down.
CTGTTATCTGATAAGGTGTAAAGATTAAGTAGTCTTTCAAGGATATTTGAAGGCAACTTCCCTATGGGAAGAAACATAGTTTTTAAAAATCCTATTTTGGTGAAAAAATAAAATTTACATGAGGCATTATTTTTATGTATTTATTATATCATATTATATGAGTAACCGCATGGTGGGTCGACTTTTTGCATTGCTCCTTGATTGAACCTTTTTCTTAAAAAACCAGCTTTAAGTAACTATTAAATATGATTAAATTATAGTTTAATCATTTAGCCTGACAATTTACGACCTGTCATTCCAGTCCCTGCAAATGCAGGGACAAGTACCTCTAGACAATGTTTGACCCTAAAATTACTAACAAAGGTATTCCATAAAAATTATTCTTTGAGATATAATATATTTTTTACCGTCTTGTTATGGCATTCCAGCCCCTGTTTTAACAGGGAGAAGCTGCAACAGAAATTCGTTAATTACATTATTCACCATAGAATACTTTTTTCTTTTTGACACCCAGCCGTTATGCTGCGGGATAATTTACTCGGATAATGCCTACACTGCCCAAATGAAGAAGCTACGAATCAGTATTTTGGCAATAATGTTTTTTATCCTCACGTGGTGTTCAGGAAAAGAACACTGGGAAGGACGTGTCTACCCGGATAAGACTAAATTATTGATCCACCGTGACACCGGGACTTTTGAAAGTCTGGAAGCCTGTGAAAATGCTTCTATGGAGATGTTGAAGTCATTAGATGCACTCGAAAAGGGATTTTACGAATGCGGGAATGACTGCAAGTCAGCTTCAGGCTATTATTACAGGGTTTGTGACAAGACTATCCGCGGCAATATCTATAAATAATTATGGTTATTTTCGGGAAAAAAGTTGAGTTACAGTTCTATGCTGGTTCAATCGTTGACGATTGAACCAGCTAAATAGTGTTTTTTCTCTACACTGTTTCAACCCTTACTGCATCCATGGGAATTCCTCCTTTACCTGAAGTGCATGTCAGGGTACATACTCCACTATGCGGAAAATGTGAGGGCACGTATACAATGCCATTAGGAATCTCATGAGAAACAGTTGCTCTGAGATACACCGTTCCACGTCTCGAAGTTACTTTGACATGACTGTTATTTGAAATACCGAACCTTTCAGCATCCTGCCCGTTTATCTCAAGTCGTGCCTCGGATGCAACAAGGCTTAGCGATTTCGACCTCGTTGACATACTGCCCTCATGCGGTAGTACATCTCTTAAAACCATATTCAATGGATACGTTTCATCCGGTTTTTCGCCTGGTGTATAATAAACAGGATTAAATGTGCAAGTCATTGGGGGCAAGTCACGAGATACAGCACTCAATGAGTCTATCTCATGTACAATATCCTTCCTGTTTTTTATGCCGAGATCCTTTCCCATACTCAACACAAGGTTTTTTATAATTTCCCAGTCAGGAAGCGACTGGCCAGCCGGTTCAGTCACTTTATAGACCCTTTGAGTAAATCCTTCGGCATTAACTAGCATGCCATCTTTTTCTGCCCAGCTGGATGCGGGCAGAATTACGTGAGCTAATTTTGCCGTCTCAGTTAGCGCTATATCCTGTACAATCAGCAGGTTTAATGATTTCAGTGTCGAAACAATCTCTGAGCTATTGGGGAATGTAACAACAGGATCTGCTCCCATTATATAAAGGGTCTTGAGGAAATCTGGCTCATAGAGCATCTCGATTAAACCTTTTCCAGTAGCCCATGACTTCTGATAGAACGGACCCTCATCCGCCCTTATACCCATCTGATGAAGGCCAAAGGTATTTGCTTGTTCCGCCGGGATCTGGAGGGCATCCGGACTCTCACCAAGAAGATTAATCAAATTTGTTAATGCCAAGATGGTATCCAGTCCCTTTGTATTTTCAGAAACGCTGATCGAAAGAGTGAGCAATCTAGTTCTGGCTTGAACCAGTGCC
>CAYFXR010000199.1:0-15826 GCA_964347155.1 uncultured Nitrospiraceae bacterium | reverse complement strand
TTCATTTTTGACCCCCTTAAGCGCAATTTAATTTTGAAAAACTGAGAAGAAAGGAATTATTTATTTTATCACAAATTGCTTAGTAAATTGGTAAAAAAAATTGATTTATTATTATTGATAGGGTTAAGGAATGGCGAGTTACTGTAGGTATCACCTTGGTTGTATCCACCGTTAATAAAAAAATCTGACACTAATCGATTGTAACCGTGATTTAGAGGAAAATTTTCCATCATATTGATTTAGGATAGATATCTTGAAGATTTACAGGTAGTTAGCTGTTATTCATATTCCTCTATTTTCAATTCGTTTGACAGTGAACTCATTTTATGATACTTATTTTCTTAAGAAGTAAGGAAGATTTTGATGACATGTATGTAAATCAAAATTCTGATTACATAAATTAAATAACCATAAATAACCCCAATAAATATACAATGAAACTTTTATTATTTATATAATAGAAATCACCCCATTTATACTCCTTATAAATTGAAGAGAGGAGGTGGTGTACGTTAAAGTTATGAATTTCAGTTAATTTAAAATGAGAAGGAGGTTAAATAGTATGAAAAAAAGTTTGTATTTGAAAATGTCAATTGTTATTCTCCTTGTTTTTGGTATCTGCTCCTGGTCCTTTGCCTTAGATTCGATCCCTTCATTTCCGTACTGTACAGATACCCCGGAGTATTGCCAGACAAAGGTTGCTCAGGTACCAATACCGTGGCAATTCTGGGGTGTTATGACCGATCCTAATACAGGAATTACTACTGTCATTGACCGGATTCGCATCTCTCCCACATGGCTCAATCCGCCTCCTGGTCAGCCAGCCGGCGAAGGGCCAATATTTGTGACACGATGGGTAGCAACAGCTCCCGCACCAATTCCGTTGCCAGAACTTGTATGGAATTTTAATGGCGAGAGGGGTATGCCGGGCCCTCAGCTTGAATGGGATATGGTTGACAAGCAGCCTATGGAGGTCATGGAAGGTGAAGACCTTGAGCTAGAAATCATGGTCACTGACGATGATGGGGCTGTTTTTGTCGCATATGAGGTTCAGAATGCTCATGGTGTAGAAGGCCATTTTATTAATGAAGCGGTTCTGGAGAGGATGTCTCCTCCGGCAATAGTTGAGATCATGGTGAATTTTGATATCCATAACAATTCCGGGATTGACGTCACGAACTTTGAGCTCGATTTTCACGGGCTGGATTTTCAATGTGAGGATGTACGGAGTGCACTGGGTTTCATAGCAGGACAAGGGATTCCACCACTACCTATCCCGCCTGAGATCTGGGGTGCCAATGAGGAGAACCCTCTCGTAGTGCGTCCTATTCCAGGTGGCACTGAAGTGAAATGGGTACAACCAGATAATCCTTTAGAAACGTGCGAGTGGTTACACGTTGGATTGGTGTTTGATTGCACCAATTTTGATTGTTTTAACAATCCTGCGGATCCTGTTTTACAGGCAACAGTACAAGGCTACTGGACCATCATTGAACCAAAGTTTTGCGAACCGCAGACCCAGGGTTTCTGGAGACGTATTTGTGATGGCGTAGTAGGTAAAAAACAGCGTCATCCGGCAACTCCAGAAGATTTTGACCCGGTTTTCTGTCCGGCCCTCCTTAAAAAAGGGAAAGATAGAAGTGATCCTTGTGTCAGAGCTATGGCACAATTGGCAGCGTTGAGGTATAACCTCAGGTATGGTTATTTATCTGACTGCTGTGAATTCGTTGACGCTCAGGGAAACATTATAACCAGTTCTATGGCTATGATGAAGGTAGCCGCGTTAATCGAGTCAGGCCAATGCAAAGATGCTGCCGATTTGGCAGACACTGCTAACGATCAGAACAATTATCTGGATCCGTAGATGTTAAGAAGATTCTGAAAAGAGGGATTTATTGTTTCTGATGAAAGGAGGCTTGGATATTTCCGAGCCTCTTTTTTCTGCCTGTTTTCAATCGATAATAAACGATTATTAAATTCATCTATTTCAATGACAAGCAGTGCACGCGATAATCTGATAGTAATCAAAATCTGAGAATAACTGATTGTAGCCGCTTTTTTGAGGAAGAATTTCCCTTTCTATTGATATCAGATTATAATCGCTGACTTTCGATTTGCTTAACCCAAAAATGCATTTCAAATAATGCAGGCTTTGTGAAAGAAATTATTTTTCGATACCTTAGACGCAATTGCAACTAATCTATGGTGAATATTTTTGTTTCAAGCTATATGCATAATTTAATAATAATTTTATCGAGTTAACTAATTTCTTGAGCAATGTCTGCATTATTTGGGTTAAGCAATTAATTTAAAAACATGATCCAAAAGAGCATAAGACTAATGGCTAATATTTCTTCTTATATAACGGAAACTTATAAAATCTATAAATATTTTTAAATTTACACTGGAACACTATTTGTGATATTCTATAGAAAATTAGGGACACCCTTTCATTAAATTCAAATCTATAACACAGACTTTATAATATAGATAAAATAACTGTTCCCCAAAAAGCCAAACTTTACGAGAAATCATTATCACGGAAAAGGAAATGCTTACCTAGCTTAAAATTATATTGTCCAATACACATAAGAAGGGATATACTTTTTTCTTAATGTGGTTCTTGGAACGCAGTAAATTCTAGAATTATTTTAATGTACTTTTTTCATGCCAATATCCCCCGATTGACAAAATTGTCTTGATAGACGCAATGCGTCTATCGTATTATGAAGAGCAAATTGGAATGTCAATATTTAGGGTTTCTTTATATTTCATCTAAATAATCGTTAGGACGAAAGAGAATACGTAATGCGAAAAATCTATATTCGTATTGTGATGTCGACTATTACACTACTGATAGTCGTAGGAGTTCTTGAGGTTGTTATAAGGGCATTTTATCCTGTTTATACGACAGGATATATCGGTGCATACAAATATGATGAAACACTCGGTACTCGCTTGAAAGACAACATACATTTGTTCAAAACGACCGATTATCAGCAAGAGGTTTATACGAATAAACTGGGGACTATTAATGTACAGGATTCTTTTACCGCATATGATGTTTTGATTTTTTGTATCGGCGACTCATACACACAGGGAACGGGTCTGCCTATTGATGCTTCTTATCCTTTTCAACTATCTATGATGCTGAATATGGAAAATGGTAAATATATAACAAAATATGCAGTCATAAATCTCGGGCTTGCTGCCTTCGGCACAGAACAAGCAATTCTGTCTCTTCTTATGTATAAAAAAAATCTTGGCAAGCCAGACTATATTCTCTACTTAGGTTGCTCGAACGATTATACAGATGACATTTTGTTTGAAAATGGATACCGACACAAGCATCTCGTTGAGGGCAATCCTCATTGGGGTGTGTTACTTAAACCACTACAGTGGATTACAAATAATACCGAGATTGGTAAAAGAATAAAACTTGCTATAGGTAATGTGAGAAGGCAGTCCTATATCAAAAATGATACCTATAAAAAACAACTGAACAAAGGTATCGCAAGTGTGGCAGAATTGCAGGAAGGTAAACTAAAAAAACTATTGGCCGTCTCCAGGGAAATGAAAGCTCAGCTCATTGTCAGTTGGGCAGATTTGCCTCAAAGCTCGTCTGATTCCTACAGTTGGTTAAAACTATGGGCAGAGGAAAACAACGTTGCTTTTGCTGATTGGCATCCTGAGCTTGAGTCTATATTAGGAGCAATACCAAAATTGCCGACCAAAAATCAGCATTCAGGGGGACACTATCGAACATGGGTTAATAATATTATTGCCAAAAGTTTTTCTGAGCATTTTCAAAACTGATCATGTTTATACGAAGATTATGGTAAATCTGTTACTTTGATAGAAATCACCATCTGAGAATAACCGATTGAAAGCTTGATTTTGCATATTCTCAAGTTATGAAATCTATAGTTCAATCTGGAATATTGAGCCAGCAGCGAGCACGGGACTTAATACATATCAGGAACACGTATTTCATTAAATGATATAATCGGTATACTATGAAGACGGTCATCATACTTCTCGGTCCTACCGGTGTTGGAAAAACCGGGTTATCCATCTTTCTTGCAAGGGCACTTGATACCGAAATCATCAGTGCAGATTCTATGCAGGTGTATCGTCATATGGATATAGGAACCGCCAAGCCTTCGAAGAAGGAGATTGATGCCGTGCGACATCATTTAATAAACATCGTATCCCCGGATCAGAAGTTCAGTGCAGGAATATTCAAAAAAAAAGCAATTGAAATTATTGATGACTTACACAGTAAAAATAAAATCCCGTTAATTGTCGGAGGCACAGGTCTTTACATAAGGTCATTGACAGGAGGATTATTTGAAGGGCCGGGTGCGGATGAGTCATTAAGAAACCGATTAAAAGAAGAGGAAAAAAGACATGGAAAAGGTTATCTTTACAATAAACTAAAAACTCTTGATCCGGAAGCTGCACAAAAAATAAAACAAAATGATGTACGGCGCATTGTCCGTGCTATCGAGGTGTCACTGAAGTCTCATAAACGTATGTCCGAATACCAGCGTTTATATACAAAACCATCAAATTACAGGTTTATTAAAATTGGACTTACAAGGGAAAGAAGGGAACTGTACAGGCTTATTGAAGAACGAGTTGACAAAATGATAAAGGATGGCTTGCTGGATGAGACAAAAAGACTTTTGAAAATAAAGCCAAACAGAACTGCTTTGCAGGCACTCGGATATAAAGAAATGGGATTATATATCAAAGGTATTGTTGCTTTTAATGAAGCTGTAAGACTGACAAAAAAACGCTCAAAGATGTTTGCAAAGAGGCAGTTCACATGGTTTAGGAAAGAGCCGGATATAAACTGGGTAGACATATCAGGAGTTATAGAAGCAGATAAAATTTTTGTAATGGTCATCAATAATGTTGAAATTCTTAAAAAAATTATTTACTCTAATGAAAATTGAATGTTGGTGTGGAGTATACAAAATTATCAATTCGTGTATTGTTTTCATAAAAAACAGAGAAAGAATTTTTAACGTGACAATTTCCGATTTCATATTTTGTTGAAAAAGGAGACACCCTATGACCAACAAGGACCGCAAGCTTCAAGACCTTTACCTTAATCATCTCAGAAAGGAAAAGATTCCTGTTTTAATCTATCTTATGAATGGAACACGTTTAAAAGGGGTGATAAAAGGGTTTGACAACTTTGTAATTCTGTTAAAGCAAAATACTCATCAACTCATTTATAAGCACGCCATATCCACTATTTCTCCAGAAAAGGACATCGCCATAAAATTAGAAAATGAACAGTAGAATTAGATAACTTTATGGCATCCTCTCCGAGAAATCCATTTCTCACTGTTGATGCTATTATTGAAATAGACGGTGGGATTATCCTTATTAAAAGAAAAAATCCCCCTCCAGGATGGGCTATTCCGGGTGGATTTGTAGATTATGGGGAGTCCCTTGAAGATGCAATCTGCAGGGAAGCAAAAGAGGAGACCGGACTCGATATCAAAATTGTAAGACAGTTTCATACATACTCGGAACCTGCAAGGGATCCTCGGCACCATACGGTATCTACCATATTTATAGCCAGTGCGTCAGGTACGCCAAAAGCAGCAGACGATGCAAAGGATGTAGGTGTTTTCACAAAAAATAACTTACCTGACGACATCGCCTTTGACCACAGGCAGATACTTGAAGACTATTTTAATAAAAAATATTAAACAGGGTTCAAGGATTCCAGGATTCAAGGGTTTGAGTGAAATTAAAAAAATCAATCATCCCTTGAACCCTGAATTTTAATCAGCTTCCCTTTTGCATCGGCAATAACTTCGTTATTAACTAAAACAGCCTTTGCATGTGCGGTTAAAAGCTTTTTTGTGTTTTCCAATATCTCAGCAACGACTGTTATCTTTTCGCCTACATTCACTGCCTTTCTTAAACGGATATCCATGTGGGCAGTAACCGCAGGCATGCCCAATTCAATTGCAAGCTTCACCATTGCCTCATCAAGGAGGGCTGAAATAATACCACCGTGTATAATATCTTTGTATCCCTGATGTACTTTTTGTGGAAAAAATTCCGTTTTGATTTTTTCCCCATCAAAAGAAAAATCGAGCTTGAGACCGATAGGGTTATTCGGCCCGCATACAAAACAGTATCCGTCATCAGCAAAGTTCATAGCAAACTCCGTTCCAATGGTCAGCATTTCTGGATTCCCGTTTTCACGGGAATGACGTCATTCCTGCGCAAGCAGGAATCTAGTGGAAAATATATGCAAAAAAAGCTATAAGCGTTTTAATAAAATAATATTTACATCTTCAAGTACGATTCTATGCCTATCCTGATCATCATAATTGCTATTGCTGCGAGAAGCAATGCGACTATTTTGGAGATTGCAATGACACCGTTTTTTCCAATTATCTTGATGATAGTCTGTGCACTTGAAAAAACAAAATATACTACTGTTAAGTTGAGAACAAGTGATATCAATGTAGGTGTTATTCCATAATGGTCAACCAGCACAATTAAGGTAGTCAAGACCGCTGGCCCAACAAGGAGAGGTACCCCGATTGGAACTATTCCCACATCGTGAGCTTTCTTGTGATGCTCATTCTCCTTAACCAGCTCGATAAAAGCCAGTACAAGAAGGAGAAGCCCACCGGCTATTTTAAAATCATCAACAGTAATTCCTAAAATACTAAAGACGGCTTCACCAACAGCTATGAAAACCAGACATATAGCTAATGCTGATAGTATTGAATACCTGATTACTTTCCTTTTTTCATCGTCTGCCAGTTCCACAGTGATTGACATATAAATAGGCAGCACACCGAAGGGATCCATGGCAACAAAAAGAGGGATAAACGTCATCGGAAGATCTTTTAAAATTTCTAACATAGGTAGATTATAATTGGAATTTTGTAATACGTCAAAGGGGTATGTGGTCGGGACTCGCTATGACAAAAAGGGGATTGCATAGAGAGATGAATGAATTATGGTATGATGAGAAATATGATATTTAAGAAAAAATTTATGAAACTCAAAAAGATTCTCGACACATTCTACAAAGAATATGATTTCAATGAAAGGCTTAAACACGACCCTATAGAGTTTGCTCATAGATACTCTTATCCTAATGATATGGAAACGGCAGGTTTTATTGCCTCCTGTTTTGCTTACGGGAAGGTTGAGCTTTTCAAACCAGTGATAGAGCACATTCTCAATCCCGGAGGCAAACATCCCGCGCAGTTTTTTATGAATTTTTCTTTGAAAAAAGATGCTCAATATTTAAGGGGGATTAGCTACCGGTTTAATAAAGAAAAGGATATTCTCTGTGGCGTTTATATACTTAATCATATTCTTAAAAAATGGAAGTCCCTGAAAAACCTCTTTTATCACTTCTATAAATCAGAACATGAAGACACTGGTTATGCATTGAACGGATTTGTGGATTATGTACATAAGATAAACACTTCACCGGTTTATGGAAGAAATGTTAAGCCATATGGTTTAATCCAACTTTTTCCGGCTCCTCATAAAGGAAGTGCATGTAAACGTATGAATCTGTTTCTCAGGTGGATGGTAAGAACCAGAGATATAGATTTAGGAATCTGGCATGAAATTCCACCATCCAAATTAATTATCCCTCTCGATACTCACATAGCAAAGATTTCAAGGTGCATTGGTTTGACAAAAAGAACTGCCTCTGACTGGAAGACTGCAAAAGAAATAACTGAATCACTCAAAAAATTGGATCAGAATGACCCTTTGAAATATGATTTTGCTTTGTGCCATCATGGAATATCAGGTTTATGTAAAGGGGAGAGGTCTGTTGATGCATGTTCATCATGTGTCTTTAACTATGAAAAATGATATTATTGAGGCTAAGTTTCAGGTCCATGACTTGTAGAAATGCCAGTTTGATCTAAGGATAGGGTAAAGGTTAGCAGGCCAGCATGGTGATTTGATTATGGTAAGGGGTAAATGGAAAACAAAGAGAAGACCTACTTACTTAACCTATTAACTAAACTGGCATCTTTACCCTAACCCGTTAATTTTTTTAAAAACTTTTGATAATGCTATTCGGCTTAAGAGGAGGGAAACATGGAAATACTTGATTTGAAAAAACTGATAAAATTTTATCCTGACAAGATATCCAGAGAAATGCTTGCTGACAAACCCGAGATGAGGATTGCACTCATGTGTCTTGAGCCAGGTCAAAAACTAGACCCTCATAAGGCACCGCTCAGGCTTTTAATGTATGTTGTTGAGGGGAAAGGTACTTTTACGGTCGGAGATGAAAGCATTGAGGCAGATGAAAAAACCTGCATCCCTTGTGACCCAATGGTCCTGCATGGCTTTACTGCTGACAAAGGAGAAAAACTTGTAGTAATGGCAGTAGTCACTCCTGTAGAGTAATAAGGATAGTGCTGTTTTATTCAAATAAAATTTTTTATTTATAAATTATTCTTATATTTTGTTTTGTATGGTAAAGTTTTTTAGCCCTTTATGTATAATATAAGATCAATTTAGGCTTAAGAGGCTTTAAAAAAAGTTTTTGTAACAGAAAATAGGTCTGATTGATCAGGCTGAATATTACAAATATAATTGGAGGTACGTATGAAAAAACCAGTTATTGACTATGACTTATGTGAAGGTTGTGGTACATGTGTTGAACTTTGCCCTGAAGTGTTTGAGCTTGGAGACGACGAGAAGGCAATTGTTAAAGCAGATGATAAATGTGATTCATGTGACTGCCAGGAAGCGGCTGATACATGTCCTACAGAGGCAATTACCTTTACTGAATAATTAAATGCGTCTGCTTTTAGTGAACAAAAAGGAATAAGAGCCTCGTTAGCGGTTGTCTAACGGGGCACTTACTTTTCTCATTTGTCCTGCGACTCATTTTTTCACCTCTACGAGTCGTTGACCTGCACGAGCCCAACAATCTCTCAGCAAACTGAAAACTATTTACATTTTGCAAACAACCTTTTTACTTGTTCATCATGTCGAGGAAATCTTTGTTGTTCTTTGTTCCCTTAATCTTATCAAGCAGGAACTCCATACTCTCGACCGTACTGAGTGAATGAAGCACTTTTCTCAATATCCACACTCTCTGAAGCATATTTCTGTCTACAAGCAGTTCTTCTTTCCTTGTACCAGAGGCATTAATATTGATGGAAGGGAATATCCGCTTATCTACAAGTTTTCTGTCGAGATGCAACTCCATATTACCTGTCCCTTTGAATTCTTCAAAAATAACATCATCCATCCTGCTGCCGGTATCAACGAGAGCTGTTGCAATAATTGTCAGGCTGCCTCCGCCCTCAATATTTCTTGCCGTACCGAAAAACCTCTTCGGCTTCTGAAGTGCATTGGAATCAAGACCACCCGAAAGGACTTTTCCGCTGGCGGGAATTACCGCATTGTATGCCCTTGCAAGCCTCGTTATGGAGTCAAGAAGGATTACAACATTTTTATTTGTTTCCACAAGCCTCTTTGACCGTTCAATTACCATTTCAGCAACCTGAAGGTGCCTCTGCGGAGGCTCGTCAAATGTTGAGCTTATAATCTCTGTACTCACCTGTCTTTTCCAATCGGTAACCTCCTCAGGCCTCTCGTCAATAAGCAGTATGATAAGATGGGTATCAGGGTGGTTCTTTTTGACTGACTTTGCGATAGATTGCAGTAGCATTGTCTTGCCTGTCCTCGGTGCTGCAACCACCATACCCCTTTGTCCCATTCCAATTGGAGTAACAAGAGCCATTACCCTTGTCGAATAATCCTCTTTGTTATATTCAAGGTCTATTGCCTCCGTAGGGTAATAAGGAATAAGATTGTCAAACAGCGGTCTTTCTATACTCTCATCAGGAGGTTCATGGTTTACAGCCTCGACTTTAAGAAGGGCAAAATATCTTTCACTTTCCTTTGGTGGCCTTATTTGTCCGGTTACAAGGTCTCCCGTCCTGAGATTAAATCTCCTTATCTGTGAAGGGGAGACATATATGTCATCTGGTCCCGGTAGATAACTGTAATTGGGAGATCGGAGAAAACCGAAACCGTCAGGGAGAATCTCAAGCACTCCCTCTCCAAAAATTAAACCTGTCTTTTCGGTCTGTGCCTGTAGTATCGCAAAGATTAAATCCTGTTTCCTGAGCCCCCTTGCACCTTCAACACTTAATCCTTTTGCCATTTTTGTCAGTTCATCGATTGTCTTTTCTTTGAGATTTGTAATATTCATACTGTCTCCTCGGTTTTTAGTTTTGTTTACCATGGGATTATCACTTCCTTTTCAAAGGGAATAAATATTTTTGAAAAAAATATATTTCGGAGGTATTAACCTTTCAGCTCTAATGGGATAGTAAAAAAGAAGAATTGTTAATCAAATAGTAAAACAGTTTTTAATTTTTGTCAATACCAAAAAAAATTTAATGTTAAAAAATTCCCCCCGGTAAAATACTCCTCCAAGTTAATCAAGCTGTAGCGGGTTTGCCAAATTAATTTTACTATCGACATTTTTGACAAAAATATTAAGTCGAGATATCTTCGTCTTCTTGACACAAGTTTCTCGATGATGTATGATTTTTTGTTTAGTCACCCTGAAAACTTGAAATCCTCTTAGCTATACTAGGGGAAAGTTCATTCTGGTAATCAGTTAATAAATGAAATAGACAATTAATATTCTCTTAAAATATGTTTAATAAATAGAGTTATAATACAATCGTAACGCATGTTAACCCAATAATACAATATGGTCACCGATTATAAAAAAACATTAAATCTTCCACAGACGAGCTTTCCTATGAAGGCTAACTTAGCAAAAAAAGAGGCAGAACTGCTTGAGTTCTGGGAGAAAAACGGGATTTACCAAAAGATGCAGAAAAGAGACAGGTCTAAAACCTACATTTTGCATGATGGCCCCCCTTATGCTAACGGCCATATCCAATTGGGACATACCCTTAATAAAGTTCTGAAAGACATTATCGTTAAATATAAATCATTAAAAGGGTATTATGCCCCCTTTGTTCCCGGCTGGGACTGTCATGGCCTTCCCATAGAACATCAAGTGGATAAGAAACTCGGCTCAAAAAAAGACAGCACTTCAATTCCTGAAAAAAGGAAACTGTGTAGGGAATATGCTGAAAAATATCTTGACATTCAAAGGGAAGAGTTTAAGCGTCTTGGCGTATTCGGAGACTGGAAAAGTCCATATATTACCATGGATTTTTCATATGAGGCATCTATTGTCAGAGAGTTTAATCATTTTGTTCAGATGGGTTCTGTATATAAAGGGAAAAAACCAGTTCACTGGTGTCCGACATGTGTCACAGCACTTGCTGAAGCAGAAGTTGAATATGCCGACAAAGAGTCACCATCAATTTATGTAAAGTTTAAGGTAATAAGCCCACAGGGCAAATTTACACCCGATACTCTCAAAGGTACGCATTTTGTAATATGGACAACAACTCCCTGGACACTTCCCGCTAATATGGCCTTGACCCTTCATCCTGATTTTAAATATTGCCTGGTTAAAACACCGGAAGGAGAACTTATTGTTGCTTATGATCTGACTAAAGATTGTATGGAACATATTGGTTATAAAGAGAATGATTATTCTGTCACAGAAGGAGCATGGACAGGTGCTGAACTTGAAGGCATTGTCTGTAAACATCCATGGATTGACCGTGAGGTACCAATCATTATCGGTGAGCATGTGACTCTGGAACAGGGCACAGGGGTAGTGCATACTGCGCCTGGTCATGGGGAAGAAGACTTTGAAATGTCCTTAAAATACGGCCTTGATGTATATGCTCCTGTTGATACAAAGGGACGTTTTACAGAAGAGGTGCATGATTTTGCAGGGCAAAATGTATTTAAGTCAAATAGCAATATTGTTAATAAAATCAAGGGGTTAGGAGCTTTGCTCGGTTCTTCAGAGAATATAATACACTCATATCCTCACTGCTGGAGATGCAAGAAGCCCGTTATATTCAGGGCAACAGAACAGTGGTTTATTTCAATGGAAAAAAATGGGTTAAGGCAGCATGCCCTTGAAGAGATAAAGAAGTCAACGTGGATTCCAAAATGGGGCATGGACAGGATTTACGGGATGGTTGAAAACAGACCGGACTGGTGCATTTCAAGACAGAGGGCATGGGGAGTTCCAATAACATTATTGCAATGTACACAATGTAAGGAATTTATAAACGACAAATCTGTGATGAAAAGGATTGAGCAGGAAGTTGTGAACGCCGGGGCCGATGTATGGTTTGAGAAATCTGCAAATGAATTAATGCCAAGCGGCTATAAATGCCCAAAATGCGGTTCAGGAGAATTTTTCAAGGAAATGGACATTCTTGATGTGTGGTTTGATTCAGGGGTAAGCCATGCAGCAGTTACCGAAGCTGACCCGCGGCTTCGCAGCCCAGCCGATCTTTACCTCGAAGGCAGTGATCAGCACAGGGGATGGTTCCAGAGCTCCCTTCTCGCTTCAGTTGGCACTAGAAACAGGTCTCCATACAAAGCAGTGCTAACCCATGGATTCGTAGTTGATGGACAAGGCAAAAAAATGTCTAAATCACTGGGCAATGTAATCTCTCCACAGGAAATTACAACCAGACACGGGGCTGAGATATTGAGACTCTGGAGTTCATCTGCTGATTACAGGGAAGATATGAGGATCTCCAATGAGATCATTTCCCGTCTTATAGAGGCATACAGAAAAATAAGAAACACCTGTAGATTTTTACTTGGCAATATATATGATTTTGATCCAGCCAAGGCAAAATTAAGTGAGTTGAAAAAAGAGGATCTGCCTGAAATAGACAGGCTTGCCCTCAATATATTGCAAAATCTTATCAATAAAATTAACAATGCGTATGAAAATTTTGCATTTTATGAAGTATACCATGCTGTTTACCAGTTCTGCGTTATTGACATGAGTTCTTTTTATCTGGATATTCTCAAGGACAGATTATATACATTTAAATCAGATTCCAAAGAAAGAAGGGCTGCCCAGATAGTTTTACATAACATATTGATTTCATTAACAATAATTATAGCTCCCATTCTTTCCTTTACAGCTGAAGAGATCTGGCAGCATATTCCAGGGGAAAAAAAGGAAAGCGTTTTCCTTGCTGCTTTTCCAGAAGTTAATCCTGAATTTGTGGACAAAGAACTTGAAAAGAAATGGGAAAGGTTGTCAAAATTTCGCGATGAAGTAAACAAGGCATTAGAAATCAAGCGACAGGAGAAATTTTTAGGAAATTCCCTTGAGGCTAAAGTCACCTTGTACGCAGGAGAATCGGTTTATCGTATTCTCAGAGAATATATAGCCTTCCTTCCCACGCTATTTATAGTTTCCTCAGCCGAAGTTTTAAATAATTTACAAGCTCCAGAGACAGCTTACAAGAGCACTGATATCGAAGATATGGCTGTTCTCATAGAGAAAGCTGACGGCAATAAGTGCCAGAGATGCTGGAATTGGGATATTAGTGTCGGAAATTATGAAAATTACCCTGAAATATGTAGAAGGTGCTATGAGGTGCTAACAACATGAAAAAAAGCTCAATTATACCATTAATATCTTTACCAGTAGTTTTTCTCGATTATGTTACTAAGAAAATAATAGTTGCGAAGGTTATGCCTTATGAAAACATAAAAGTACTGCCTTTTCTTAGTATCGTACATGTGGAAAACAAAGGGGCAGCTTTTGGTATTTTGACTAATCTGAGCAATAATATTTTTATCATTATATCAATTGTTGCAATTACTGTGATAATATTTTATTTATCAAAAATTCCAAAAGGGCTGGAACTTTTTTCACTTTCCCTGGTCCTCGGTGGTGCAATAGGAAATCTTATTAATCGCATTAATACAGGTAAAGTTATTGATTTTATAGATTTTTATGTGAAGGATTGGCATTGGCCTGCTTTTAATGTAGCTGATTCAGCTCTTACTATCGGGATAGCGCTCTTTATCCTTGCCAATTTAAGACATAAAAAGTCTTCGAAACCCAAATAATACAGTTAGCCATCAGCTGACCCTAATGGCAGATAACTCTTTGGATTTAAAGTGTAATTAGCAATGTCGCCTTTCTGAAAACGGTAATAACCAGCTGAGGCTATCATTGCTGCATTATCAGTGCACAAATGCAATGAAGGCAAAAAAACATCTATCCCTTCCTTTGAGGCATGGTGCATTATACTCTCCCTTAATGCGCTGTTTGCAGAGACACCACCTGAAAGTACCAGTTTATGAATCCCTGTTGTCTTGGCAGCCTCTATTGATTTTTTCGTTAGTACTTCCACAACAGACAACTGAAAGCTGGCTGCAATATCTTCTTTCAATGATTCCGGATTTTTTCTCAAATGATGTAAAACAGCAGTTTTTAATCCGCTAAAACTAAAATCAAAACTACCCTGGAGATTTGCCCTGGGGAAATCGATCGCCTCTGGATTTCCTTTTAATGCAATTGTATCAATTATTGGCCCTCCGGGATAACCAAAACCCAGCAGTTTTGATACCTTATCATATGCCTCACCTGCTGCATCATCCCTCGTTCTTCCTATTTCAATATAACTTCCGAATCCACCTACTTTGTAAATATTAGTATGTCCGCCTGATACAACAAGTGCTAGAAAAGGAAATGATGGCTTTTCTTCAAGAAATACCGAAAATATATGCCCTTCAAGGTGATTTACTGCAACCATCGGAATATCATTTACAAAGGATAATGATTTTGCAAAGCATACTCCCACAAGAAGCGATCCAATTAAACCAGGCCCTTGAGTAACAGCGATAGCAGAAATATCTTTGAAATGTACTCCAGCTTTTTTCACTGACTCATCAACTACAGGCCATATCATTTCAATATGTCGTCTTGAAGCGAGTTCAGGGACTATTCCGCCATATTTCTTATGGATCTCGTCTTGATTGGAAACAATATTTGAAAAAATTCTCCTGCCGTCCTCCACAATGGCGGCAGCTGTATCATCGCATGAAGTATCTATTCCAAGTATTAACATTTTAGGTTCTTCTCCTGTTTAGCTTGTATAAAGGATTCGAGGATTAATAAAGAATTGTATAAATTTCTTTAACCCAAATAATGCAGACATTGGAATAAAATTTATTTAATTCAATGGATTTATTATTAAATTATGCATATAGCTTGAAACAGAAATATTCACCTTAGATTTAATTGAATTGCGTCTAAGGTATCGATAAATAAATTTTCTTCCAACGCCTGCATTATTTAATTCCATTTTTTAGGGTAAATAATATTCATCATTCTTAATTGATCATTTATCACTGCTGTCCAAAACAATGGCAAACAGTTTCATGTCTTCATCAGGCAAAATCAGGAACGTTTCCCCAACGGGGCCTTACGCCCATCGACGAAAAGCCGCGTTGCGGCCTCGCCGCTTTACGCGGGACTATACGTCCTCGACTCCCTGAATCCCGAAGATTATAGCAACTTTTTTAGAGATGATCCACATTATTTTAACAATTGTATGCAGTAATGATTTAAAAAAATGTAGCATAACTATTAATAAATAGTCAATTTTGGCAAATTTCTATCTGAACGTTCCACGTGGAACATCTTGCTTCTGGTTCAATCGGGGACGATTTAACCAGCAAAATAAATAAATCATATATGAAGAGTGGATTATCTAAAGTTTTATCGACGAAGGGATAAGCGCGCATCTTTCATGAGTCATTATAGCCTGCGGAAGGATTGCGAAATGTTTTCAGGAAGATGCTCATGAAACCCCTGACCCTCCCCTAGATGCGTCATTGATCGTCAAGGGGGAGGGAA
>CAYFXR010000198.1:0-45804 GCA_964347155.1 uncultured Nitrospiraceae bacterium | reverse complement strand
CGGCCCAAAAATTAAGCAAAATAGTATAACAAAATTATACTATAAAAAAAAGCGCATAAGAAGATGAGTTTTCCCATTTTTTTATAGGTCTTTCAGACGAGCGAAGCAATCACTTTTGTCATCCTCCAGCTTGCCCTGTACCATCCGGTTAATGGCTTGAGCGGAGGATCCAGAAAACCTGGATTCCCTGATCAAGTCAGGGAATGACTGGGGGAACACCTGTATAAGAATTAAAAAATTTAAAAAAAGAAACCCCTCCTATGAACAGGAGGGGTAAAAGAGGGGGAGGAGAATGAAATAGCTCAAAAAAGAAATCTGTAAATTCTTGAACTATTAATAATATTAAAGCAAATTTCTTGCCAGTTATAACTTATTGTTTTTATTACATTAATGGATTAATAGAATTACTCTTAAACGTAAATAATATTTACACTTTGTAATAATTAACGACATATATGTAAATATTATTTATAACACATTGAATTTAATGTATTTTTATTTATCATATTAATATCCAAATATGTAAAGATAATTAACATTTATATGGTTTTTTTCTATGTTTTAAGAATTTTTTTCATCTCTGAAGTATATTTATTGCCTTTTTCATAAATATATAAAGGCGGAGCGATCTTTAGCCATATACCCGAACCCTTTACTGCTTCAATTAACACCATTTTAGCCCCCTCCCCTGATCCTGTCGGAGACTCAACTCTTCGAGAATGTACAAATCTCATCCTCTTTGGTTCAAGTCGTGATTTTCGCAGCATGCTTATCAGCTCGGCAAGCCGGAAGGGATGATATATTAGATAAAATTTGCCTGAATGTTTGAGTAAGTAAGAGGCTATCTTTATCAGGTCTGGAAGTGTTATCTCTATTTCATGTCTTGCAACAGCCCTTTCTTCATAATTACTCAAACGTCCTGATTTCATTTTCCTAAACGGCGGGTTCGAGAATACAAAATCAAATTCATTCGTCGAAAAAATCTTTCTCAGCTCTTTTATGTCTTTTGACAGGATTTCTACTCTCTCATCAAGCCTGTTCAAATGTACATTTCTTTTAGCACGGTCAGCAAGAGACTTCTGTATTTCAACAGCGATGAATTCTGTATTTTTCACCCTTTTTGCAAGGAGGATGGATATTATCCCTGATCCCGTTCCCAGTTCTATGCCTCTGTCAAGCCGTTTTGCCGAGATAAAATTTTCAAGCAACAGTGCATCCACGCTGAAACGATAACCGTCTTTTGCCTGAAACAGCTTTATGTTTTTTATACTGTCAAGAGTCTCGTCTGACTTGGGTTTTAAAGAGGTATTCATTAATCGATTTGAGGTAAAACATCTAACAGCTCCTGAAAGCTATCAATTATTATATCAGCGCCTTTTAAAAATTCCATACTGCGAAAGCCATATGTAACGGCAAGGACCTTTACGCCCGCTGCCTTGCCTGCATCTATATCATAATTGCTGTCACCAATAACAACGGTTTCATCTGGCGATACATTGAACTTTTTTATCAAATCAAGAATAGGCACAGGTGAAGGCTTTTTTTCACGCACACTGTCGCTGCCCCAAATGATGTCAAAATACTCTGCAAGTTCCAGCCCTTTGAGAATCTCTGTTGAATATGTCTCTCTCTTGTTCGAAAGGACAGCCTTTTTATATGCAGTGAGTTTTGATAACGTCTCTTTTACCTGAGGATATGCTATCGTATGATCAAGAAGATGTTTTGAATAAAACTCAAGAAATCTGTTGGTAACCAATTCTTTGGCAGAAAAATCCTCGTTTCCCTTCCTGTTGCCCCCCTTTAGTAAGGGTGGGTATGTAGGGACCAGCCCTTCTTTGGGAATCAAAGACCCCAGCAACTTTGATATGCCCGAACCAACCATTACCTTTATCTCCTCAACAGAGAAGGTTCTCTGCCCAAAAGGTCTTAAGGCATAATTGATCGCATCAGCAATATCCCTGCTTGTATCTGCAAGCGTCCCGTCAAGATCGAATATTAAAAGTTTTAGCATGATAGCACCATTAAAACGAAAAATATTGAGTATTAGTGTCATTAAAATGATAGCTTTTGTGCAAAATTATAACAAGTGATGCTCCCCGCCTACAAGGCGGGTCATCTTAATTCTCCTCCCCCTTGACGGGGGAGGATTAAGGTGGGGTGATTGATTAATTTGTTCCCCCTCACCCTTTCCCTCTCCCACCAGGGGAGAGGGGATTTGAAAGGATGCCATTCATCCCCTTGCACAGCAAGGGGTATTCTGGCAAAATTTTCATAAATTTTCTTCCAACGCCTGCATTATTTAAATGCATTTTTTGGGTTCATAAAAAAGTGAAATCGATAGTTGTGTTATGAAAAACAAATATGCACGATACAGAATAAATCATGTATCGTGCATCATGAATCTTGAATCGGTATTGAAAAAAAGTTATCTTACCGGAACTTTTCCGCTATCTGTACTCTCATTAACGCCCGCTCAAGTGATGCAGTTGCGCGTGCCTCGTCAAATTCCTCAATCTTCTTAAGCCGTTCTTCCGCGCGTTTCATCGCTTCCTTGGCCCTTTCAACATCAATATCTTCGGATCTTTCCGCGCTGTCAGCGAGTACCGTAACTTTATCGGGACCTACCTCGGCATATCCCCAGTTTACAAAAAAGTGTCCAATTTCGGATCCCTTTTTATAGGTTAACATTCCAACTTTGAGAGTTGTAAGAAACGATGCGTGGTCGGGTAAAACTCCGAACTCACCTTCACTGCCGGAGGCAACAACATCATCAACCTCATCAGTAAAAATGTGTCCGTACGGAGTTACGATATCCAATGTCAGTTTCTCAGCCATTTAATGGTCCTTTAATTTAAATCTTTCTCCATTGTTTTAATATTCTCTCTTTTTTGCAATGAAGCTTTCAATTATCTCTGTTATTCGTTATATGTTAATCGTTATTCGAATAACCAATAACTAATAACAGCTTTTAGCCGCTCCAGCCCAGCTTTCTCCCTTTTTCCTCTACCTCTTCTATTGGGCCTACCATGTAGAATGCCTGCTCTGGCATATCATCGTATTTTCCATCAGTTATTGCCTTGAAGCCTTTTATGGTATCTGCAACTTTAACGTATTTCCCTGGTGTGCCGGTAAATGTCTCTGCAACACTGAACGGCTGGCTCAGGAACCTCTGTATCTTTCTTGCCCTTGAAACGGTAAGTTTATCGTCTTCTGAAAGCTCTTCCATTCCGAGAATTGCGATGATATCCTGCAGTTCTTTATATCTTTGAAGAATCATCTGGATATTCCTCGCAACGCTATAATGCTCTTCTCCCAGTACCTTTGGATCAAGGATTCTTGATGTTGAATCAAGGGGGTCAACAGCAGGATATATTCCAAGCTCGGCAATTGGCCTTGCAAGAACCACCGTACCGTCAAGATGTGTAAATGCCGTTGCAACAGCAGGGTCAGTAAGGTCGTCAGCAGGAACGTAGATTGCCTGCATTGATGTAATAGCGCCCTTCTTTGTGGTAGTAATCCTCTCCTGAAGGTTTCCCATATCAGTACCGAGTGTTGGCTGGTATCCAACTGCTGAAGGCATTCTTCCAAGAAGTGCTGAAAGCTCAGCGCCTGCAAGTGTATATCTGAATATATTGTCTATAAATAGAAGAACGTCCTGTCCTTCATCCCTGAAATGTTCTGCCACTGTAAGGGCTGAGAGTCCGACTCTTGCCCGCGCCCCTGGCGGCTCATTCATCTGGCCGTAAATAAGCGCCGCCTTTGCTATAACGCCCGATTCTTTCATTTCAAGATAAAGGTCGTTACCTTCTCTTGTCCTCTCGCCAACGCCTGCAAACACAGACACACCGCCGTGAACCTTTGCGATATTATATATCATTTCCATGATAATAACGGTCTTGCCCACTCCCGCGCCTCCGAACATCCCCATTTTTCCACCCCTGACAAAAGGCACAAGGAGATCAAAGACTTTAACGCCTGTCTCAAACACCTCTGTAACGGCTTCCTGTTCAACAAATTCGGGGGCTTCCCTGTGAATCGGCAGTCTGATTTTTGCTTCTAAAGGACCAAGCTGATCAATCGGTTCGCCGATAACGTTTATAATTCTTCCAAGCGCAGGTTCGCCTACAGGCACTGCTATCGGCTGACCCGTATCCACGGCTTCCATACCTCTGACCAAGCCGTCGGTAGGACTCATTGCCACGGTTCTCACCTTGTTTTCTCCAAGATGTGCCGCTGCCTCAAGTGTTAATTTAATTGCAGGAACGCCTTTCTCAGGATCTCCCGGCTGATCTACCGTAATAGCATTTAATATCTCAGGCAGTTTTTCATCGAATTCAACATCAACGACTGCCCCGATAACCTCTGCAACCCTTCCCATATTCATAATTGAAACCCCCTATATAATTAATGTAAAATTCAAAATTTAAAAAAGCTTATAGCTAATAGCTAACAGCTATAAGCTAAATTATCCTTTTAAAGCCTCCACACCACCTACGATATCCATTAATTCCATTGTGATGCCGGCCTGTCTTGCCTTATTGAATTGAAGCGTGAGTTTATCTACCATTTCATCGCAGTTCTTTGTGGCGTTTTCCATGGCACTCATCCTTGCAGCCTCTTCAGCAGCCGAGCTTTCAAGGATTGCCCTGTAAACCTGTATATCAACATTCCTGGGAATCAATCTGTCAAAAATCGCTTCCATGGAAGGTTCATATATATAATCCGCTGAAGCTGATTCAGCAGCAGACCCTTCTTCACCTTCTTCTATCGGAGCTAACGGAAGGAGCTTTGCTACGGTAACCGTCTGTGCTACCATGGACTTGAATGCGTTGTATACCACGACTACTTCATCTATGGTTTCATTAATATAATTTTCTTTAATATCATTGGCGATTTCCTCGGCATCGGAAAAACGAACATTTCCGGAAATACCGGTCCACGCTTTCCTCAAAGGGACATCCCTTCTTCTAAAATAATCCCTGCTCTTTTTACCGACACCGCTTATACTTACTTCAAATCCTTCTTTTTTGTAATTATCAATCTGCTCCTGTGCGGCCTTAAGGATATTCGTATTAAAGGCTCCGCAGAGTCCTCTATCAGCGTTGATCACAAGCACCTCGACGGTCTTTCTCGGCCTGAATGCAAGCAAAGGATGTGATTCCCTGTCGGCTCCTCTGGCAAGATCTGTAAGGACAGCGTTCATCTTGTCTGCATAGGGTCTCAGATTCAGCATCCGCTGCTGAACCTTTCTCAGCTTTGCAGCGGCTACCATCTTCATGGCCTTGGTAATCTTCTGGGTATTCTGAACAGCCAGTATTCTCTTTTTTATGTCTCTTAACGTAGCCATATCTTCTAGCTTTAAGCTGATTAGCTGTAAGTCAAAAATTTATTTTTGCTTATCGCTAATAGCTAACAGCTTATTGCTGTCTTTACGCTTGAAATCCTTTCTTGAAATCTTCTATCGCCTGGGACAACTTAGCCTTTAAATCATCATCAATAGCCTTCTTTTCGGCTAATTCCTTGAGCACATCCTCTTTTTGATCTTTCATGTATTTTAAGAATTCAGCATCAAATTTCTTCACTGACTCAACCGGAATGTCATCGAGAAAACCTTCGGCACCTGCAAATATGAGCGCTATCTGCTGTTCAACGGGAAGCGGAACATACTGATCCTGTTTCAGAAGCTCAACCATTCTCTTCCCTCTTTCAATCTGTGCAAGGGTTGCCTTATCTAGGTCGGAGCCGAACTGTGCAAATGCGGCAAGCTCCCTGAACTGTGCAAGGTCAAGCCTCAACATACCGGCGATCTGTTTCATCGCCTTTATCTGAGCAGCACCACCAACACGGCTTACCGACAGACCAACGTTAACAGCGGGTCTGACGCCGGCATAAAACAGTTCCGGCTCAAGGTATATCTGGCCGTCCGTAATTGAAATAACATTTGTCGGGATATAGCCTGACACGTCACCAGCCTGCGTCTCAATGATAGGAAGCGCGGTAAGAGAACCTCCTCCCAGTTTATCGGAGAGCTTTGACGCCCTTTCGAGAAGTCGTGAATGGAGATAGAAGACATCACCCGGATACGCCTCACGACCCGGCGGGCGCCTGAGCAGAAGTGAAAGCTGCCTGTACGAAGCTGCCTGCTTGCTCAGGTCATCATATATTATTAATGCATGCCTACCGTTGTCTCTAAAATACTAACACATCGCACATCCTGTAAAAGGGGCTATGTACTGAAGCGGGGCTGGTTCACTTGCAGAAGCATTAACAACGATTGTGTGCTCCATTGCCCCAAAGTCCTCAAGGGTCTTAACAGCCCGGACGATATTTGCACGCTTCTGACCAACTGCAACGTATATGCATATAACATCTCCGCCCTTCTGGTTTATAATGGCATCAAGCCCTATAGCAGTCTTCCCCACCTGACGGTCACCAATAATAAGCTCCCTCTGGCCCCTTCCAATAGGTATCATGGAATCAATTGCCTTTAAACCCGTCTGAAGAGGCTCTCTTACAGGCTGCCTGTCAACGATACCGGGGGCAACAACATCCACCATTCTTGAATCTTTTGCATCAATAGGTCCCTTTCCGTCTATTGGCTGGCCGATTGCATTTACGACCCTTCCAACCAGGGCCTCTCCTACAGGCACTTCCATAATCTTGCCTGTACGTTTAACAATATCGCCTTCTTTAATAAGCTTGTCTTCACCAAAGAGAACCGCGCCTACCATATCTTCCTCAAGGTTCAGCGCCATTCCATATACGCCATTCGGAAATTCAAGTAGTTCCGATGCCATACATTTGTCAAGACCGTATACACGTGCAATACCGTCACCAACTTTAATAACTGAACCAACTTCGCTTACATCCACGCGTTTTTCAAAATCGGCAATCTGTTTTTTTATCAGCTCGCTTATTTCTTCAGCTTTAAGATTTGAAACTTCCATTCAATCACCCCCAAAATTTAAGAGTTCAGAGGTTTGAGTAACGAGTTAATGAGTTGCATGTAATTCCAAAACCCTTCACTCATAACTCTGAACTCTTAACGCATTTTTATCTCATTAACTCCGTCTGCAACAGACGAAGTTGACCTTTCAGGCTGTTATCGTAAATTGTGCTGCCTACCTTAACAACAAATCCACCGAGAAGGGACGGATCAACCTGGTTTTCAATATCAATATCCCTTTTAGTTAGTTCCTTAAGAGCGTTTTTAAGTCTGTCAATATAGCTGTTTTCCATAGAGATAGAAGAGATTACCAGGGCCGTCATCTTTTTTAGCTTTTCATTGTAAGCTGCAATTGATGCAACTATTACTTCGTTTATTGCAAACAGGTGCCCGTGCAACATGAGCATTCTGAGAAATTTATCGGTTTGCGGAGATACGTTAAGACGAGAAAGCAGGTCCTTTAATGCCTTGTCTTTTTCGTCTTCCGAGAAAATAGGGCTTTCAAACAAAATTTTAAGTGTTCTATTTTCAGAAATCAATTTTGAGAAGACTTTCAGTTCCTCAATGATGTGAGGTATGTCTGAGACATCCACCGTCTCCATAAGCAATCTGCTGTATTTTTTTGCAATCTGACCTTTGTTCAATTCTTTCCCTCGAGTCTTTTTATATAGTCTTCTATAAGGGCCTCCTGATCTCTCTGTCCCAGTTTCTCTTTTATCTGTTTTTCTGCAAGTTCAAGCGCCATTATAGCGGCATCAGATTTTATCTTTTGCTTTGCCTTCTGTAATTCGAAATCAATATTTGCCTTTGCCTGCTCAAGGATTTTCTCTTTTAACCTTACACCCTCTGCAATGATTGCCTCCTTTTCTTTTTCTCCTGATTTTTTTGCAGCCTCAAGTATGTGCTCTATTTCCATATCTGTATTCTTAAGCCGGTTCCGTACTTCATCGAGTGTCTTTTGAGCAAGTTCTTTTGCCTCTTTTGCTTCCTTAAGGGATTTTTCAATCACTTCTGTGCGTTTTTTAAAGTATTCTCCGATAGGTTTACGCCCGAAATAAAAGAGAATAAAAACAAGTATGGCAAAATTAACAACAGGCCAAAGCCAATCCTTCCACGTAAAGGCATGTTCACCGGTCTCTCCGCCTCCGGCAAATGCTGCAGAAACAAACAAAGAGGTAATAATGAAAGCTAACATACTATAAATTTGAAATTTTTTCTTCATACCCTGACCAATTTCTCCATGATCTGTTTTGAGAACATTTCAATATCGGATTTTAACGCTGACCTCGCCTTTTCCGTTGCAGCTTCCAGTTCTTCCTTTGCTTTCCTGTTTACTTCTACTGCTTCTTCGTGGGCTGAGTCAAGGGTATTTTTCTGACTATCCATACCTTCCTTGGCCAATTCCTCAAAAACCGTTTTTGCCTTGCCCCTTGCCTGTGCTATTTTTGAATCAATCTGAGCGATAATATCATCTTTTTCCTCATCCATTGCCTTGGCCTTGTCCAAAGCCCCTTTTGTACCTTCTTCTCTCTCTTTAAAAAGGCGGAGAAAAGGTTTAAATAATATGAAATTCAGGATAATAAGGAGAAGTATGAAATTAGCAAGCTGAACGAAAAACCAATTATTGATTTCTAGCATTCAAACTCCTGTTCCTTAAAAGTAAATGGTTTAGAAGAGTTCAAAAAAGATAAAGTTCTGAAAAATTACCATAGCAAAAAGGTTTTGTCAACAATACAATAAGCTTATTTATGAAATTTATATAAGTTTGACTCGTAAAAAATTATGAACATGCTTCAATTGCAATAACCTAAATTCGGTTATAAGATCAAACACCCGTTATGCGGGAACGTAACCAGGATTCAAACTTTGACTTTTTAGCAGCTTTCCTTTAAACTTCAATAGAATATGGGCGGTGACACTGTATTAACACTCATATTGAAAGCAGGTACGGTTGTAAAATTCGTCCTTTTGATATTATTGTTTTTTTCAATAATTTCGTGGGCTATTATCTTTTATAAATTCAGGTTGCTTTCAAAGATTGAAAAAGAGTCTGCGGCATTCCAGAAGGCCTTTCTCAAAAATAAACACTGGGATGCATTATATCAATCAACTAGAAGGCTAACTCTTAGCCCCCTGCCAAATCTGTTCAGGGCAGCATATTCTATAGAAGATGCAAACATGGATGAGATCAGAAGTACCCTGAAGAGAATTGAGACAATGGAAGCAACCCGCATAGAAAAACATCTTTCTTTTCTTGCAACAACAGGGGCCACTACCCCTTTTATCGGTCTTTTTGGAACTGTATGGGGAATAATGAATTCATTCATCGGAATCGGGAGAATCGGCGCTGCCTCACTTGCGGTAGTTGCTCCGGGAATTGCTGAGGCCCTGATTGCAACCGCTGCGGGGCTTGCTGCAGCAATCCCTGCCGTCGTGGCATACAATTATTATCTCAGCAGGATCCGAAGGAATATAATAATTATGGAAGATTTCTCCCAGGAATTAATAGATTTTTGTATGAGGAAACATGGAGAGGCGCAGACAGGCCCTTTCGGAGATTAATGTCACCCCGCTTGTAGACGTTATCCTCGTCTTACTCATTATATTTATGGTAACCGCTCCCCTGCTTCAACAGGGAATTGACGTAAATTTACCGCAGGCAAAAGGAAAGGAAATGTCTCCAACTGAGAGGATTATTATTACCATAAAAAAAGACGGTAAGATATATGTGGATAAGACAGCTGTCACCTTAAAATCAATGCAGGCGAGATTATTAAAAAGTATCAATAAAGAAGTTTTTTTGAAGGCTGATAAAGACGTTCCTTACGGTCTTGTGGTTGAAGTTATGGGAGAACTGAGAGAGATTGGTATAGAAAAACTGGGGATGGTTACCGAGCCAAAAGCACGTATTCGATGAAGCAATCCCTGTACATCAGGAAGGAACCAAACTTACAAAAGATTGTAATTGCCTCTACCCTCCTTCATCTGCTTTTCATTACCCTTATAGCTGTTCCGATAAAAACAAAGGAAAAAGAATACAAGAGCTATTTCGTTAATATTGTAAGCCCGGTTGAGTTCCAAAAAACACCGAAAGCTACGACAATAAAAAAATCAGACGAAGAAATAAAAAAAACGGTAAAAGTGAAACCTGCACCTAGAAGAAGGATTGCACCAAAGAAAGGCGTGTCATTAGAGCCTGAAGAGCCTGCTAAAAGGGTTTCAAAAGAAATCGAACGGCTCCGTGCCTTAAGCGCTCTGTCAAAAAAGAAAAAAGGGGAAAAAGCAGAAAAAGCGCACGAAATACAAGCCATAAGGCAGAAAATCCACGGGAGTGTTTCAATACGTATGGGCACACCAGGCGATCAGCCTCTTGCAGATGCGAATGCTGACGTTGCCCTGATCAGACAGAAGATCTGGCGTGAGTGGATTTATCCTGATCTTAATTCTTCAGGGCTTGAGGTAATTATATCCTTTACCATAGACAGGGAGGGAAAAGTTATTTCACCAGAGATTGTGGATTCTTCAGGCAACAAACTGTATGATTATTCCGCAGTAAAAGCTATACTAAAAGCCAGTCCGCTACCGCCTCCTGCCGTTGAAGAGGAAGTGGAAATAAGATTTCGCTTATAGTAATTATGATAATAACGTTAAAAGTGAAAAGTTTTAAGTTAAAATTTATTATCTTTCTCTGGGCTCTATGCTCTGTGTTCTGTGTTCTGTCTCCTGTATCCGCAAAAATCTATATTGATATAACATCACCCGCGATAAGACAGCTCCCTATATCGATCGCTACCAAAGGTCCTCCTCAGGCAAAAGAGATAGAGTGGATCATACATAATGATCTCGAAGCCACTGGAATGTTTTCCTTTGTTGATCCAGACATTCCAGGTGCAGAAATCATAGCACATATTGATGTTGCAATGTCTGATGAATTGAAAGTTATTCTGTCTATTACCGATTTAGTCGAAAACAGGGAAGTACTGAAGAAGAGACTCGTTGCATCTAAAATACGTTCGTTGGCTCATACCATATCAAATGATATCTATAAAATCGCAACAGGCAAGAAAGGAATATTCAGGACGAAGCTTTCCTATTTGGTAGATTCCTCACCGGGCAGAAAAGAGCTGCATGTAATGGACTGGGACGGATATTCCTCCATAAAAGTAGTCGCAAAAGGATTAACCTCAAGTCACACGTGGTCACATGACGGAAATTTTCTGATCTATTCTTCTGAGAGAAACAGGAGGTGGACAATCTATCTGCGAAATCGCAAATATCGCAGGGAGACGGTACTATTTTCATCAAAAGGGCTTAACCTTGTCGGAGGAACATCCCCAGAAGAGCTTATTGTCTTTTCGTCATCCAAAGACGGCAGTTCAGAAATATACATGATAAATATATATGGAAAGGACTTAAAAAAGCTTACCAGATCTTTCGGCATTGATGTTTCCCCGGTTTTTTCTCCTGATAGTAAAAAGATTGCCTTTGTTTCAGACAGGGGAGGTACCCCGCAGATATATATAATGGATCCAAATGGAAGGGGCTTAATAAGACTTACGTTCGAAGGTTCGTACAACACCTCGCCTTCATGGTCGCCTGACGGCAAATGGATCGCTTTTGTGGGAAGAAAAAATGGCAAAAATCAAATATTCATGATAAAATCTGACGGTAAAGATTTAAGGCAGCTTACGTACAGCGGGAACAATGAAAGTCCTGCGTTTTCTCCTGACGGATTTTTCTTGGCCTTTGACTCTGACAGGGACGGTAAGCGCGGGATTTACATAATGCGTAAAAACGGAGAGGGGCAGAAGAGAATAACACCGGAATACATAAAGGCAATGTCCCCAAGATGGTCACCATTTATAGAATAACAATTGAGATTAAAAAAACTTTTTAATTTTTCAAGAGGAGGATATAATTTATGAAGAAAATTTTGATTGCAATTTTATTAATTTCTGTTGTTGGTTGTGCAAAGAAATATGTAAAAGCACCCGAGGAGCCTGTAACGCCAGAGGAAATCGTAGAAGAGGAAGTAATGATACCTGAAGAAATTGAAGAAGAGGTTGTTGAAGAACCGGTGTTTGAAAGAGAGGAAGAGAGAGTTAAAGAAACCGTATTATCGCCGGAGGAAGAGGCACAATCAGTTTTTAAGGATGTCTTTTTTGATTTTGATAAATATAATATAAGAGAAGATGCCAGACCCGTTCTGAATGCTGTTGCATCTTTTCTTAATAAACATAAAAAATTAAATATCGTAATCGAGGGTCATTGTGATGAAAGAGGAACAAACGAGTATAACCTCGCGCTTGGAGAAAAAAGGGCAAAATCCTCAAAAAATTATCTGGTCTCCCTTGGTGTATCCCCTGGAAGGATGATAATCATAACGTATGGTGAAGAGAAACCACTATGCACACAACCAAACGAAACCTGCTGGCAGAAAAACAGAAGGGCACACTTTGTTGCAGTCAGATAATGGTTCCAAGGGAAAAGCTAATGAGATGGCCCGTAACTAGCTACGGGTAATATAAAGTTTGGTGGATACTATGCATATGTTTTTGAAGAATTGTAAAAGGAGAATATTCAGTCTGTGTTCTGCTGTCTGTCTTCTGTGTTCTTTTATTCTCATTGGATGCGCTTCAACAGATGACGTAGGCAGAATGCAGTGGGATATTAACAACTTAAAATCTGATATGAGAGAGATCAAGAAAAAATCACCATCCCTGCAGCAAAGAAAAGAACTCGATAAAAAACTCAAGGATCTCGAAGACACACAGAAAATAACAGCCCGGACCGCGTCAGACCTGGTTGTTAAATTGCAGGATCTCACGACAGAATTCCAGAAATTAACAGGCCATTTTGAAGAAGCACGGTACATTTCTGAAAAAAGCATAACTGAACTCACAGAAAGCAAAGATATGCTTGTTACTAAAATAAAAGAACTTGAACTAGCAGTGGAGGAATTAAAGAAAAAATTCGACAAATTTGAAACAACAGAGCCATCTGCGAAAAAGAAAGAAGAGAAAAAACCGACAGAAGAAACAAAAAAGGAAGGAAAACCGGAGACTGAAAAATCTGAGGGGATAAAAGAAATCGACAATGCGAAAGCGAAAGATCTTTACATGGCTGCCTATCAGTCATACAAAGAAGGCAAGACAGGAGAGGCGAGAGAAAAGTTTAATTCTTTACTGAAAGATTTTCCGGAAAATGAATATTCAGACAATGCACGTTTCTGGATAGGTGAGATCTATTATCAAGACGGGAGTTTCGAAGATGCCATACTTGCCTATGAAGAACTTTTCCGGGAAAACCCTGACAGCGATAAAGTCCCTGGCGCAATGTTGAAACAGGGATTAGCGTTCTATTCATTAAAAGACAAAAAAACCGGCCAGATAATCCTGGAGAAGCTTATCGAGAAATTCCCTGATTCTGAACAGGCAAAGCTTGCAAAAAAGAAGATCAAAAACCCCGTCCCCCAAAAGAAAATGAATTAACCTTCGGGAATAATACCTTGATCATATTCTCAATTTGCAACAGCTTCAGCAGCAGCTCTGACGAAGAGCTATATAGCTCCCTCTTGTATTTTTATGTATAATAACATGTGTATAGTGATCACTGTCGAAACATATCAGTGACGGGTGGAGATCGTCATACTCCGGCTTGACCGGAGTATCCAGATATTGTTTCTGCGAAAGCAGGGAACTAATAAAGGAAATAGATTACTGTTTTCACAGGAAACCATGGATTCCCCGATAGAGTCGGGGAATGACGTACAATGGATAGTCATTTTTACAGACTATTACTACCCTTAACTGAATGGTTACTTAGGAGGCAAGAGGATGATTGCATATGATGAATTAAAAGATAGATTGAAAGAAATTGAGATAAGAATAGATACGCTCAGGAGGTATCTTTGATGTTCCATCCCTATCGGAGCATCTTAAAAACATCGAAAAACAACTCCTGGCAGAAGGTTTGTGGGAAGACCCCGCAAAAGCCCAGGAATTATTAAAAGAAAAATCCACTATTGAAAATTCCCTCCAGCCATTTCATTCCATTGAAAAGAAATTCGAGGATTTTACCATTCTTCTTGAGCTTTCTAAGGAAGAAGGGGGAAATGCCCTTTTAGAAGATGCTGAAAAAGGAATCAAAAATTTTGTCTCGGAACTTGATGATATAGAATTAAAAAGCACCCTTTCACTCACGGAAGATAGAAACAATGCGATAATGACGATAAATCCTGGTGCAGGGGGTACAGAAAGCCAGGACTGGGCACAGATCTTGATGAGGATGTATATAAGATGGGCTGAGCAAAACGGTTATAAAGTGGATATAGTGGATCTATTACCGGGTGAAGAAGCCGGTATAAAAAGCGCCACGCTCACCATTAGCGGACAGTATGCATACGGTTATCTTAAAGGTGAAGCAGGGGTTCATCGACTGGTAAGGATTTCACCATTTGATACGAACAGACGACGTCATACTTCATTTGCCGCTATACTTGTTTATCCCGACATCAGTGAAGATATTGACATAGAAATAAAAGATGAAGAACTGAAGATAGACACCTTCAGGGCATCCGGTGCAGGCGGACAGCATGTAAATAAAACCTCCTCAGCAGTCAGAATAACGCATATCCCCACAGGAATTGTAGTGAACTGTCAAAACGAACGTTCGCAACATAAAAACAAGGTTGTAGCATTGAAGATACTACGGTCCCGCCTCTATGCAATCAAGAAAAAAGAACAGGACGAAAAATTAGAGGAATTTATAGGAGAGAAAAAAGAAATTGCCTGGGGGAGCCAGATACGGTCATATACCCTCCAGCCATATCAGCTCATAAAAGACCACAGAACAGGTTTTGAAACGGGGAACGTGGATGCAGTGCTGAACGGAGCTATAGATGATTTTATAAAAGAATATTTATTACTGAAAAAGAAAAATGCCAAACATCAAAATAAATAAGGATTCAAGGGTCAATGAGCAATTATCAATTAATAATTATCAATGATGAATGAACAATTCTTAAAATAATTATTCATTGATAATTGTTCATTGTTCATTTACATTAATGGATATTTTTGAACTCATAAAAACACGGCGAAGTATAAGAAAGTTCACGAATGAGGCCGTTTCTGATGAGATTATCAATAAGATAATAGAGGCTGGCATATGGGCACCATCCGGAATGAACAACCAGCCATGGAAATTTGCCGTCATACGGGATAATGAACTGAAAACAAAAATATCAGGTCTTACACATTACTCCAAAATTGTTTTAAGCGCAAATGTATTAATTGCTGTATTTCTTGACCATTCCTTAAGTTATGACAGGACAAAAGACTCTCAGGCAATCGGTGCATGTATACAGAATATGCTGTTATTCATCCATTCTACAGGGCTCGGCGCCGTATGGCTTGGAGAAATTCTGAAAAATAAAGACAAGGTTTTAAAACTTGTTCATGGTTCCGAAGACCTTGAGCTTATGGGGGTAATTGCATGTGGATATCCTTCACAAAAAGGCGGAAAAGGAAATCGAAGGGATCCCGATCAATCTGTCTTCTTCAGAAAATAAACAATACCCCTATAAACTTGAACCAATCTCTCCAACAGGTCTGACAAATGTGTATTCAAATGGGTCTTTAACAAGAGCTTTATACGTAGTACCCGTGCTTTTCGTAATTGCAGCCATAGGCAAACTGACGAGAAACATTGCACTTCCAAACACTGTAGCAGCAAAACCAAGGGGTCTCAATATAATCGTATCTGCGATGATATTCGTTGAATCCCTCTCTGAAGCAAATGCCATTGAGGATGTAAAAATGATAGTTAATGTTAACAATACGGCTACTGTTTTCTTCATTCACATTCTCCTTTCTTGTTAAATATTATATATACTATACGGCTTTGTTTACAATATAGTTAACTCAAATAATGCAGACATTGTAACAAAATTTATTTAATTCGATGGATTTATTATTAATTTATGCATATAGCTTGAAATAAAAATTTTCCTCTTAGACCGGCTGGAATTACGTCTAAGGTATCGATAAATAAATTTTCTTCCAACGCCTGCATTATTTAAATGCATTTTTGGGGTTAAGTAAATTCGATAAGTCAATAAGGACAGCTGTCAGGTATCAGCGTTTAGCTTATTTACAGAGCAATCTCTTTCCCAACTGAAAAGGCCTTTCCAAGATACTTCCCTACCGCATGATAAGTGCGATGTCCCGGTGTAAATATAATTGGTTTAACCTTTTCTATGTCAGGATAACCGGATTCTGCAAGTACAGATTCATCAGCTTTTACATCTACAATTTCGCCAATAAATTGGGTATGCAATCCAATTTCTATTGTATGAAGCAGTTTACACTCTAAAATTAGGGTGAATTCCTTAATATAAGGCGCATCAACAAGTTCACTGTTTACAGG
This sequence comes from uncultured Nitrospiraceae bacterium, assembly GCA_964347155.1. Lineage (GTDB taxonomy): Bacteria > Nitrospirota > Thermodesulfovibrionia > UBA6902 > UBA6902 > CAYFXR01. The sequence continues at coordinate 29,429 of CAYFXR010000198.1, read as the reverse complement.
AGTGAGCGAGGTTATGGAAAACTTGTCGTTGTCTTTTCCTGACACAATACCAAAAAAATCCGTCTGCCTTACATGGGACTCGGAAGGAATGTTAATTGTATAAGCCTTGCGCTCAATAATATTTCCATATGTATATGTGGCCTTCCTGAGAGACACCGCAATACAGGGAGGACTTGAGCAGCATATTCCCGCCCATGCAGCTGTCATCACATTCGGCTTACCAGCCTTATCGTATGTACCCACCACAAAGGCAGGCGCAGGATATGCCACTGTTTTTGCACCTAGAGACTTTTTCATTGTCGTCCTCCATTACTCTTTATTTTTAATGTTAATTCACTGCTGTCCAAAACAATGGCAAACAGCTTTATATCGTCATCAGGCACAGTCAGGTTCGTTATTTCAATAATTCGTCGATCAATTATGTTTTCGAGGGGTTCTGCCTGCTGATCAATGCTATATTGGACAGGTGTGATGTTAATTCAAAAATGCATTTACAATAATACATATCATGGTAAGACCTTTTCTAAAGGTCTGACATTGAGAAACGATAATATTATCGTGCAGTAAGCCTGACCTATGGGCAGGTTATTAGACCCGAAATCAATTTCAGGGTGACAATCAAAATGTTATTAGATTATTCTACGCTCTTGATGACCATCTTAATGTGAGAATTTCAGAATCCTCATCCATCCGCCACGTATGCTCTACATCCTCGTGCCAGATCACATAATCGCCTTCATCCTTCAGTCTTACCTCTTTCAATTTACTGTTATCATCAACCTCACGAAATGTAAATGTAAAGTCACCTCTGACAAGGATGCTCATAGCCGTTTTATCTGAACAGACTGCCCATATATCCCGTACGTCGCCTCTCTTATACATACCCCATTTGATCTCTATGTTACCGGTATGTCGAAGACCGAATCGTTCCGCATCAAAAGGCTTCTTATGCTCCTTACACCATTTCTTGATCTGTCCTACAAACCAGAAATGAAATTCTTTTCCGTCAGTTTTTGCATTGCCTGTAGTAATATCCGATAACATTATAATGTAAAAAAGTTTAAAATCATTATTACTTCTGCCTAACTTTATACCCCTTTTCCCTTAAAAGTTCAATCACGCTGTCTTTTCCCACAAGATGACCTGCCCCCACAATTATTAACACATCATCATGCTGTCTCATCAACTGTTTGATTTTGGGAATCCATCGTTTGTTTCTCTGAGTAAAAAAGCGCTTATAGATATCAGGATACTCATGAAAGCTTATATTTATAATTGAATATAATTTGTCAATATTACCTGTCTTCCACGCCTTGACCATTTCAGAAGACATCGATTCTATCACATCGAGTTCTCTTAACGTCTCTTTTAAAAACATCTCCTGCTGAGGTCTGCTCAAATGAGCCATAAGGTTTAATTGGAATTCATTTGTTTCCAGAAAAATCATTTCCTTTTTATCTTTTATAGCCCTTTTGAAGAAATACCTGTCTACACCGAAATTTGGATCAAATCCCAGCCTTTGGATTTCCATAGCCGTTATTGTTAAGGAGATAAACCACGGCTTGAATTGTTCAAACTGAGCAATCGGCAGACCAGTTACAGATAACTTTTTCTCAAGCAAATTATATGCTTGTGTTGAGATAATTTGTGAGAGTTTTTGTCCGGCAGGATACATTCCAAGTTTCATCATCTTTGCCTGTGAATCTGCATCATTCATGCCGTCCAGGTCTGTCTCAAATACAATTTTCTTACAGCAATTATAAATATTTTCAATTTCTCTCGGTAAGGGATATGAATCTTTTTTCAGGATATGAATTGATCCAAGGAAGTAGATAGTATTTCTTTCAGTTTCAATTACCCAGAGGAAATGCTTTTTCGTTTGTTCATAAGCATAGAGTGTGTTGGAAGATAAAGTGAGGACGATAATGGTTAAAATAAAAAAAAATCTTCTAATTATATTTCTTATCATTATTATCGACAGGAATAACTTCCATATACTTACCTAATCCAATTGCATTAAACTGGTCCAATATTATCGAGCCGGGCGTACTTGGAACCAAACCTTCAAGGTCAGGCATAGGAGATTGCAACACAAGTTTACCATGTTTTTTAAAACTTCTGTCAACTATAGAATAAGCCAAATTTACTATGGCAGACAGGTGGAGAGAATCTTCTACAAATCTAAAATGAGGAGAAAATATTATTTCTTTGAGGAATTCTGGAAGTTTAAATCTTTCAACGATTTTTAATCCCAAATATGGATTATATTTTAATATAAATTCTTCATCCAGGTCTGCATGTGCATTATCTATCTTATACAATATCATTATTATCTTGCCCATATCGAGAAACAAACCTCCTGATTCAACCTTTCTTATTTCTCTATCGTGTACTCCCATTTCGTTTGCCAGTATTCTTCCAAGTACAGAGGTCGCAAAACTTCGAGCTGACAGCATCTTAAATTCCTTATTAGTCGATAAGGAAAATATGGAAAGGGCTATTATATACAACTTTGCAGGTTGCATCCCTAAACGCATTATCACCTCGAAAAAAGTTGAAACTTTCCCTCCAAGCAGCTTTCCAAAGTATACGGCGTTTGACATCCTGAACAACCGGGCCACTATTTCATTGGTTATTTTGTTTTTCAGTAATTCGATCTGCTGCGATGTCGCGTTTTCATCGTCAAGGATGCCCAGTATTTGGGGATCATACCCCAAGTTTATGTTTTCTATCACTTTTTCTTCAATATCATTAAGAATTTTTAAATCTTCCTTACTGGTAACTTCTACACTATCCATAATGCCTCTCAACGCTCCATAGGAGCTCCAAGCTGAAAATATACCGGCCTTTTTGCTTCAAGGCATTTAAAAGCACCTTCCGAGTCTCTCTTGAAATATTTTTGTTGTAAATGTCTATGTCTTTTTTCTTCATTTCATAAAATGTTATCTCAGGGTGAACCTTTAATTAAGATGTTCCAGATGTTCCTTTTGTTTAATTTTATTTATCGGCAACTTATGATTTTTATTAAATTCAAAACTGCCTCCTGGCAATTTTCTGAGGCAAGTTTTACATTCCATTTCCTTTTATCCCTTACACCAACCATATTGCTTATACTTCTTATCTCCATTACGGTAATATTATACAACAAGCAGACCTGGGAAATAGCTGCTCCTTCCATGTTTTCACAAATAGAATTGAAGCGTCTTTCAAGTTCCTTTGCCCTTTTGTGCGTGCCTGTCGTAGCAGAAACTGTTAAAAAACTTCCTGACTTTATCTTAAAACCTTCTCTATTTCCCTGCAATAATATTCCCTTATTCACCCCCTTATCAAATATTTTATCCAAGGGGAATTCATTAAAATATTTTTTCTCCCCTGTCTGGACCAATGGAATCCCTATCTTTTTTAGACTATCCAACCCTTTTGATGTAATCACGCCTTCATCACCGTAGATCTCTTTTGTTGCTATTGCAATGTCTCCAATACTAAGTCCCGATCCCGGATAAGCACCGCCAACTCCTAAATTAATAATATTCTTAATCGGGAAATTCTCAATGATACCTGTTGCGGAATGGGCAGCGTTTACTTTCCCAATGCCTGTATTCAGTAAAAGAAGATCACGTCCTGAAAGTTTGCCCTTATAAATGGTTTTGTTTGCAATTTTCAATGTACGGACATTTGTTATGCTCTCAAGGATTTTGTCTGATTCAAAAGGCATTGATGACAAAAGCGCAAGCATGTTGATGTATTATTATATTATAATCTGTAAAAGTTTGAATTATCATTAACCCCAAAAATGCATTTCAAATAATGCAGGCGTTGTAAAAGAAATTATTTTTCGATACCTTAGACGCAATTCCAACCATCTAAGGTGAATATTTTTGTTCCAAGCTATATGCATAATTTAATAATAATTTTATCGAGTTAAATAATTTCTTGAGCAATGTCTGCATTATTTGTGTTAAGAAATTTATACAATTTTTCATTACTCATTGATAATTATTAATTTAACGCGTGAATCCAGGAATCTTATTTTTTGATTTGTCAGTTGCTCATTAATATCCTATTTGGATACTATGTTTAACCCAAATAATGCATTATTTGGATATATTAAAGGGGAGAATACTATATGTATACTGGACATGAAAAATTAAAAAAGACCACAGTTTATCTTGAAGAGGAAGTTTTGGAGGCTCTGGAGGAACTGGCAGAAGAGTATTCCAGGGAAACCGGTCAGGAATGGTCAAAAGGCGCAGTTATCAGATCAGCCCTGAGCGAATTTTTCAGTAAAAGAGGAAAGATAGTATAGAACTCCAGGGTATTTATTCCTTAGTTTTTTTATCTCTAAACAATCACCAATGAATCGTCACATCCAAAAGAATTGGGAACATACTTGTCAGCACACCAATCATTCTCCCAACGACTATTATCAATGAAGTACCTGAATCTGTATTCTCTTTCACAGGATAATTTTAAGGTTAATTTGAAATCACCGTTTTTCAGTTTTTTCATCTTTGTTTCGGTTAAATTCCAGTTATTAAAATCGCCAACTATTGTGACAATTTGAGCATCTGGTGCAGCTTCTCTTGGTAATCTGAAAGTAACATTACATGAACCGTTAGATTTCAGGTACTTTTTTTCGATACAAAAAATTCTATTCTCTTTAGATGGCTTTTTCCCATTTCCCTGTATGGAACTCAATTTCTTGGAATCTAAGTTCTGTTTTTTTATACCAGATTTTCCATTCCCTTTTGATTGTTGCATTACATTTTTTTGTTTAGAAGTCAATTTTTTTGTATACGTTTTTTTACTCATCATTCTCATCAACCTCTCCTTTATTATTAAATAATATCTCAGTTAAGATTAACCAGATACTTAATATTCGGCACAACTCACTCAATACTTTAACAATTACTGTCAATTATTTGTTACAGCAGAGATGATTTAAAGAGCTACATGTTATCTCTTCATCCTCTTAGAAGCCTTCTCTTTGGATACGGTCATGGAATAAGCATTTCTTTGTTGGAGTATCTGTCTTCTAATCCTTTTTAGTATTCTTGTGAGGAATGCTTGTGAAGATTTTGTTGAGTACTCCTTATATTCTCTGTAATAAGAATTTATCTCAGAGGTGGAATTGATTCCCATTTTTTTTAATTCAGTTAATATTTCTTTTTTCGTCAGGGATGCCATTCTATGTTATTTATAAATAGAAATGGTTTTAGTGAACAATCCTTTGACAAAGGAATGAATTCATGTAAATTCCCCTATCGATCGCCTTTATTTCAGTTCAATATTTCTAAAATTTACTTATTTTCAAATTAATTATTGAGTTTTAATAAATAATAGAGATTAAAGTAAAGCATTTTTACAATTAGGATGTCAAGTATTATTATATTTTCTTAAAATGATATAAAAATTATAGATTTTCCAGTTAGTACAAATAGTGATGTTATCGATTGACAGTTGAGAAATATCTGCATTTTTCGGGTTTAAAATTTTTTTCTGCCTTACGCTTCATAATATGATATAATTTATCAATTCCATTTTCGTTGGGTGATTCAATGAATAAAAAAATCATACTGCCTATTTTTATTCTTTTTTCATTAATAGCTTTTTCTGCTTACGCAAAAGGAAAGGAGGCTTTAAAAATGTTTGAAAATATACATTGGCTAGGGCATGATACGTTTAAAATCCTTGGCGAAAAGGTTATTTATACGGATCCATTTAAAATCAAGAAAAAAGACACCGCTGATATTATCCTTATCACTCATGAACACTTTGACCACTGTTCCCCTGATGATGTAAAGAAAATTCAAGGCCCCGATACAGTTATCGTTGCAACCCCGGATTGTGCCGGGAAGTTGTCAGGAAATGTAAAGACGGTGAAACCGGGAGATACATTAACGGTAAATGGTATAAAAATAGAGGCAGTCCCTTCATACAACACCAATAAGCCGTTCCATACAAAAGACAAAAATTGGGTTGGATATATCTTTACGCTAAAAGGTCAGAGGATTTATATTGCCGGCGATACCGACTATATCCCTGAAATGAAAGAATTTAAAGCGGATATTGCTCTTTTACCTGTGTCTGGCACCTATGTTATGACTGCTGATGAAGCAGTCAGGGCAGCACTTGATATCAATCCGAAAATCGCCATCCCAATGCATTACAATTCAATAGTGGGAACGGGAAAGGATGCAAAAATATTTGCAGAGGGACTGAAAGGTAAGGTTAAGGTAATAATTTTGAAAGAAGAATAGCTTTAAGCTATCATTTATGAGACCTTAACTAAAAATTTCGAGGCCTCTTCGGGGGGGAGGGGGATGCTTAACAAATACCCCTGTATCTCATCACATCCCTGTTCACGTAAAAACTCCATCTGTTGTTCTGTTTCCACACCCTCGGCAATAACCTTTAATTGTAAAGTGTGTGCCATTACAATAATTGCCTTGACAATAGCTGCTTCATTTTTATCTTCAGTAATGTTTTTAATAAAGGAACGGTCGATTTTGATAATATCCAGTGGAAATTGTTTTAAGTAACTGAATGAAGAATACCCTGTACCAAAATCATCCATTGAGAGTTTAACTCCCATGTTTTTCAATTTATGCAACATGTTTATAGTTGTATGCGCATCTTTCATAATAACACTTTCAGTGATTTCTAATTCAAGACATTCAGGATTCAGTGAAGAATCATTCAGTATCTTTTCAACCACTTTTATCAAGCTTTCCTGTCTAAATTGTTGCCCTGAAAGGTTTACAGAAACAACAATATTTGTGTGTAAAGAACTTAATCCCTGCCAGCTTTTGCTCTGTTCACAGGCGGTTTTCAAAATCCATTCACCCATAGGGATGATAATTCCGGTTTCTTCGGCTAGTGGAATGAATTCTGAAGGATTAACTAATCCCCTTTCTGGGTGTTTCCATCTCACTAATGCTTCTGTCCCAATAATTTTTCCTGTTTGAATATCCATCCGTGGCTGGTAGTAAACAAGAAACTCCTGTTTTTCCAGAGCCTTACGCAAGTTACTTTCAAAGGTCAGCTTTTCGCCAGCATCAGCGTTCATTGTATGTTTATAAAATTGGAAGTTGTTTTTTCCCCGCTCTTTGGCTTGATACATTGCTGTATCAGCATTTTTTAGAAGGGTGTTCATATCCTCTCCATCATTTGGATATACAGCTATGCCGATACTGGCAGTCACAAATACTTCATAGCCATCCAGTCGAAATGGCTGAGATAATATATTCAGAATGCGTTTTGACACTTTTGCTACATCCTGCATAGATTCAATCTCTGTTAGCAACACAATGAATTCATCTCCGCCCAATCGTGCAATGGTATTAAATAATGAATTCATTCCCTGACGGGCAACTGTATCAGATGTGCGTAAATAACTGGCAAACCGTTCAGAAACTGCTTTCAGCAACAAGTCACCCACGTAATGATCAAGGGTATCGTTGATACGTTTGAAATTATCCAGATCAAGAAATAATACTGCTAAATTTACTTTGTAACGTTCAGCATGTGCTAACCACTGTTTCAGCCGATCTCGAAACAAGGTACGATTAGGCAGATTGGTTAATCTGTCGTAATATGCCATGCGAAGAATACGTTCTTCTGACCGTTTATACTCAATAGAGTAACGGATTGAACGTTCTAGCAATCCAGCATTTAATTCTGCCTTATTCAGATAATCTACTGCTCCTGCCTTCATTGCATTTATATCTATATCATAGCCTCCCTTACCTGTTAGCAAAATTATTGGTGCCTTACAGCCGCCTAAAACTGCATCTCGCAACAGCTCCAGTCCAGTACGCTCGCCTAAATGGTAGTCAAAAAGACATACATCGTGATCGTTTCGGCTTATTGCTTCCAGTGCATCGTCATATGTTTCAACCCACTCCACCTCATATGATCTCCCGTTAACTTCAGAAAGATAAGTTTTTGTTAAGATATAATCATCTTCATCATCATCAACAAATAGTACTTTTATTCGTTCTTTATTCATAAGAAAATAAAAAATTGCTTTAAATTCTAGATCTGTTAAATTAAGCTATATCAAGTTGTAAATTATTTTAACATTTATAAGATAATAGTGTCAACATAATATACACTATATCTAATCTGGCACACTCCCCTTCTTCCTCTTAAAAACGTTTTAAAGAAATTACTCTTATCATCAATATGGTTGTGTGATATAATTTAAACCAAAAAATGCATTTCAAATAATACAGTTGGCCTTGCCAATGAAAGGCATAGATGCCTGAAAAAGCTTTAAAAGCAACTCTCTTAAACATGCCATTTTGCAATCATAAAGGCATTAATATATGAAAGAAACTTTTATCGATTGCAAAATGGCATCTGATAATCATCATGTTGCATTTTTAAAGATTTTGAAGGCGTCTATGCCTCTGATAATTGCATTTTTTGGTTAAATTATGTTGAGCTATTCTGAACTACTTTGAACAATATAGATAAATGGCTGATGCAAAGAAAATAGCTACATTATTATTTAAAAAATACCCGAATCCCAAAATTGCCCTGAATTTCTCAAATCCATTTGAACTCCTCATCGCAACTATCCTCTCCGCCCGCTGTACTGATGTCAAAGTAAATGAAGTCACAAAAAAGATTTTTAAGAAATATAAAACAGCAGTGGATTACACCGGTGTAAATCTGAAAACCTTAGAGATGGAGATAAAGCCGACCGGTTTTTATAGAAACAAGGCAAAGATGATTGTTGAATGCTGCAGAAAAATTGTTACTAACTTTAACGGGAAGCTGCCAGAGACAATTGAGGACCTTACAACTCTGCCGGGTGTTGGCAGAAAAACTGCAAATGTTGTTCTTGGAAGTGCATTCGGCAGGCAAACAATAGCTGTTGATACACATGTACTAAGGGTTTCTCACAGGCTTGGCATTGCTCATTCCAGCAACCCTGATGAAGTGGAAGAAGAACTGGTAAGACAACTTCCAGAAAAGCATTTAACATCTTTCAATCTTGCCTTAATCCTTCACGGAAGGGAAACATGCATTGCAAAAAAGCCAAAATGCCCTGAATGTATACTCTATAATGAATGTGAGTGGCCTGAGAAACAGGCGACAAATAATACAGACATTGTAACAAAATTTATTTAATTCGATGGATTTATTATTAAATTATGCATATAGCTTGGAATAAAAAATATTCACTTTAGATTGTTTGGAATTGCGTCTAAGGTATCGATAAATAAATTTTCTTCCAACGCCTGCATTATTTTTTGGTTTAAGGCATTGCTCAAATAAAAGGATAACCTGTTTCATATTCCTGATATGTTTACAAAAGAAACCATAAAAGATGTATTCAAGGGAGCAATTTTAGGCAGGGAAATTATCTTTTTTGAGTCAACCAGTTCAACAAACGACCTGGCAATTACAATAGGCCGGAAAAGAAAAAACCCTGAGGGCATTGTAGTTATTGCCGATGAGCAAACATGCGGCAAGGGGAGATTGGGAAGAAGCTGGATATCACCTCCAGGAGTTAACCTATATTTTACCGTACTTCTGGAGCCTCCCGTTGCCCCAAAGGAAGCATCAATACTTACATTAGCGGCTGCAGTGGCTGTTGTGTCGGCAATCATAGGATATACCGGTTTAAACGCCGGGATAAAATGGCCCAATGACATAATTATAAATACTAAAAAAGCTGGCGGTATCCTTATGGAAATGCGGTCTGACAAAGACATAATAAGTTTATTAGCCATTGGTATAGGTCTCAATGTTAATATGTCGCCTGATAAGCTGACAAAAAATATAAGGCCATTTGCGACTTCATTAAAGATAGAAAGCGGCAAACATATTAACAGGGTAGAACTTTTAAAAAACATCCTGGCTGAATTGGAAAAATCTTATAAAATTCTTTTAAATGGTAATAAAAGGGCTTTAATTAATGAGTGGCTTCGTTTAAACTCAACTATTGGGAATTTTATTAAGATTCAGGGACCGAACGGAATTTTATCAGGCTTTGCCGAAGATATTAATGAAAGGGGAGAACTTATTTTACGGCTCAAGTCTGGAGAAATTAAAACAATTAATGCAGGCGACGTCACAATAATGAAAAATGGATCATCCACAAAATAGTTGTAAAATCCGAAGGACGTAAAGTCCCGACGGGGACAACGTCCCTATTCGGGATTCAAGTGGAATGCGTGGAATCCTGCGCCAAGAGCACAGGGCATAAAAAAACAAATCGTGCTGTCATTCTCCGGCTTGACCAGAGAATCCATTTCTTTTCTCTGGATTGCCCGATCAAGTCGGGCAATGACACAAATTAGGAAGCAATAGGAGAGGTAGAAAGGATGCTTAAGGCACTAATAAAATCTCTGGAAAACAAACACTCGAACCCTTGAATCCTCGAATCCTTTCTATCAACTTAATGGGAGAAGAACCTTAATTTTTTTATATGCTATTACTCATTGATATAGGCAATACCAACACAACAGTAGGTATTTATGAAAACAGTATTCATAAAGATATTTTACGAATCGGTACAATCGTAGAGGGTCGTAATGTTGAAGAATATTCCTACATTTTAACTGGTTTTATAAAGCGTTATAAAATGCATAAACCGGAAGGCGCTGTAATATGTTCGGTTGTACCGAAGGTTACACCTTTATTGATAAATACGCTAAAGAAGAGTTTTGGTGTTAAGCCTATAAATGTAAATCATAAAATAAAAACAGGATTAAAATTTGCAATAAAAAACATCCAAGAATTAGGTGCAGACAGGATTGCCAATGCTGTAGCTGCCCGTAATCTTTATAAAGGGCATCTTATAGTAGTAGATTTTGGAACTGCAACTACTTTTTGTGTAATTACAGCTGAAGGCAAGTATAGAGGCGGAGCGATAATGCCGGGTCCTATCCTATCAGCTCATGCCCTGGCTGAAAAGACTGCAAAATTGCCCAGAGTGCAATTGAGACCTCATGATACTATACTGGGTAAAGATACCAAAGACAATATCCTAACAGGTGTTCTTTTCGGCCACGCCGGTGCTGTTGAAAGAATTATCAGCGAAATAACGAAAGAATTTAAAAAAGATTTAACAGTAGTCGCTACAGGCGGCCTCGCCGACTTAGTAACACCTTATACAAAAACGATAAACTATGTTAATCCATTGTTAACTCTTGAGGGATTACGGTATATTTATAAGCTGAATTCATAACTGTTTGATATTTTTATATTTTAAAAAGTAATATGTATCATTCTTAATTCTATTGAGGCTTTATACAATCTGTCTCCGGAAAGGAGTCAAAAAATAAGGAGGTTATTTTATGAAAATTGAACGCATACTTTTTCCAACTGATTTTTCAGAAGGCTCTTCACATGCACTGCCTTATGCAGTGGATCTTGCAAAGCATTACAATGCAAAGCTTTATATCTTTCATGTTATTTATGATGTCGGGAAGGCCTTTCAGTTACACGTACCACACATCTCGGCAGATGAACTTCATAAAGAGATGAATAAATGGGCAATGGACGAAATAGGTAAAAGTTATGTGGAAGAGATAAGGGGCCTTCCAGGTGTTGAAAAAAAAGTATTAATAGGTATTCCATATGAAGAAATAATAAAATTCGCTGAAAATGAAAAAATCGATATAATAGTAATTGGAACATACGGGAGATCTGGTCTTGAGCGATTTATTTTTGGCAGCACCGCTGAAAGAGTTGTTAGGAGAGCGCCATGCGCCGTAATGTCAGTAAGAGTACCGCAGCACAGAAAGGAATAACGAAAAAAGTAAAGCCCATGAAGGTATATCTCTCTGAGAATGCCTTTATGGGTTTGCTGCTGAGCAGTGCCGAAGTTTTTAAAAAAGAATCCCTTGGATATCTCCTCGGATATCGTCTTCATGATCGATTTATTGTGGAATATGCATTTAGTCTGCAAACAGCCAGGAGGAAACGCAGAGGTGTTATATTTCACCATCGTGACCAAAAAAAGATAGAGCCAATCCTTTCAAAATTTGTAAAGCTTCAGATAGTAGGAGACTTTCATTCACATACTCCATATGGAGATTCGAAAGGTATTCCCATCCCCAGCCAAGAGGACATTAGAGGAATGGAAAAAGATAATCTCTACATTATCATTGCTATAAATGAATTAGGTCTCACAAAGGCGTGGAAGGAAAATAAAGATGGCAGCATATCCGGAAGCATGGGGCATTTCTTTTTCAAGATATCGGCATATTTTTATCCCTCTGTTAATAATATTCCACGAAAGGCCAACATATACTGTCCATTTCCTCCCGGATTGAAAGTAGAGTAAAATAAATATATAGCATAGGAATTTCCATTTTATTTTTATCTGGTGCGGGTTGTGAGTTTAAACTCGTAACACGTAACCCTTTACGCGAACAAATTGAATTTTAACCGTTATATAGTAATATCCATATTATCCCATCTGCTGTTCATCGGCTTTTTAGGGATAACATATTCTAAAACCGATACAGTCACGTCAATATTCAACGTTGATATTGTCGAGCCACCCGAGGCTCTTAAGATGCCTGAAACCAGAAAAATTAAACCCCCTATCAGAAAAAGAAAACCGCCTGTCATAAAACATCGCCGCAGACCTCCTGAAAAAAATGTATTGCCTGATACCCTGTACGACGATACTGATTTATCTCCTCAAAAGAATGATAGTGTAACCAATAATGATAATTTAACCAATAAAGGGCATCCGGATGACCTCCCTTCTTCCAGTTCCTCTCCAGATCCGCGATCCTTTCTTTTTGATAAAAAAACCATAGAAAAGTATGCCAGAAAAGGGCCGCCAGTGGACAAAGGACTAACTTTTGATATATCTGAATTTAAACACCGGGGGTACATGAGAATGTTGAAAGAAAAAATTGAAAACATATGGAAGTATCCAGAGGAAGCAGCAAGACTTGGAAGAACCGGTGACCTCTATGTAAGATTTTTGATTAAAAGAGATGGAAGGCTTGGCGAAGTCAACCTTTTGAGGACATCAGGTTATAAAGACCTTGATGAAGCTGCAATAAAAGCCGTGAAAGATGCCGAACCATACTGGCCTTTACCTGAAGATTGGGAGAAGGATGACCTTGAAATAAGGGGGCATTTTATTTACATATTTGGCAGAACGTATGCTCTGTAAGTCATTAGTTGCCGGTCCTTAGGCACTTGTCAGTGGCCAGTGACCAATAACGAGTTACCAATAGATTTAATTTTTATATTAATATCAGTAAACCTGCTATAATAATACCTGACTATGAAAATCCTGAGTCTGATAAGATGGCAAGATATCCTTGATATCCTGCTAGTAACCATAATAATATACAAGGGACTTTTGATAATTAAAGGAACAAGGGCCGCTAAGATGCTTATCGGGCTCATGGTCCTGTTTTTGGCGCTCATATTTTCTCAATACCTGGGATTTTACACAATTGATTGGATTATTCAAACCCTGTGGGCACAAATCGTCCTTGCACTTATCATATTATTTCAGCCAGAGATTCGAAAGACACTGGCTCAGATGGGCGAGGCACGTTTTCTTCCCTCCTTTGCCACTGCTGAAGAATTGAAATCTCTCGAAGAGATCGTAAGAGCCTCTGTTGCACTTGCTAATAGAAAAATCGGAGCCTTAATCGTTATTGAGAAAGAAACGAATCTTAAAGATTTTATTGAAATGGGTACCCAACTTGATGCCAAGGTATCCCGTGAACTGCTTTTAAGTATCTTTCATCCTACATCGCCAATTCATGATGGAGCTATTATAATCCGGGGGAATCGTGTCATTGCAGCAGGCTGTTTTCTGCCGCTCACCTTAAGTGCCGATATCTCAAAAGCCTTTGGTACCAGACACAGGGCTGGTATAGGACTGACAGAAGAGACGGATGCTGTTGTGTTAATAATCTCTGAAGAAACAGGGAGCATTACCACAGCAGTAAGCAATAATATAGAGAAAAATGTTGATATGGGGTCTTTGAGAGATTTTCTCAATGAGAACTTTATCACTCCCCAAACAAAGAAGAAATGATAAGAGACTTTTTTACAACAAATATATGGCTGAAACTGGCTTCACTCCTTTTGGATATTATCCTATGGTCCTTCGTCATATTAAAAGGGCGTTCCGAAATAATCATGAACGCCCCGATTGTTTTCACCGATATACCATCAAAACTTGAAATAATAGATTATCCTAAAACAGTGAGTGTCAGCATAGAAGGACAGGAAAGACTCCTCAAAAACCTGAGACAGAGTGACATAAGTGCTGTTGTAAACCTTAGTGAAGCCAAAGCAGGGAGGTCTTTCTTTTCCCTATCTAAAGATAACATCAAATTACCCAAGACACTCATGGTGACCGGTATTAATCCTGAAACAATCAGTTTGAAAATTGAGGCTCAATTAAAGAAATCGGTTACTGTAAAACCCTATGTTGTCGGCCTACCAGAAAAAGGCTTTGCAATAATTGAAATAAAAGTAGTACCGGAGAAAATTATAGTAGAAGGACCAAAAAGCGTTGTTGCAAAAATTTATACGATTAAAACAGAACCCATAGACATTAACGGCATCAATTCCAACCTGAAATATAAAGCTAATCTAGATCTGTCAAACGATAATATACGAAAAGATATAAACAAAGTGGAAGTAAACATATCGGTTAAAAAAATAAATAAGGAGACTACATAATGGCTGAAAGAAAAAAGAAGATGAAGCTATTTGGAACAGATGGGATAAGAGGGAAAGCCAATCACTCTCCGATGACTGGTGAGATAGCCTTCGAAGTTGGAAGGGCGGCGGCTTATGTGCTCAAGCAGAAACGCAGCCGCAATAAAATTCTTATTGGAAAAGATACCAGGCTTTCGGGCTACATGTTGGAGAGTGCTCTTACTTCCGGTATATGTTCAATGGGAATGAACGTTGTCCTTGTAGGACCGCTGCCGACCCCGGGCATCGCATTCGCTACTCGCAGTTTGAGAGTTGATGCAGGGATCGTTATTTCAGCATCACACAACCCTTACGATGATAACGGGATAAAGTTTTTCTCCTCAGACGGATTTAAACTTCCAGACAGCACAGAAGCCGAAATTGAAAAGGCTATGTACTCAAGCAAACTGGAAAAAATAAGACCGGAAGGTTCGGGCATTGGCAGAGCTAAAAGAGTTGATGACGTTGCAGGCAGGTATATTGAGTACGTAAAGGCAACGTTCCCTAAAGGCAGAACACTTGAAGGCTTGAGGGTCGTTGTTGACTGTAGCAATGGATCGGCTTACAGGATTACTCCCACCGTACTCACGGAACTGGGTGCAGATGTGATATCCATTGGTGACAAACCTGATGGACTCAATATCAATGTAAACTGCGGAACTACTCACCCGGAAACCTTGCGAAAAGCAGTTCTGGAATATAGGGCCGATATCGGAATTGCGCATGACGGTGATGCTGATAGATCAATTCTCTGCGATGAGAAAGGCAAAATTGTAGATGGTGATAAACTAATGGCCATATGTGCTCTGGACATGAAAAAAAAAGGAAGTCTTAAAAGTAATACTGTAGTTGCTACCGTCATGAGCAATATAGGTTTTGAACTGTTTCTTAAGAAAACAGGGATAAAACTTCTACGAACAAAAGTAGGGGACAGATATGTTGTGGAAGAAATGATCAAAACAAATAGTAATCTTGGAGGCGAGCAGTCCGGGCATATAGTTTTTCTGGATTACAACACAACAGGAGATGGACCAATCACAGCTCTTCAGATATTATCGATTATGTGCCAGCGTGAAAAGAGACTTTCCGAGCTGACAGCTAACATCCCTATCTATCCACAGGTGCTCATCAATGTACCTGTCCAGAAACCACAGAGCCTAGAAGAATACCCGAATATTATCTCAGCCATAAAAAAGGCTGATAAAAACCTACAAAACGGTAGAATTCTTGTAAGGCCTTCCGGAACAGAGCCAAAAATAAGGATAATGGTTGAAGGGGATAATATGGATCATATAACTGAAATAGCGGGAGACATCGCAGATATTATAAAATCAAACATGAAGTGAGATAATTATTTATCAGATAAAACGCTTACCTTGTTTAGCTGGTTAAATCTGCAAGATTAAATCAGCATTGTCATTTGTATTTGTTTAGCATTTCAAACTTCGATATAAGCACTATCCATTTTTTGTTTCCTCAAGCTTTTATTAAAGGCTGATCATAAATTTCTTATTGGCAGATCCTGGTAAGTTGACTTTCCATGAAGTCCTTCATTATGTTATATTTAATTGTCGCGGGGTGGAGCAGTCAGGTAGCTCGTCGGGCTCATAACCCGAAGGTCGGAGGTTCAAATCCTCTCCCCGCTACCAATAAACCACGCAGGGTTTAGTGCCGTGAACTCGACGCAGTTCATGGCAATCTATAAAATCAAAGACTTACGGGATTCCGTGGTCCTTGTTGCGTGTGGAAATGGGGACAAGGCTGGACGCCTAAATGCTCAATGGCTCATCTTGGAAATTTAGCCTGCTTTGGCAAATAAAAATCGCACTCATCACTAAGCATAAATCGTAAATCACCTGAGTCTGAGTTTAAAAACTGACAGTCATATTGGTATTTACAGTCGCTGCAATCCACATCTAAAAATTATCATCATATCGAACCATGGTCAATAGGGTTAAAATTATTATAAGCATTTTAAATACCATAAATATCGGAAGAATACAAACAAATAATCTATTAAACGAATAACAACTCATAAATTCAAATTAATGGGTTTCAATGATAAGAAAGAGGATGCTGACCTTTTAGGGGACATGGCTAAAATTAAAAGGTTGGCCCTGTACCGTTACAGATACAGGGTGGGCTCTTAGTTAGGCAGGGAAAAAAACCTTTTAATCATCGGCCAGCATCCTGGTTTGATCTCAACGTTTAAAAAATTAAATATTTGAAACGTTAAAGAATACATCAGAGTAAGAGAGAAAGTCAAGCAAAGCTACGAACCGGGATAAAAGAGGATGCTGACAACCATCGGGACATGGATAAATAAAAGACAGGCTCTTTAAGGTGAGCTTTTGTCTTTCAAATCTGTTAGCCTCCAATTGTTGAATATATTACTCAAGTCTCTGAATATAGTAATTGATGGAGTCATTCCCCGACTAGATCGGGGGGCGGAGGCTGACAAACGTGATGGCATCGCTCTACCGTGAGACCTATAAAAAAATGGGGGGAACTCCTGTCAAAACTACCAGTATAATCTCTCCTCTGTTACCGTACCTTAAATGTTCCACTCTGAATTATAAGTGTTCCATTGCTTATTGTAATGTCACCCAATAGTGTTGTTATACCTGTGTTGGTAGTATAATCGCAATCATAACCACTCTCCAGGGCTACTGATTTATTTTTATCAATGTTAAGAGCTTCCGTAAATACAGTAGTCTGATTCTGGATAGTATATCCGTCAAATGATTCATCATAAGCACCCTGGAGGGTAGAATAATACTCGGAAGCTTCCATAATTCTTGCTGGAAGATTTGCACATGCCTCAAATGTTGCCGTACAGGACTTCTCGTCATCCATGGTTACTATACCTTCTGAGCAGCCGGTATCGCCACTCCAGCCTCTAAAGATAGAGCCGGCATCGGATGTCGCTGTCAGGGTTACGGCAGTGCCATAGGTATATTCTTCTGAACAGTCCGTGCCGCAGTCTATCCCTGCAGGAGAGCTTGCTGCTGTTCCTGAGCCGGTGCCTTCCTTAACAACTTGAAGTATATGGTTATGGTATTCCAACAGTTTGCTCCTGAAAAACGCACCTGATTCACTTGGCGTATACAAATACATATCGCTTAACAGTGATGGCCCCCACGTGCTGGAAAAACACCAGACAGTCCAGCTTATCTTCCTTTCCTCCAGATAGTTAATGATTTCTTCCCTGTAAAGTCCAGGACCCGGGTAATTATCTTCTGCATGTTGTTGCCCTGAAGGTGCAAATCCAAATTCCGTTGCAAAGACCGGAAATACTTCCTTTATGTTGCCAAAAGCATCATCCCAGCTCACCCAGTTCGCCTGGCCTGGATATGGATGTGTTGCATAAATGACATTCGTCCTCCGTACAGGATAATCTATAACACGCGATAAATCATACGCCCAGTCAACCCCACCGACTATTACAGGTTTATCAGGATCATTTACCCGTATGGTGTCTATTATCTCTTCAGCAACTTCTCTCCAGTCTATCCAGTCCTGTGTTCTGTCTCCGCCCGTGAGAGTGGGTTCATTGAATATTTCATAAAATGCCATTATCTTTTCATCTTTGTAGTGAGCAGATATATCATTCCAGAAGGCCTTGATCTCGGGTATGGACGTATTATACGTGCCGCCCGGGTAATCTCCTGTAGGAGGAAACCCTACCGAATGATAATCAATATAAACATACATATTGTAGTTACCAGCCCATTGTACTGCCTCATCAATGACCGCGATAGATGCGTCTTTACCGTATGTTCTCCATGTCCCCGGATGTATGCTAAGACGGATTGCTGTTGCCCCCCACTCAGCCATCTTGGCGAAATGTTGTTCGCCCCATACTCCGTTTTCAGGATAGCCCCCGAGAGCGTGTATGACCGGATCAATTGGATTTATCCCTCTAAATATCATCTCTGTTCCCAGGTCATTAACTATTTTGTTCCCTTCCGTATGGAAGTCTTCCGGATAAGAAGATGCATGAACATCCCATGCATTTTTTATATCCTGTAATCCAATAATCGCGGTAAATAAAATTATCAATAGTATTATGTTTGTTGATCTCATGAATTCTGCTGCCCTATTTTATCTCTCATCATGATTTAACACATTATTTAATCGGCAATCGATATGCCAGATAACAATAATTTTCTGGGTTAATTGTCTGTTCATAACAGACAATCACTTCTCATTATTACTTATCAATGACCCTGGTGAGCGTGAATTCCCGAATAGCACGAGTTAACGGAATTAAATGAAGGATGTAATTATCCGGATGCGCCCTATCGCACAAGTCTTTCCTTTTTTATTTGCCATATCCTGTAAAGTCTTATCCCTTACACGGATAAAGCCGTGACAATCCAATTTCTCAGAAAAAAGGAATTAAGTGACTTAATATAAATATATCATGAAATGGTTAAGTTGTCCAATATAAAACTAAAAAAATAAGCAAAGGAAAGATTAAAATTTTTGATAGGATTGTTGAGCCAGCAATTTAAGGGCTAAATGCAGGAATGATGGAATTTCTCTGACACCTCTTTCCCACCTGCTTACTGTTAAAGGAATAACACCCAAAGCTCTCGCAAGTTGACTCTGACTATAATTGTTTTTTCTTCTCCATCTTTTAAGATCTTTCGGTTTCAACGTTTAATTGCAATTTATTACATTAATTTTTTTATCTGAACATGCTTTACATATCGCCTTTTATTAAAGCAAATGAAAATAATGATAAATAAAACAACTATTGCGTAAATTAAATAATGAATCCATTGTGGATCATCATATCCGTAATTAATTCCTAATTTATCGATGAGTATTTGTAAAAAAGGGTAAACAATAAGGAACCCCACTAACCCGCCTAAAAATATGCTTGAGATAATGGCGTATGCCATTAATAAAGACTTACAGAGTGTTTTTTTCATTGGTCTATATAATTAATATTATTATAATCCAATGGATTATAGATATCAAGTATATGTTCATATTGTAATTATCACAAAACACCAGAAAGTTATTGTAAGACGAGCAGGAAAAAGGCTGATTGTCGAAGATCGGGCTTGCAATTTTATATAAATTTGAATTATGATGATGTAAATTAAAAAAGATTTCCGGTGGCTATACCGGAGGGGCCACACCCGTTCCCATTCCGAACACGGAAGTTAAGCCCTCCAGGGCTGATGATACTTGGATCGCGAGGTCCTGGGAAAGTAAGACGCTGCCGGATTAAATTAAAAGAAGGCTTGGATTCAAACCAAGCCTTCTTTTTTAAATAAGGATTATTTAGATACTATTAAATACTATAAGAAATTTAAATTTATAAATTTAAAACTTGACATGAGATAAGATGCTGGATTATCATTAATTTCATTTTTGAGAGGAAATCCATGGAAGCACCATTAATATACCCAATAAATAAGATAATTGATGCAGGGATTCCACCCTTCGTAGCATTCTCATGGGTTACAACCGGAGTGATACTCGTGGTTTCATTTATTGCAAGGGGATCCTTAAAATTGGTACCAAGAGGTACTCAGAATGTTGTCGAAGCGATAATAGAGTTCCTTCTAAATTTTGTTGAAACCACCATCGGGCACATGGGGAGACACTTTTTTCCATTCATTTCAACGATATTCATCTATATTCTTGTTGGGAATTTCCTTGGACTATTTCCTGGATTTGAAGCTCCGACCAGTAATTTAAACACAAACGCAGCAATGGCCATACCTGTATTCCTGGCTACTCACATCTATGGAATTAAAAACCATGGGCTCGGTTATATAAAGCACTTTGTCGGGCCAATAAGGTCAATTGCTGCCCTGCCTTTAATGATTCTAATGTTTTGTGTAGAAGTTCTTGCACACATTGCAAGACCGTTAACCTTATCTGTTAGATTATTTGGCAATATGCTTGCCAAACACAAACTTATATTAATACTTGGTTTTCTCGTTCCACAGGTTGTGCCAACAGTCATCCTGGGTCTTGGCGTGCTTGTCTCTATTATCCAGGCTTTTGTTTTTACTTTACTTACAACACTTTATCTTGCCGGTGCTGTGGAAGAGGCACATTAAAAAAATAGGGACAACAGAAGTACTTATAGGAAAGGAGGAAAAATGAGAAGAATAGCAATTGCAATATTATTGTCGCTCACGCTGGTATGCATGATGGCGCCTCTTGCAATCAGCGCAGAAGCCGCTGCTGAAGGAGCAGCATCCGATGCGCAGCTGGGTTATTTCAGCTGGGCAGTTTTGGCTTGTGGATTGGGTATTGGCCTTGCTGCATTTGGAACCGGTATTGGTATGGGCATTGGACTCAGCAAGGCTAATGAGGGTGTTGCAAGGAACCCGGGGGCCTCTGGGAAGATTACCACGACCCTCATTATTGGGCTCGCATTGATCGAGTCTCTCTGTATTTATGCCCTTGTTGTTGTATTGATTGTCCTTTTTGTTAATCCCTTCGGCGTTTAAATGACAAACGATCTGTAAGGTAATTTAAAAAGAAAGGCAGGTTGATCCTGCCTTTTTTTATGCCCGCCTTAAAAACCCTGCACATGTACTTTCTAGGAAAAGGTGAAAGCATTTTTTATAAAAAATTGTTAAAATTTTATTCCTGTTTCTTTCTGGCAGCAATGTAATGGATGCCCTGAAAAGTAATTTTTTAAGGAGATTATTGTGAAATTATTTGGCAGACTCAAAAAAGGTTTATTCAAAACGAGAAAATCGCTTGTGGAAGAGACAGAAGCCCTTGCCAAGGGGAGAAAGGTTGACGACAGTCTGCTCGATGAATTTGAGGAACTTTTGATTATGGCGGATGTAGGTCCTCAGGCATCAGATGAGATAACCGGGGCTTTGAGAGAAAAGGTCAAACAGGACAAGATAAGAAATGAGCGTGACCTTAAGGAGGCATTTAAAGAAGAAGTCAAGAAAATTCTTAAAGAGGGACATAAAGTAATGTGTGCAGGAGAGAATCCCTATGTTGTGCTCACTGTTGGAGTAAATGGCACAGGAAAAACCACAACAATAGGCAAACTTGCGAGGCGCTTTACTGATCATGGATTTACTGTTACGCTTGCAGCAGCAGATACATTCAGGGCAGCTGCAATAGAACAGCTCGAAATATGGGCTGACAGAGCAGGCGCGCAAATTGTTAAACATCGAAGCGGTTCAGACCCGGCGGCGGTTGCCTTTGATGCAGTGGCATCGGCCAAGTCCAAAAATGTAGATGTTGTTATCATTGATACCGCAGGAAGACTTCATACCAAAACCAACCTTATGGAAGAGCTCAAAAAAATAAAACGTGTTATCGGCAAAGAGGAGCCTTCTGCTCCCCATGAAGTTTTACTTGTAGTGGATGCCACATCCGGCCAGAATGCGATTAATCAGGCAAAGATGTTTAATGATGCGGTTGGAGTAACGGGTATTGCACTAACAAAACTCGATGGCACTGCAAAGGGCGGCATTATCCTGGCAATAAATAAGGAACTTGACATGCCGGTTAAATTAATAGGTGTAGGCGAAGCGGTTGAAGACCTCCAGGATTTTAATCCCATTGAGTTCGTCGAGGCATTGTTTGAATAAGCTATATTTAAACCCAAACACTCATGCCCCTAAGGGGCACCACGAAGAATGAAAATGCCCTTGTCTGTCATTCCCCGACCCCCTGATCAAGTCAGAGGGCATGCTTGAACGGGTAATCCAGACGTCGTCCTCGTCCCGTATCAGAGTACGGGATAAACTCCAGCGGGGAGCCAGATAAAGGAAATGGATTCCCGTTTACACGGGCATGACATTGTCGGATTAAATAATGCAGACACGCTGCTGGTTCAATCCTGATGGGTACGATATATTTCTTGAAATACAGGGGCAATTTTTTTAAACACTTTGAGAACATGAGGGTCAAAGTGTCCAGGCATGGTCCTCCCGTCACCTTCAGTGATAATTCTGAAAGTTTCCTGATGACTCAACGGTGGTTTATAAGGCCTTTTGCTCATTAACGCATCATACTGGTCGCAGATGTTTACTATCCTCCCTTCAATCGGGATATCTTCACCTTTTATTCCTCTTGGATATCCTGTACCGTCCCACCTTTCGTGATGATTCAATGTAATTGATTCAGCCATGCTTAAAAGTTTATGGGACGAATCGGAGAGTATATTGTCTCCAATGGTTGTATGTGTTTTCATAATTCTAAATTCTTCTTCCGTAAGAGGTTCAGATTTTAGTAATAACTCATCCGGTATTCCTATCTTCCCGATATCGTGAAGCAAGCTTGCATACGTTATTTTTTCAACAAAATCCTTTGACATATTCAATGCCTCTGCGATTTTGCTTGAATAAAGTCCTATTCGTGAGGTATGGGCACCTGTTTCGGTATCCTTTAATTTAGCAGCTGCTGTCAATCGCAGAATTATTTCCTTATTCAAGCCATTAATCTTCGTCAATGCCTCTTTTGTTGCTTCTTTTGCCTTTTTGCGCTCGGTAATGTCCGTAATTGCTCCAATCCACTTTACAAGCTTTCGATTTTGAACGAAGACGGGTCTAACGTGTTCCTCCAAGTATCGGTACGTTCCGTCCTTGCCCAGGATACGGTAATCAAAATGAGCATTTTCACCGGTTTCATAACATTTTATATAGGTTGTCATTACCTTTAAAATGTCATCGGGATGGATGCTTTCCATCCAATCTTTGAGTGTGTTTGGGAATTTGCCGTCAGCGTATCCAAGACAGGCGTTGACATCTCCAAACCAATGCATCGTTTCGCTTTCAACATCAAAATCGTAAATTATATCAGTGACCATGGTAGCAGCAAACCGAAATCGTTCCTCACTCTCTCGCAGTGAATCACTTGAATTTTTGTGCTCGGTAATGTCCCAGATTATGCCATCGTATGAATTGAGGTTCCCTTCTTCATCACGATAAGGTAAAACAATACTTTCGACCCAGCGTACAACACCATCCTTTTTAGTAATACGGTGTTGAATGGGTTTAGGATAAAGTCCGGAATAAATATTCTCTATCTGTTGCCTCACAATGTCCCTGTCTTCTTCTATAACCATCCGCATCCACAAATAGGGATCATCGGCAAATTCCTGTATTGTGTATCCTGTCACAACTGAACATGACTCACTATGTGTTGTCTCCACAGACCCCCCCATACGTACTGTGTAGATATAATATTCAGAAACTGTCCCAGGATTATGATGATGCAGTTCCTTGCTACTCTGCAATGTTTCTTCCATCTTCCTGTGCCCGGTTGATAAAATGTTCTAATTCAGGAGTCTGAATGTGATTTGTATTTATTAACTTTTGATACATCTTTAAATAACAACTACTGAGTTTTCACAATCTCCATAAGGAGTTGGTACATATTTGTCGGCATACCAGTCATTTTCCCACTTTTTAGAATCTACTAAGTAACGAAACTGATATTCTTTATCCCGTTCAAGTTCAATGGTTACGGTAAATGTACCGTTTTTATGCTTCTTAAGCGGTGTTTCATTTTTATCCCAATTATTAAAATCCCCGACAATTGTAACACTCTGAGCATCGGGTATTGCTTCTTGTGGGAGTCTGAAAGTAACCCTGCATGTAGTACTGGACCTGAGATACTGTTTTTTAATACCAAATTCCCCATTTTTTTTGAAAGTTTCTTTGCATTTTTTTGTCAGGTACTCAATAAATGTACTTGTAGACATTTTCTTTTTCGTCTTTCTCATCATTCTCTCCTTATTTATATTTTTTTCATTTATTTTAAAGCTCTTATATTTAAATGTTCTTATGATTTATGGCAAGTCTGAGACTATCTATAAATTCTAAATACTCTTTTTGAGGATTCAAGATCTCAACACCCATACCGTCATAATAACCATTTATTTTTGTTACCCGTTTAACTCTAACATTAACCTTGATAAGGACATCTTTTTTATTGATAATAATTTCAAATAAGCAATTGAAAGGAAGACATATTCTTGTTCTCATAAACATCCCTTTTTCGGATAAATTCATAATAGTACCTGAATAAAACATATCCCCATACAAAAATCTTGCATCTACCGCCGTAGATATTCTTTGATAATTTCTTTTTTCCATAATTTTTTAAAATAAATACCCACCGATTAAAAATCTTTTTAAAACCTCAAAAAGCCTCCATTAAAAATCACTGCATCAGACAGTCGATTTATTTGCTAACCATTCGATAGAAAAACCTCCTCATGTTTTTTCCCTAATGCCTTTGCAACCTTTAGTTGAGAATTTCTACTCGTAGAAATACCTTTTTCCATTTTTGAGATAGTTTGAGGGACCAATGATGCACGTCTTGACAGTTCAGAAATGCTCCACGCATTAGCTTCCCTAAATTCTTTTACTCTGTTTTTTACTTTGCGTGTCTTTTCATTCATTAAGCCATATTGCTCCTTATCGTTTATTATGACTAAAATAACATTTGTTATTATTAATATCAATAAAAAAGATAATATTATTTTAAATAATATTTAATATTAATTAAAGTTAATACATTTTTATGCGGGATTGCCCTGGTATTTTTGAAATAAAACTTAAAATATGGCATAAATTTTTGAGTTGGCATCGAATCTTCCTTATCTGGGTTAACTCTGCTATCTGCGCTATTAAAAAAATCAAAATTATCGTTCCTCTATATGTCATTAAATAGACAGTAAAAACGATTTGTGATATATTTTCATTAAATAAAGAAGATCCCTTGGATCAAATTGTCGATCTTGCCGATAAAGAGGAGGTATCATGATAAAGTATTTATCGAAATTGTCTTTTTTGTTTGTCTCTCTTTTTATAGTATTTATTATTAATAACTGTGGTTCCGGTGGCAACGGCGAAGATGAAACAGCATGCGGTATTCAACCAAACATAAGTATCGAGGTTTGTAATCCAGGAAACGGTCCTTTCTCAATTAATATAACAAATCCTTATCTTCCCTTTACGGTAGGTGATCAAAGTGTGTTGAAAGGTACCGAGGATGGAGAGATCATTCGCCTGCGGATCACGGTTCTTGATGAAACAGAAACTGTCGCAGGCATAGACACACGGGTAGTGGAAGAACGTGAATGGGAAGGAGGCGAGCTGATCGAAGTTTCACGCAACTTTTTCGTTCAGGCACCTGATGGAACAGTCTGTTATTATGGAGAGGACGTAGACATTTATGAAGATGGAGAGATAGTAAGTCACGAGGGGGCATGGCTTGCCTGGGAGAAAGGAAATAAACCTGGAATCATGATGCCTGGTTCGCCATCAACAGGACAGATCTATTCACAGGAGTTCGCACCGGGGATTGCACAGGACACTGCAGAAATAACTAAAATGGGAGCCACCATCACCGTCCCCGCCGGGACATTTATTGACACAATCACCATGATCGATACAAACCCTTTTGATTGTGAACAGGATAAAAAACATTATGCCCGCGATGTGGGGTTGATAGTTGATGGAAGCTTACGACTAATCAGTTACTAGGGGATGAGATATTTCTTCTGAAATTAACTCTTTAGACTCAAAATAAACCATTCTTCTCTTTAACCCAAATACTGCAGGCTTTGTGAAAGAAATTATGTTTCGACCTGTCTGCCGACAGGCAGGTACCTTAAACGCAATATTAATTCATCGAGTGTGAATACTTGTATTCAAAGCCATAAGCACAATGTAATAGTAAATTTATCGAGTTAAATAATTTCTTTCACAAAGCCTGCAGTATTTGAAATGCATTTTTTGGGTTAATGAAGTCGTCTCGCAACAGATGTAATATTTTATTACAAGCTTCTGCCAGAAAATTTTAATAACCTTTTCTGCAAGTTATAAACATTTTATCCTTGATTTATATGCTTTTATACCTTTCTTTCAGGAAATACTTTTCCCCTTTAGGCTATTTATTCCAAAGACACTTAATAACCTGTTAAAATATTTGGATGTTCAAACATGAGCTTGTCATTGAAGGGGCAAAACAGAATAACCTGAAAAATATTACCCTGAGACTGCCTCACAATAAGTTTATCGCCATTACAGGGGTATCTGGCTCGGGCAAATCCTCTCTGGCATTTGACACTATCTTTGCAGAAGGTCAGTGGCGGTTTATAGAGTCACTTTCAACATATGCGAGACTTTTTCTTGAAAAGCTTGACCGTCCAGATGTTGAGGCTATCCATAATATAAGACCTGCAATTGCCCTTGAACAACGTAACCCTATTAAGAGTTCCCGTTCAACGGTTGGAACAACAACTGAGATTTATGATTATCTCAGGCTTTTTTACTCAAAAATCGCAAAACCTCACTGTCCGGCATGCAACCGTGAATTAAAGGCCTGGTCACCGTCTTCTATTGTAAAAGAACTTGTTGAAAAACACATTGGCGAAAAGGCATTAATAATATTTGATACATCAGAACCCCCTGAAGAACTTCATAAAAAAGGCTTTCACAGATTTCGCGAAAAGATACAGATTTCACAGGATACTCCATATGAAGTGATACTCGATAGACTGATTATCAGAGATGAGCCTCGTTTGTCTGACTCGATTGAAACAGCATGGGAGTACGGGGGCAAAAATGTAAAAGTTGAAATTATGGAGAAGACATCAAAAGCTCATACCCTCCTCCAGTTTCATTCAGAATTGAAATGCCACGATTGCAATACAGAGATATCCAAACCTCAGCCGCTTCTCTTTTCTTTTAACCATCCTCTCGGAGCATGCCCTGAATGTAAAGGATTTGGCAATATACTTGAATACTCAGAAGACTGCGTTGTTCCTGACAAGGATCTTTCCATTGAGGAAGGCGCTATCGAGCCATGGAGCAAGCCTTCATACAGATGGTGGCACAGGCAATTTGCAAAGGTTGCAAAAGGACATGGAATCAATCTCAAAATCCCTTACATGCAACTGTCCGAAAAACTAAGGAGGCTGATATTTAAAGGCGCTTCTGATTTTTACGGATTGGATGATTTCTTTGAGGAACTTGAAAGCAAGCGTTATAAACTCCATGTCAGGGTATTTTTAAGCAGATATCGAAAGGGAGTTTTATGTAAACAGTGTAATGGAAACAGGCTTCGTCCAGAGGCGCTTGTATTTACGATAAGAGGGCTTAACATTGCGCAACTCACAAAAATGTCCATTACACAGCTATATGACTATTTTTTGAATCTACCTCTGACAGAATACGAGCGGGAAATATCCTCTGAAATTCTCAGACAGATTAACCTTAAACTCAGGTTTCTGAAAAGGGTTGGAATCGGATATCTTACCTTTAACAGGGAAGCAAAAACCCTTTCAGGAGGTGAAATTCAAAGAATCAATCTTGCCAATCAACTTGCTTCAAAACTTACGGGAACTCTCTATGTTTTAGATGAACCTACTGTGGGTCTTCATCCAAGAGATGTGAGCAGGATTGCAGATATACTGAAGGAGCTCGCAAGTGCTGGGAATACTATCATTGCTGTAGAACATGATAAAACTATTATTAATTCTTCTGACTGGATTATTGAACTTGGTCCGGGGGGAGGCAGAAATGGAGGCAAACTGATTTATTCCGGATGGAAAACAAATTTTTTGAAAACAGATTCCCTGACTGCGAATTACCTGAAAGACGAGGAATTAATACCGGTGCCGAAATACAGAAAAAAAGGTAGTGGAATGATACTATCTGTTAAGGGGGCCTGTGGAAATAATCTTAAGAGAATTGATATACACATCCCTCTTCAAACACTCACATGCGTAACAGGTGTTTCAGGCTCCGGCAAGAGCACAATTGTGAGGGACACGGTTTATAAAATACTTGCACGGTTTTTCAAGATAGAGTTTGAATCCCCTCTCCCCTTCGAGGAAATTGAAGGACTTGAATACCTGAAAGGAATCAAAATCATTGATCAGCACCCTATTGGCAAAACCCCCAGATCCAATCCTGTTACATATATAAAGACTTTTGATCGTATAAGGAAACTGTTTGCTGAGCAACCGCAGTCCAAAATGCTGGGATATACTCCGGGACAGTTTTCGTTTAATACAGAGGGAGGACGCTGTGAGTCATGCAAGGGAGCTGGTTATCAAAAACTTGAGATGTACTTCTTCGAAGATCTCTATATAACATGCGAAGAGTGCGGCGGGAAGAGATATAAATCAGAGGTTCTCAATGTTACGTATAACGGAAAGAACATTTATGATGTTCTCAATATTACTGTTGATGAATCAATTGAATTTTTCCGGTATATTCCTCCATTGTCAAAAAAATTAAAATTGATGGCTTCAGTAGGACTTGGTTACCTGAGGCTTGGCCAGCCAGCAACAACACTTTCAGGTGGAGAGGCACAGCGTCTCAAAATATGCGCCGAACTGGGTATTCTAAATAGAAGAGACTATCTTTATATCCTTGACGAACCCACCGTAGGTCTTCACCCGGATGATATTAAAAAGCTACTCAAGGTTCTTAATGACCTTGTAAATGCCGGAAACACTGTTTTATTAGTTGAGCACAATTTAGACGTAATAAAAAGTGCTGACTGGATTATAGATATTGGCCCCGAAGGCGGTGATGACGGTGGACATATCGTGGCTGAAGGAACTCCTGAAGTGATAGGAACACACGAAAAGTCTTATACTGGCAGGTATCTAAAAGAATATATATATAAACCCCTCCCCTAATAAGTGTCTGTATATCAATTGCATTTTTACATGAATGTCATCCCCCGACTTA
>CAYFXR010000197.1:0-30144 GCA_964347155.1 uncultured Nitrospiraceae bacterium | reverse complement strand
GGAAAAAATTATACTTTTTATAATAATCCCTGATAAATTTCAGTATATCCAGTCTATCTTCCGTCAATTCATCCACCCCTTCTCTTTCGGCCAGTGCACAGGCTACCTTTTCATTCCATTCTTCATAATTTTCAAGGAACCCGTCATCGTCTGTATTTATTCTTAGTTCACCATACTCAATTACTTTCATTGTGTACCTCCTGAAGTTTCCTTCCTTATTTATTATTTATACCAAAAAAAATGAGGCTGCTATGACTTAAATCATAATGTCTTGCCCTTTACTGAAACTCTCTTTCTGCAGGTTATAAGCCCAAAAATGCATTTCAAATAATGCAGGGCAGTTTAAACCGTTCCATCCGTTTCAACCGTTTTAACGGTTCGAACGGTTCAATCTGTTTAAACATAAGCCTGTGCTGATTGAACCAGAAAAATCACTGCTGTCCAAAACAAAGGCAAACAGATTAATATCTTCATCAGGCAAAATCAGGTTCGTTATTTCAATAATCCGTCGATCAATTATGTTTTTTTCGAGGGGTTCAGCCTGCTGATCAATGCTATATTGGACAAGTGTGCAGCAAAATAATTGGTGATAAGCACATGCCAGCCAGAGAATGTCGTGAGGAAGGACACCGAATTAACAATTATAACCAGTTGATTTTTTGGAATATTTTTCTAAAAAACTAAAGAAAATTAACAAATATGCCGATATAGTGTAAAGATAGTTTACAATTCAATTATTATGCAAAGGAGCAGTATGTCCAGATACATGCAACTTGCCAT
Organism: uncultured Nitrospiraceae bacterium; assembly: GCA_964347155.1. GTDB lineage: Bacteria > Nitrospirota > Thermodesulfovibrionia > UBA6902 > UBA6902 > CAYFXR01. Next base: position 29,364 of record CAYFXR010000197.1, on the reverse strand, counting down.
TATAACTGTTTTATTATTCAGCACCACAATAGTTTCCCATGCCTTGGAAACTCCTCAAGAGGTTCAGAAAGGTGTAGTTGACTCGAAACATGAAAAAAAATTAAAGCGTAAAAAGGCGTTGGTGTCCGCTTTTTTCATGCTTAATTTAGTTCCTATAAAAGATAAAAAGTTTTTACCTGGAAATAAGCTTTCGCTGCCAGACAGCCTTAATATTTCGTCTGCCAATAAACATACCAATTATTCACTGTCTTTGTTCGAAAGCCCTGAAATGAAAAAAAATGCTGTTGAGGCACTTTATAAAGAGTATGGATTTAATAATGCTGTCAAATGGAATCTCAACGTTTTCTCTGAACACAAATACAGCTTTAGCAAGAGGCTCATTCGTTCCGGCAAATATGTAGAAACAATGGCTGACATATTTTCGGAAGAAGGACTGCCCCAGGAGCTGGTTTTTCTGCCGCTGATTGAAAGCCAGTTTAATCCATATGCATATTCCCAAATGAGGGCGTCCGGTCCCTGGCAGTTTATGCCTGCGACTGCAATGAAATTGAACCTGAAAATAGACTGGTGGATTGATGAAAGGCGTGATCCAATAAAGTCAACAAAGGCTGCTGCTCAGTACTTAAAATACCTATATGAAAGGTTTGAGTCGTGGAATCTTGCGCTTGCAGCTTATAATGCCGGCGAAGGCAGAATCAATAAGGCAATCAGTAAGGTCAAGAAGAAGGATTTCTGGACGCTTAGAAAGACTCGATATATTAAAAGAGAAACCAAGAATTATATACCTGCATATATAGCTGCCACAGCAATAGCAATTGACCCCGAGAAATTTGGATTTAAAGACATTGATTATCAGGAGCCTTTAAAATATGATGAAGTGGTGATTTATAATCCCATGGATTTGGAGGTTGTAGCCAAATTCACAGGGGTTCAGACTTTGGATATCAGGGAATTAAATCCTGAATTAAGGAGGTTATGCACTCCACCCAATGTGCCACATTACACGCTGAGAATCCCTAAGGGGAAAAAGAGGATGTTTCTCAGGAACCTGAACAAGACAAAAGGTTATGAACCGTATTACGTGAACTTTTATTTGGTTAAAAAAGGAGATACGGTAAAGAAGATTGCAATGAAGCTCGGCTCCCCAATGCAGACAATTATTGATATGAATTCGCTGGGGAGAAAAGCCCTGATAATGGCAGGCGAGAACATCCTGATTCCTCTTAAAAGAAACTGGCATAAGATAATTTCAAAAACAGGATTTTAATTTCTATTAACCCAAATAATGCATTTAACTATGCAAATAGTGGCATAGATACCTGAAAAAGCTTTAAAAATGCAACATGTTTATCAGATGCCATTTTGCAATCGATAAAAGTTTTTATGCGTAACATAATAACCTTACGATTGCAAAATGGCATGTTAAAATGTGTTGCTTTTAAAGCTTTTTCAGGCACCCATGCCACTGTCAAATGCATTATTTGGAAAGCCTTAAAGTGGGGTGCATTTAAAAAAAATCACATAACTTCCAATGTCTTTATTAACGCCTCTGCTTTTTTCAATGTTTCATAATATTCTCTCTCCGGGTCGGAATCTGCAACAATACCGGCGCCAGCTTGCACATAGGCGATTGAATCTTTAATGATAAAAGTCCTTATGATAATGTTTAGATCCATTGCTCCGTTAAAACCGATATATCCAATCGAACCAGTATAAGGGCCACGAACAACAGGTTCGAGCTCATCGATTATTTCCATACACCGTACTTTTGGAACTCCTGTTATTGTGCCTCCTGGAAAGGTAGCCCGTATGGCATCAAAACAATCTTTGCCTTTAACAATCGTACCTTTGATGTTTGAAACTATGTGAATAACATGAGAATAATCTTCTGTTATCATAAATTCATCAACTTCCACAGTGCTGTAATCAGAAATTTTGCCGAGATCATTCCTTTCAAGATCAATGAGCATCAGATGTTCTGCCCTTTCTTTTTCATTTAGTAAAAGGTCAGTCCTCATCCATCTGTCACCTTCGGCATCCTTTCCTCTGGGTCGTGTGCCTGCAATCGGTCTTGTTTCTACTTTATTGCCAAAAACCTTTACAAGCCTTTCCGGAGATGAGCTTGCAATATAGTAAGCACCCATATGTAAATATCCTGCAAAAGGAGAGGGATTAATCCGGCTCAAGACTTTGTATATCTGCCATGGATGCGCATTTCCTATATTTGCAGATACTCTCTGTGAGAGATTTGCCTGGAAAATATCTCCTGCCCTTATATAATCTTTTGTTTTTTTTACTATATTCATGTAGTTTTTTCTGCCCATTTCGTGATTAATTTTGACATGACCTTTTTGGTTCAGTGCTAATCCCCCGGAATCTCGGTACGTCGGTAAGACTCGATTAAGAGAATTAACTCCGATGGGTTGTGATGGTTTAACGCCACGTTTTGGCAACGCCACTTTTTGTGGGGGAGGGAACGCCCTGAACTGGGTCTTGTTAAGGGTAGGGCGAGGGTTAATAATTAAAGGGGATGTTGAAGTAATTTTTTTATACAAGTTAATAATTTTTTTACAGGCACGATCATAGTAAATATCCCAGTTTTCCGTAGGTATGTTATTTCCCGTAATGGTTTCCTCAGCTGCAGGGCAGGATATAAGAAATGTCTTTTGGAGTTTATGATCAAGTGCAATTACCGTGTCAATGATCATGAAATGAGCGTCTGGAATATCCAGATCGTCAATAGCGGTATTCGGTAAACTTTCAAAATAGTGGACAAAATCGTAGCTTATCATACCTACTGCCCCGCCTATAAAAGGCGGGAGTATTGTTTGCGACTCTATTTTGTAGGTTGTAAGGATTTCCTTTAATTTCTTGAGAGGTGAAATCCCTCCCTCGTCTCCCTTTCGTAAGGGTCGGAATCGATTCGTTCCGATGGGGCACGGGGAGATTATCTGTCTTCTGTCTGCTATTTCAACAGCACTGTTTTTAACCTTGAAGATTACAAATGGTTCTGCCCCCAGGAAGGAATATCTGGCAATTTTCTCAGGGCCCTTTATACTTTCAAGAAGAAAACTAAATGGAGTTTCTATTGTTTCGTAGATTTGTTGTGGAGGTATATATGAAAGTTCCGCATAAACCGGGGTAATTCTGCCTGACTTTGCATTTTCTATAAATTTTCTCTTGGAAGGGAAAATACGAATCATATATTAACCCTCTTTCGTGTTTTAGTTGCTAAATTCAAATTAAATATAAAACTTGCAATTAATATCAAATGCTAAATAGGGTTCGAGGATTCTAGGATTCGAGGGTTCAAGTGGATTATCGATTATAAATGATCAATTAACAATGAATATTTTTTTAAGAAATTTTATACAATTCTTCATTACTCATTGATAATTATTAATTTAACACTTGAATCCTTGACTACTCGACCTCTTGAATCCTTACATCCATTTCAACTTTTTTACGAAAGAACCTATATTAATTATATTGCAGGCTTAAAAAAATTAAATATTGTTCAAAATGGTTCCAACATAGTTCAATATTGAACTACCTTGAACAACATTAAACAATTTTAAACAAATCTGTAGTTATATGCCAGCAATCTCTTCTTCTATACGTTTTAACGCATTGATCGGATCTGCCTCCGAAGTGATTGCCCTTCCAATAACGAGATAATCGGCTCCTCTTCTTAGGGCCTCCCTGGGAGTTAAAGCCCTCTTCTGATCGTTTGACGGTGCCCAGGAAGGTCTGATGCCGGGAGTAACAATTAAAAATCCCTTGCCAAAACGGGATTTGAGCATCTCGGCATCTTCTGGTGAAGCAACTACCCCGTCTAATCCTGCCCTTTGAGCCAGTCCCGCAAGATGCTTAACCTGCGTACTCATGCGAATATCTATGCCAAGCTCATCTCGTAGGACCTTCTGGTCTATACTAGTTAATATTGTTACACCAATGAGCTTTGGCCTGTCAACATTTTTTTCAAGAGAAAATTTACTCAGCGTTTGAGCTGCCTGTTGCATCATTTCGAAACCACCTAATGTATGAATGTTAAACATAAATACTCCGAGTTTCGCCACTGTTAATGCAGACCTGGAAACAGTATTCGGGATATCATGGAATTTCAGGTCGAGAAAAACCTTCTTATCCATTGAATGAATGGCTTCTACTATTTTAGGTCCAGCAGTAGTAAAGAGTTCTGACCCTACTTTGAATATATTAAGGTGCTCCTTGAATTGTCGTACAATGTCAACCGCCTTGTCATATTCGGCCACATCAAGGGCAAGAATTATACGATCTCTGGGTTGCATCATATTAAATTAAAAATTAGGCTTTGTCCCAAGTTTGCATGATTTTAACATTTAGACATAAAAATAGGACTACCATCATGTCATTGTCCAACCCCCTGATCAAGAGGCTGTGTCGCAATTCAGCATCATACATATGTAATTGTCCGGTTAAACCGGACAATCCAGAAATATCCTCGTATAAATCTTTCCAATGGGGATTGAATCTTTCTATCAAATCTAATTTCCTTTTCTCTGGATTCCCCGATCAAGCCCTGTACCATCTGGTACAGGGCAAGTCGGGGAATGACTCGATTAGGGACTTATTTAATTATCCTATTAAACATAGTTTTATTACGTAATAGAACTTTGGGACAAGCTCTAAATCTTAGACAATGTTATTCCCTTCTGTGCCTGATATTTACCTGCCTTGTCTGCATAAGATCTTTTACAGACTTCATCAGCAGACAAAAATATAAGCTGTGCAATACCTTCGTTAGCGTACAAATTGGCAGGCATGGGGCTCGTGTTGGATATTTCTATGGTTACGTGGCCTTCCCATTCAGGTTCAAGAGGTGTCACGTTAACTACTATCCCGCAGCGGGCATACGTTGATTTGCCCAGACATATTACAATTGTTTCTCTTGGAATCTTAAAATATTCCACAGAAGTGGCGAGTACAAAGGAGTTTGGTGGTATCGTGCAAACATCTCCCGTAAAATCAACAAAACTCCGGGGATCAAATTTTTTGGGATCAATTATCGTTTTATTTGTATGAGAAAAGATCTTAAATTTGTTGGATATCCTCATATCGTAGCCATATGAACTTAAACCATATGAGATAATCCCTTCCCTGACCTGTTTTTCTGCAAAAGGCGTTATCATTCCCTTTTTAGCCATTTCCTCAATCCAGCGATCGTTTTTTACCATTAAGACACCCCTTTTTGAATGACTTTTGTTATATCTTCACAATTTTCAAAGGGTAACATAAATCTTTGTTTGTTTACAACAGATTGGAAAATCTGCCCGACACATCGGGACATTATTTAAATGCGTTTTTTGGGTTTACGGGTTGTAGATATTGAGAAAAAAGTGGCGGGGGAGATGTAAGTTGCTATTTTTTGCTAATTTTCCTTAATTTAATAAGGATACATTGACAGCATACATATCTTACCTTTCTTTATAATTGTAAAAGATATGCTTATATATTGAATTTTTCAGTTGATTGATAGGAAAGATTTTGATAATATTTCACTTATTGTATTATTATACACATCACACTTGCTTTCACTGATACATTTTTTTGATTGACAGATATTGCTGGAAGAAAGGAGGTAATCTATATGGAGAATATAAAAATAGCTATAGCGGGAGTTGGCAACTGTGCTAGTTCATTAATACAAGGCATAGAATACTATAAAGGCAGAAAAGGTAAAGACGCTATTGGATTAATGCATTGGGATGTCGGTGGTTTCAAACCATATGATATTGAAGTTGTAGCTGCATTTGACATCGATAAAAGAAAGGTTGGAAAGGATGTAAATGAGGCTATTTTTGCACTGCCAAACTGTACCAAGGTATTTTGTGATAACCTCCCTAAAGCGGGTGTAAAGGTTAAAATGGGTAGAGTCCTCGACGGGTTTTCTGAACATATGAAGGATTATACCTTTAAACATACTTTTGTTTTGAGTGACCATAAGGAACCAACGAAAAAAGAAATATTCAAGATACTTAAAGAATCAGGTGCTGAAATGCTCTTAAATTACCTCCCCGTCGGTTCAGAGGAGGCTTCAAGATTTTATGCTGAATGTGCCTTTGAAGCTGGAATAGGATTCATAAATAACATTCCCGTTTTCATAGCAAGTGACCCTAAATGGGCCAAGAAATTCAAGCAGAAAAACCTGCCGCTCATTGGAGACGATATAAAGGCCCAGCTTGGCGCCACAATTACGCACAGGACATTGACCGATTTATTTAAAAAGAGAGGGGTCAGGATAGAAAGGACGTATCAGTTAAACACAGGAGGTAATACTGATTTTCTCAATATGTTGAACAGGAACAGGCTTGCTTCCAAGAAAAAATCAAAGACAGAAGCCGTTCAGTCGGTCCTTGATATAAGGCTTGATGCGGACAATATCCATATAGGACCCAGTGATTATGTGCCATGGCAGAAGGATAATAAAATTTGTTTCATACGAATGGAGGGAAAACTCTTCGGCGATGTGCCGATGAATCTGGAGCTGAGGCTCTCTGTAGAAGATTCCCCTAACTCTGCCGGAGTGGCAATCGATGCAATCAGATGCTGCAAGCTGGCGATTGAAAGGGGCAGAGGAGGTGTTCTCTACTCGCCTTCTGCCTTCTTTATGAAACACCCCCCAAAGCAGTTCAGCGATGATATTGCCCACAAGATGACAGAGGAATTTATTGCCGGTCATGACATTGAAGGAGAGCTTGCCGACACTAATTATAAAGATGACCTGCTCCGTAAAGTGCCTGAAGAATTCATTCCTGGCTAAAAAGGGACATCTCTCGAAAAATATTTCTCATTTAAAATAATGCAGGATTTGGAAAAAAATTTATGTACGATGTCTGCATTATTTAGGTTAATATAAATTGGTGCTATAATATATCATCTTGTTTGATACTTAACCCTAATAATGCAGACATTGCTCATGAAATTATTTAACTCGATAAAATTATTATTAAATTTTGCATATAGCTTGGAACAAAAATATTCACCTTAGATTGGTTGAAATTGCGTCTAAGGTATCGAAAAATAATTTCTTTCACAACGCCTGCATTATTTGAAATGCATTTTTTGGGTTAATTAATATTCTAATTCTGAGGAGGAGTTATGGCAGATGTATTATCAAAACTCAGGGACGGCGTTACTATTTCTGACGGCAAGGTAGAAGTCAAAAAGGCTGATGCAGTAAGGGGTTTGATAGACGACCTTATTTATGAGGCGGTTTTTCATCCTGATGAAGAAAAGAGGAAGGGCCTTCAAAGACTGGTCATTGAAATCGCCAAGAAGATGGGTGCTGTACCTGCTTCAATACAATCCCTGTATGAAGAAATGGGTCGGAATTATCCGGGCTTTACAGTGCCTGCAATTAATATAAGAGGCCTTACGTATGACACGGCAAAAGTCATATTCAAAAAGGCAATTGAAAAAAATATCGGTGCGCTTATATTCGAGATAGCGCGTTCAGAGATCGGGTATACAAGACAGAGACCGCTTGAGTATTCCGCTGCTGTACTAGCTGCTGCGGTAAAGGAGGGATTTACCGGACCGGTATTTATTCAGGGAGACCATTTTCAGCTTGTGAGAAAATATTATTTAACTGATCCGAGACCCGAAACGGATTATGTAAAGGGACTTATTAAAGAGGCTATTGATGCTGAATTTTATAACATAGACCTTGATACATCCACCCTTGTTGATCTCGACAAAGAAGATCTGAAGGAGGAACAGAGACCGAACTTTGAAGCCGCTGCGGAGCTTGCAACATACATACGGGAGATAGAACCTGAAGGCGTTACGGTATCAATAGGTGGGGAAATTGGAGAGATAGGCGGAAAAAATAGCACACCTGAGGAACTAAGGGCATACCTTGACGGCTTCAATGAAACAATGAATGCGGGAAAGGGAGTTAGCAAATTAAGTGTACAGTCAGGTACTTCACACGGCGGAGTTGTTTTGCCTGATGGTACTCTCGCCACAGTCAAAATTGATTTTGACACTCTTAGAGAAATGTCTGAGGTGGCGAGAAAAGAGTACGGCTTATCGGGAGCTGTCCAGCACGGTGCATCAACACTGCCGGATAATGCATTCCACAAATTTCCTGAAACCAGTACGTCTGAAGTACACCTTGCAACAGGTTTTCAGAACATTATGTATGATAACCCTGCACTTCCGGCGTCATTCAGAGAAGAAGTATATACCTATATACGGGAAACCCATGGAAATGAGCAAAAAGAGGGGCAGACAGATGAACAGTTTTTATACAAGACACGCAAGAAAGGCTTTGGGCCTTTAAAACAGAAATGGTGGGATCTCTTTGCCGATGTAAAAGCCCCGATAATGAAAGAACTTGAGGACAAATTTGACCTGCTCTTTAAAGAACTCAAGGTCTTAAATACAAAAGAAATCGTTGATAAGAACGTAAAGCCGCTACTTGTAGAGAAAACAGTACCGGGGGATGTGCTGGATTAAACCCGCAACAGATCAGGATTTGTGTGAGGAATGAATATGGCTCCCCTGAATTCCTTCATAAACTCCGGATCATCATGCATGTGTTTATAGGTAATGCCGTCGGTTATCTCATCCTCCCGCGCCAGCAGGCTGCCGTCATTCAGGATAATCCGGGCTCCTTTGAGTGATGCATTGCCGATCGGAATAATTCTGTCAGATGGCCAATCCGGAAGCATACCGATGCCGACCGCCTTCCGAACATCTATACCGTTTCCAAGCGCTCCTGCAACATAAACCTTATGAATGTCACCAAATCGCAGTCCCACTGAGCGAAGCAACACGAGCAAAAGCGTAAACATTGCTGCCTTTGATATCAAGAAATTTTCTATCTCTCTTTGTCTTATAACAAGTCTGTTGCCAGAAGTGCAGGATAAAGCAAATGACTGCTCGTCATTTAGCGTGCCAACCCCCTTATGTTCAGGGTTTAGTATGCCGTCATTATCAATAATCCCTGTGCGGTACATCTCATATATGAGACTCACCATTCCGGAACCACAGATGCCTTCCGGAGGGGCATTATCGAAGGTCTTGCACTCTATACCTTTGTCATGGATTTCAACATCATATATGATGCCACTCTCGGCCATTTTACCGATCCCTGCTATGCCTTCCTCAAGCGCAGGGCCTGCTGCACCGGCGCCAACGAGCAGCCAGTCCCTGTTACCGATTACAATCTCTGCATTTGTACCGACATCGATGAGAACACAGGGCTCATCAGAGTCAAACATCCCTGAAGCAAGGATACCCGCCACAATATCTCCACCAACGTAGCTGCCTGCATTGGGGAAAATATAAACAAGTGCCTCGGGATGAATCTCGAGAAGAAGATCTGACGCTTTCATAAAACTCGGTTTTCGTACTACCGGGACAAAAGGTGAAACCGGAATCCTGCTGACATCAAGGCCAAGAAAGAAATGGCTCATGGCTGTATTGCCCGCAGCTACCAATGCATGGATAGTGTTGCTGTTAATTCCCGCATCTTGACATAGTCTTCTTGTCGCGGAATTAACACTATCCATGAGGCACCGATTTACCTCTTCCGCCTTGCCTGACATCGCGTAATGCATGCGAGTAAGAATATCACTTCCGAATGCTATCTGCGGATTTTTTGCCTTTGTTTCCGATACAAAGCTTTGTGAAACGTTATCATACAATGCGGTTACAATGTTTGTCGTCCCTAAATCAAGAGCGATTGAGTAGGAAGAATCGGTTGCGATGTCGATTAGCCTGTAGGCATGCTTGTCTCTCCCAACAACGCAGGAAAGCTCGCTTCCTGTATGTGAAGGGATTTTTCGCAGAATCGATAGAGGGATCAGTAGCGGTTCCAGACCGAGCGAATCCCTGATTCGCTGATCATCTGCCCGTTTATCGGCCTCAGAGGGTTGCGGAACCATTATTTTTTTCAGAGTAATAAGTGAGATCATACTATACAGTTCCTTAGTTGCACATAACCAGGATACCTAATACTCTCTCTCAATTTCACCTTTTTCTTCAACCATCTCCGGCATAAACTCTCCAGGTTTGCGACCAAAACAGACACCGAGTGTTTCGTAAAACGCAACAGTGTTTAAATCAACGTGTCTTTGCTTGATTACCTCTGCAGTAGACTTATAGGTTATCTTTTTTCCCCGTACTTTAACAATTGAATTGCCGCCGAGCCCTTTTATGAGCAGTAAAACTGCTGCTGCACCTGCTTCCTTGCCGAAATTAACGTCATAAGCCGATGAGCGTCCGGAACGCACCAGGTGACCCGGTGTTACTTCCCTGATTTCAGGTAACTTATATACTCCTGCAACAAATATTCTGTTCTTCTTCATAAACTCGGTCATCTCATGGTCTTCTTTCATGATCGCTTCAAGGCGCTTTCTCACATATTTTCCTGCGCCTGCAAGCTTCTTATGTCCAAAGGCATCTACACCGGAACTTTCGTCGACAATTATCTCTCCAGCTGCATCCTTCATACCTTCTGCCGCAACAATGGTATACGTGCCGGCCTGTACGTCACTGTTTTCAACGCGTGATATAAACCTTTTTTTCATATGTTCATACACGACATTGAAATCGACCGGTATCTCAGGAATCATTATACAGTCTGCATCACCGCCAATTCCGCCTCTGAATGCAGTATGACCGGCATATCTGCCAAAGGCTTCAAGGACAATTATGCGGTTGTGCGTCATGCCGGTGGTTTTTAAATCTTTAACCATTTCAGATATTCTGTTAATAGCAGAATCACCGCCGACACTGTAAGTCTGCAGGTCGAGGTCCATTGTCTTCGGGGCGTGTACACATGCAATTCCTTGCGCGGCAAGGTCAACCATGACACTGCCTGTATCATCACCTCCGCTTATTACAAGACCGCCGATATTGAACTTTTCAAGCCCTTTCTTAATCCGTTCATATTTATTTTCATCCTCAACCTTTTTTATCTTTACCCTTGAATTTCCTGCCTCTGAGCCGGCCATCTCCGCGTGAATGAGGTCAAGCCTCTCAGGGGTGAGTACAGTGACAGTATTAAAATCAACAAGATTATAAAGCCCGGCGTAACCGTTTGGAATAATGACGGTTTCTATTCCCATGGAGTGAGCCATCTGGGCAGCTCCTTTAATGACTCCATTAAGGCCGCCGCAATCACCGCCGCTTGTTATAATGCCTATTCTCTTGATATCCATATTATTACACCATCCTTTCAATTATTTTTATTTGACAGTAAGCAGAGATCTGAAAATAAAATAAATTTTAACACATTATTTTACAGGCTGCTATAGTTTTCTATTACAGTTTTCTGTTATCAGTGTATAATTTTTAGGTTCTTCGGTCATTACAGAATACTATCAAAAAACTCTCTTAGATTTTCATCAGCAAGTAAAAGAACCTCGGAACCAGTTTTGTCTTTTACAAGTTTGGCCCAGGGTGATTTCTTAAGCAGCAAGTATCCTGCAATTATGCCGAATAAAGAGTCTATGACATCCCATTTTTTATTTTTACTTTTCAGGATCAGATTTCTGTCTTCAATTAATTTCAGGTTTAATAATTTTAAAAATCGTTTAACAATTCTCTCGGCATCATTAAGTCCTTTTTCTCCTGCTTTTTTATAAGACGGGAAAAATTTTTTAAAGATTTGCGGTTCAATACGAATTTGTTTTTTGTAATCAGGTTTTATAATTGGCATAAGACCGAGAAATTTATAGATCTCAAATGGATAAATCTCTATTGTCTTGAAACCGAGGGCTTCTATTTTTAAAGAGAGAATTTTGCCTTGTGAAAGGACATTTTTTGACGGTCTACAGGGAATTCCTGCATGCTGCATGACTCTTTCAACAGGACGAAAAAAGCCATCTGTCTTTCCCTTTAAAGGGAGATCCAGTAATACCACTGCCTTTGATTTTAAGTTTTGCAAAACTGAAAAGAAATTATGTATATAAAGGTTTGGTTTATATATACAGGAGATCTTCCCGTCTTTCAGGTCCAAAAAAGACAATGCTACTCTTTTAAGGTCTTGACCATTTTTTCCTTCAGACCAGCCAAGGTCAACGCTGAGAAGATCGTATTTTGTAATTATATCGTTCCTTTTGTCGACGGTACGCCTTTTGTCTTGGGGTGAATTTCCACGGCTGAACGCAGTGCCCTGCCGAAACTTTTAAATATTGCCTCAATAATGTGATGCGGGTCGCGACCATAGTGCAGGACTATGTGCAAGTTCATTCCTGCATTGTTTGACAACGCCCTGAAAAAATCCTCAAATAGAGAAACGCCGAGGCTGTGTATTTGCGTGCCACCTTTAAGCTTTACCTTGTATACAAGATACGGCCTGCCGCTAAGGTCAATTACAACCTGTGCAAGGCTCTCATCCATTGGGGTAAGTGCTTCACCATAGCGTCTTATCCGTAATTTCCCCCCAAGAGCTTTTTTTATTGCATCGCCCATGACAATCCCAATATCTTCCATAAGGTGGTGGTAATCAACCTCTATGTCTCCTTTTGCCTGTACGTCGAGGTCTATATGTCCATGTTTAGACATAAGAGTGAGCATGTGGTCAACAAAAGGGATGGAAGTGTCTATTTTATAATCCCCTTTTCCATCAAGGTTAATACCCAGTTTAATATCAGTCTCTTTTGTCTTTCTTGTTACTTTTGCTTTTCTAGCCATATAAAATCCTCCAGATTTAAAGAAATTTATTTAAGTTTCTGAATAGTCTGAATTATTAAATCATAGTAATTGCTTTAGGTTCCTTAGAAATATTGCATTCTCCTTCGGTGTTCCTACTGTGACTCTGAGACACCCGTCGATGATCCCTTTTATATTTCTAATAAGCACACCTTTTTTCAGCAGGTTTTTATAAATTGTATCAGCGTTCTTTACCCCCCCAGAAACTTTATTTTTAACAGGGTTAACTCTAAACAATATAAAGTTAGCATCCGAAGGATAAATTTTTAAACAATCTATTTTCTTCATCTCATGAAATAGCTTTTTCCTTTCAGCTTTTATTATTTTTATAAATGAGTGCATTCGTTTTTTATCCTGTATCACGTCAAATGCGATCTTTTGTGAAAGGGAATTGAGGTTAAAAGGGAGTCTTACTTTATTTACCTCATGTATAATATCTCTATGTGCTATCATAAATCCTACCCTTAATCCTGCAAGCCCGATCTTGCTTAATGTCCTGAGTATAATAAGGTTTTTATGTTTTTTGAGTAATAATAAAAATGATTTTTTATCTGAAAATGGCTGATAAGCTTCATCAACTACAACTAATCCTTTTGACTGTTTAACTATTCTTAATATTCTGTCTGAAGAAAAGGAGTTGCCTGTCGGGTTGTTAGGAGAACTGAGAAAAACCAGTTTTGGTTTTTTCTTTTTTATGGTTTTTATGAATTCGTTTATATCAAGGTCAAAATATTTATCTAGTGGAATTTCAATCTTTTTTTCGCCGAGTGCCTGTGAGATAATGCCGTACATGGTAAATGTTGGAACGGGATATAAGACTGGCCCACCGAAGGTTGAGATGAGATTATAAATAAGCTCATCAGAGCCGTTTCCATGAAGGATGTTTTCTGTCTTTATTTTGAATTCTTTTGCAGCAAGTTTTCTTAATTCTTTTGCTTCAGGATCAGGATATTTGTTTGTCCTTATTGATTTTAATACCTTAAAACCGTAGGGACTTTCATTTGCATCTAATTTTATCTTGCAGGGGATTTCTTTTGCTTGATAAGCACGAAGGGCACGAACGTTAGGTTTTGCGAGTTTCTTTATATTCATCGAGGAATTATAACACAAGAGTTTGAAGGTTTTAAAAAAATAAGAAAGGCTCGGAATACCTAAGCTAGAACTTAGCTCCGCAATTGGAATACTGGAATAATGGAATATTGCAATAATGATTTGGCAAATTCAAAGAATAGTTTTTTGGCCTTTAAGTCTTTCCAGTATTCCAACATTCCATTACTCCTTAGGTGAAATCATGATAAAATAAGCCTTAAAATATCCTTTAATTTTAAGTGGTTGTAGAAATTTCGAGACGTTTAATTAACGGTGACGATATTTAACGTTTTTACGAATTCTATGTATTCTGGAGGCGGGTCAATAACCTTTATACCCAGGTTTAATTTTTTATCATCAAGTGAAGCTTTTAAGAACCACTTTACTTCGCAATAAAGTTGTAATGTTTTACCTGAAGGTATCTGAAAAATAAGTTCAATTACTGTTTCAGGAGTAAAATCATATGGGGCATTAATCGAAGAGGTCATCAAATATTCAACACCACCTTCAGAAACATTCTCTATATATCCATCATAAGTCTTACCGCCTGAGATAATCATGGCGTTTAAATGAATAGTCTTTCTTTTAAAAAGCCGTTTCTCCATTTTTGGATACATTCCCCTTAACAATCCCTTTTACTTTTAACTTATCGGTAAATTTTAAATTTCCTTAATCTTTTCTTAATAGAAATTATGATAACTCAATCCAGCGGTCTTCTTTGGCTGATTGCAAACAAGCGTCGCATATCTTAACAGCGGCAAGTCCATCTTCACCAGGGACGGGATTAGGTTCTTCACCATGTAAAAAGCCCTTCCAGGCAGAAAGAAGAGAGATAATTGTAGGGACCGGCTTCTCTTGTGGCAGCTTTTCGATCGAGGTTCCTTTGATAAATTCGACAGTACAATGAATTTGATCTCCTTGAAGCTGTCCGGAACTACCGACAAATTCATATCGACCAGTCCGAGCATGACCAACTTTACTTGCATCGACTGTTCCAACAGCTCCTCCTTCCATCTCCACCAGTGCTGTGAAAAGATCCTCGAGGCGAATATTATAACAATAGAACATCGAGGCCCTGACGCGCTTTACTTCACGACCAGTGATGAATCGTAAAGCATCAAAAATGTGTACTGCAAAGTGAAGGATAACACCGGCACCAGCAATTTCCGGGTCATCAAGCCAAGCATGCGGCGTCTGCTCGAGTCTGGGACTAGCCGAAAGTAAATACAATGTCCCGACACGTGTCAGTTCTCTTTTAAGCGCAATTACAGTGGAATTGAAACGCAATGTCTGACCGACTGTCAGGGGGATATCTGACTCATTGCAAACAGCCACAATATCTGCTGCTGCCTTAGTATTAATGGAAAGCGGTTTTTCTATGAGCAGTGGTTTTTGTGCTGCTGCACATGCATTGGCAATTGCAATATTAAGATTAGGCGTTGTTGCGGTAATAACAGCTTCAACCTCGGGACTGCTGATAAGATCACGCCAATCAGTAAAGAATTGAGCACCCCACTTCCTGGCCTGCTTTTTTCCTTCAGCTGACCGTATGCAAATAGCTGATAGTGTAAGGCCAGCAACATCATGGACGATGTGATTTGCATAGCGTACACCGTGTGTACCAGTGCCGATTATTCCGACTTTCAATTCACCAAATGGTTTTGTAATGTATAGTGGGTTAATTGTGCATTGTTTTTCATTTTCATTTTTCTTAAAATACGTGTTCGATAAGTGCTGATAGTTTTTATGCTCAATGACAGTTCTTCAGCGATTTCCTTAACGGTTTTTCCCGTAGCAATCATGCACATCACTTCAAACTCACGATCGGAAAGAGTCTCATGGAGTGGTTTTTCAGACTCCGTTTCCAAATGACAAGCTAAGGTTTCAGCAATAGAGGAGCTGACATATTTTTTACCTATCGAAACTTTTCGTATAGCCTCGATCAATTCATGTGGCGTACTTTCTTTTGTTAAATATCCTGCTGCCCCTGCTTTAAATGCTCGCACTGCATACTGTTCTTCGGGATGCATGCTTAGTATTAAAGTTTTGAGAGCAGGTTTATCACTTTTTAATTGTTTTAAAATATCCAATCCACCTCTGCCAGGCATAGAAATATCTAATAGAACCATATCGTATTCATTTTCCCACACCTTTTGCAGGACTTCCTGTCCATTACTTGCTTCATCTGTTGTAACAATTTCTGACATTTCTGCCAGAATTTGTTTAAGCCCTTTACGGACAATTGTGTGATCATCAGCTATGAGAATTCTGATCATTAGCTTTCACCTTGTACATTTTCTCTTGCAGAGGCTGATCACTGCTTTTTCTTCTTGATTTATAAAGAGGGATACTTGCCGTCACTGAGGTTTCATTCCCCTGAACTCTGCTTATTTTTATATCCCCCCCCAGAAGATGGGCACGTTCCTGCATACCAATTATTCCAAAAGACTTTGGATTGGCTATCTGCTTTTCTGTAATTCCTATACCATTATCCCTCACTTCCATTATTAAATTGCCAAGATTTTCTTTTAAGCTTACTTTAATATTTGTTGCCATTGCATGACGGGCAACATTGGTCATCGCCTCCTGAAAAATCCGGAAAATCGTTGTAGACCGTTCTTGATCTAAATTACTTGTATCAGAATGAAACAAAACCTCACATTTAATTCCTGTCCGATTCTGAAAGTCTTTTGCCTGCCATTCAATTGCGGCTTGAAGTCCCAAGTCGTCCAGCAATCTTGGTCTCAATTCCGAGGATATCCTTCGTACTGTACAGATGGTCATATCAATAAAATTTGACATTGATTTTGTATTCTTAATAATCGATTTCCGGTCTTTGGGCAATTTTTTGGTCAACGAGACCATGTCCATTTTCAAGGCTGTCAATGCTTGAGCCAATTCATCATGAATCTCACGTGCAATATGTTTTCTTTCTTCTTCTCTCACAAAGTGCAAGTGTGCGGTAAGATTACGCAACTTTTCTCGCGAATCTTTTAGTTGTTCCTCCGACTGTTTTCGCTGAGTTATATCTCTGACAATATGGATTATTCCTATAATCTGATTTTGACTATTGAATCGGGGCATAGCCCTTATTTCAATATTTTTACTTAAATGATGTTCAAATAGTTCAATAACAGCAGGCTCTCCTGTTTTAACGCAGTTGCAGGTTGGACAGCCCTCCAGCGGGCAGATTGTTCCATGATAATAATGAAAACATTTGATTTTTTTATTAATTTCTATGTGAGGCAGGCCAAGTATATCTTTAGCTGCTTTGTTAGCATATATTATATTGAAATCCCTGTCGTGGATTGTGATCATATCGGTGATCGTATTAAAAATTCCCTCCCAATCTTGCGGGGATCGAAGAATTAACGGTTCTATTTTATTGTTTTCAGATATATTGTAGATGTGAGCCTGCATTATTTTTTACCTTTTTCCCCTCAAAGAAATTTAGCACTAACTTTAATCATTGTCAACTTAAAAATATGGACCCCAGCGATTCCGGGAATCGACTCAGATGTGGCGACGCGTAGGAGAAGAAATGACAGGCTATGCTTCGAGGCCGGCTAAGAATTGATAAACACACTCAGCAAGATCTCTGCTGTAACCCCCCTCAAGTACAGCAAAAGTGGGTGTTTTTAGTGCAGAAAGCATCCTGCCAATTTCCCCGTATGTTTCCTGCTCAAGAGAAAGGCTGGTTATCGGATCGAGTTTGTATGAGTCGAACCCGGCAGAGATCGCTAATAAATCAGGTTTAAATTTTTCTACTTCCTTAAGTCCTTCAGCAAGTACAGTAAGATAATGCTCAGGACTTGTACGGGCAAGCAAGGGGTAATTAATGCAGTTTTCCCTGCTCCTGAGCCCTGTACCGGGATATAATGGGCTTTGATGGAGTGATAAATATAAAAAATCCTTTTTCCCAAGCATTATATCTTCTGTGCCGTTTCCGTGATGGCAGTCAAAATCTACGATAGCAACTTTTCCAATTATTTCTTTAGCTTTTAATGAGGCAATGGCAATGCTGTTGAAGTAACAAAAACCCCCGAGATCATTTCTCGTGGCATGATGTCCAGGTGGCCGCATGAGGGAAAATGCTTTTTCCTCTTGAGTGAGACAATGCATTGCCGCATCAATAGCACTTCCAGCAGAGAGTTTTGCAAGATCAAATATGCCCGAGAAGGAAGGGGTATCGAAATCAAAAAACCCTTCTTTTTTTATACTATCAAGCAGTTTTTGGGAATGCGCTAAAAGGATATCTTCATCCTTGCAAGGTTCAGGCTCTGTAAAATCATAACCTTTTTTTTTAAGAAAATTATATGTAGTCTCAACTCTTTCCGGAGATTCCGGATGGCCGGGCTGTGAATATTCCAGACATTTAGGCGAGTAAAATATTTTCAAGGTTACCCCTATTATCCATATATTTAAATAAAAAATCTCTACTAAATAATGCTCCTCTTATATATCCATTTCCATCAGATCCTCAGCAAGCACGATATCCCCATTAAAAGTTTCTCTGCTCTCTTTTACCCTATCGGTATCGGGTGTATCAGCAGGATAAAGATGTGACAGCAGCAGCTTCTTTACACCTGATTTTTGTGCGACAAGACCGCATTCTTTTGAACTAAGATGACCATTTGTCTTCATGGAATCAGGAAATGAACAATCTGCAATTAAAAGGTCGGCGTCTTTTGAAAACCCTATTATGCCCTGGTCATAGTCTGTATCACCGGTAAAGACAATAGATTTTCCTCCCTGTTCAAATCTATATGCAATGCTGTCCCGTGAATGAATGGTTTTTGTAGTAAGGATATGAAAAGGTTCAAAATCCAGTTTATCTTGAATTTCGATCAAATGAATGGGAAAGTTGCGTAATTTACCAAAAATTGAGGCAATAGCCTTATCATAATATTCATTGAATCCTTCTGGTGCAATAATAAAAAGGCCTTTTTCTCTTTTGAATTTCGGGGTGGCAAGGAGCGCATGGATTAAAGGCATCAGGTCTGCAAAGTGGTCAGGATGTCTGTGGGTGATAAATACAGCATCAATATGCTGATAACTTATACCTGCTTTCTCGAGTTGAAGTAGTGTTCCACTGCCACAATCGACAAGTATCCGACAACCATCTGCTTCGAGATAATAGCCGGGAGCATTTCTTTTGAGTGAAGGCACACAAGTACCACTCCCTAATACAATTAGTTTCATAATAATTGAGAATCAGTTATTAGGCTATATCATCATCTTTTCACAGGATGCCCGTACTAACTGTTTCAGCCATTCGTACAGTATAACTTTACCTTTCTTGAAATCCCTAATAGGTATGAGCTGCGTTAGGGTCTTTATATTGTCGTTCTTATAAATACCTATATATCCATAAAGTACCTTGTTCATGAGTATCGAATAGAGACAATATGTGGCATGCAGCATTAAAGGATTATCACGTGTTAACAGAAAGCCCAGCTTTAGAGGTGTTTCGGAGTTGCCGTCTATCTCTGATGGAACAGTAATTATGTTGTTTATTCCGAATTCAAAACTTTTATTAAACTTGTCTACTTCATCAGGCATTTTTGAGAGAAAATCAAGGAATCCACTCTTTTCTTCCCAGGTATGTGTCTCTTTATATTCTTTTTTTTCTTTTATAATTTTCATAGCTCAAACCTCTTTTCAAAAATTTACTTTTTATTTACATTATACATCAATTTTATGGTTTTGCAGCTCTTATTTTATCAGGTATAATAGGTCTAAAAATATTTCGGAGGGGAGTTATGATACTTGAAAACATAACAATGGCAGAATTTAAGAGACACCTAAACAAAACTAAAACAATAATTTTCCCTTTTGGTACAGTGGAAGAACACGGCAATCATCTCCCCCTTAACACTGATACCCTGATAATATATGAGGTGCTAAAACGTGTCATAAAGAGAAGGAGAGTATTTCTTGCTCCCCCAATATATTATGGCGTATGCACATCTACGGGACAGCACCCCGGTACAATCAGCATAACTCCCGAGACGCTTAGAAGGCTTACATACGACATCGTAAGAGATGCATATAAAAAAGGGCTCAGAAACTTCTTTCTTATCACAGGTCACGGTGGAGGACTTCACTCATCAGCCTTGAAAGAGGCAGCAGAGAATCTAGTAGAAGAGCTAAAAGGGATTAAGATGGCAGTTCTTTGTCCATATGATATTCTGTATAAAGAACTTATTGAAATGGCGGAGACTCCGAATGATTCACATGCGGGTGAAATTGAGACATCTTTAGTTCTTGCCCTAGCACCTGAACTGGTAAAAGGAACGTCGAAAGAAGAGTATCCAAATCTGCCGAAGCCCTTTGTGGTAGAAAATAAACTTAAATATTGGCGAGGAGGCGTATGGGGGAATCCTCAAAAGGCCAGCAGGGAGAAAGGTGAAAAGACAATTAAATTAATTGTTAATAAGATAGTTGATATTATTGATCAAGCGTAAGTGAAGAAGTCACAGTGGGTGATCATTTCTGAACTGTTCCTCAAGTCTTCTGAATCTTGGTTCATAAATTAAATCATACAAATGAACCTTATCAGGGAAGAATCTACTTATTTTATCTCTGAATTTCATCTTTTCGATTTCTATATCAATTTTCGGATAATCTGTACTGACGATCAAGAATGCAATTTTATCTGCAAGGGTTTTTATTTCTATTATTTTTCTTTCCTCTTCTTTGCGGGCACGTAGCAAAGCTCCACCTAATGTTTCCTCATGCTGCAAAGTGACAATATTTCCACAGACACACTTAATCTGATTTCCAAATTCAAATAAAGTCACATCAAAATCTCTTTTGCAATGGTTACATTTAATAGCCATTTTTTGTATAATTATATTTTACTATATATCACTGCTGTCCAAAACAATGGCAAACAGCTTTATTATCTTCATCAGACAAAATCAGGTTCGTTATGTCAATAACCTGTCGATCAATTATGTTTTCGAGGGGTTTAGCCTCCTGATCAATGCTATATTGGACAGATGTGACTATATACCTAAATTGAGCGATTCTTTTATAGCTAGATGTGCAAAGCAGGTTCAAAAATTCATAATGCGATTGGATATTGGAATTGTCTTACTGTTATATTTAGTCTTTCACTTAAAGAGTGAAGATTATAAAAGCAAGACAATAACTGCACAAAGGTATCGCTATGTATTTTTTCACCTGCCTTGCACATCTTTATGAAAATAAATCGCTCAATTTAGGTATATTAAAATATGGAAGTATCTCTTTTTCCGTGATGGATAAAAAATACATCTTATGTCTTCGGTAGATTTCCTAAACACCACCCTTTAGTAAAGGTCTGCGACTCGTAGACCTCTTTTTAAAAAGAGGGGAAGTTACTTCCAGCTTTATTTACGAATTCAGGAATACTTGCCTTATAAATACTATACTTGATTGTTAAACAATTTTACAGTTATACTAAAATTTTACAGAGAATTTCATGAAAAAGAGACATTTTATTATAGGCCTTATCATTGTAATTTTGTCGTCTTATTATGCCTTCAAGAATGTATCCATTTCAGAGCTAAGTGATGCCTTTCGATCAATCCAATATATATATATATTGCCTTCCGTATTATTAATCGCTTTGACTTTTGTATTCAGGGCAATGCGGTGGCGATACCTTGTTGGATCTTTTAAAAAAGTAAAGACAGTTAATCTTTTTTCTCCGCTTATGGTAGGTTTTATGGGTAATATATTACCAGCCAGGGCAGGGGAATTAGTAAGGGCTTACCTTCTTGGCAAGAAAGAAAATGTCAGTTTTAGCGCCTCATTTGCTACTATCTTTGTAGAAAGACTTATGGATATGCTTTTATTTCTGCTTCTCCTTGTTGGCGTATTATTGTTCAGTGCAGATACTTTTTCAAATGGAAACAACGGAGAAAATCACCGCCTGATGGGCTATATGATCAAGTTTGGATGGATAAGTTTTATCGGATCTTTGGGTATCTTTTTATTTTCTGTACTTCTTCAGTATAAAAATGAATGGGCGATAAAAATAGTGGATTTATTCACCAGGCCATTTCCTCACAAATGGAGGGAAAAGATTATGGGAATGGTTCATTCATTTACCGAAGGGCTCAAAATACTGAGAGATATTCGAGGATTTATTGCTTCGCTTTTCTTATCATGTCTGGTATGGACATCAATGGTTTTCAGCTACTACCCTCTCTACATAGCTTTTGGAATAGAAACTCAATTGCCGATGATAACCTCTCTTCTTATCGTCTGCTTGACCGTAGGTATTTTTATATCTTTATTTCCTACCCCGGGATTCCTTGGTGCATTTCAAGCGGCATGCGTTGTGGCGCTTCATGAAATATTTGGTATTTCAAAAGCAATTGCAGCAAGCTTTGGAATTATTGCCTGGCTTGTGGCAATGGGTTTTATTATAGTGGTGGGTCTTTTATTTATCATTAAAGATAATATTTCGTTCTCTGAACTTTCAACGAGAAGAGAACAGATAAGATAAGACTTTGAACCTAAAAAATGAAAGATTTATTTTACTTCGCTTAATTCTGTAACAGGAGCTTTAATATCTACCACTTTTTTTTCAGGTGATTTATTTGCTCCCTTAAGTTCTTCCTGAATTCGATTAATCTGCACTTCAATGCTAGCCCCTTTGGAAATAGAAATATATTCCTTGTAAAATAACTCTCCCTTGCCCTTTGCATTGGCACCTATTTCGATTTCATTCCCTTGCAGTTTTCCGTGAAATTCGCCGTTTACATATATCTTGCCTTTTGCCTTTACTTCTCCTCCATTGAACGTACCCAAAATCTTTACATTACTTCCTGCGTTAATATTTCCGCTCCGCAACTCACCATCAATGTCAACGTTTCCTCCTCTGGTTTCTATATTTCCTTTACAAATTCCTTTAATAGCAATGTTGGAATTTTGTTGAGATGTGATGTTGCCTTCGACATCTCCACTTAATTCCAGATCACACGTTACATTGATATCTCCTGTTAATTTGCTTCCTTTAAGGATTGTATTTACATCTTCACTGATCATTTTTTTCTCTACAGGTTTACTTTTAACATCTTCGTTTACCTTTTTCACTGGATCTTTTTCTATATTTTCTGTTTTCACATCATTATTTGTTTTCACAGGAATATCTGTTTTGGAAGGAGTATCTTTTCTTCCGTTATCATCTGTTTTAACATCTGACATATCTGTTCCCCATTTTTTAAACATAGTATGCCTCCTTAATTTTATGAAGCCATTTTCAGATTACTGCTTTGTATCCATATTATTCGGAATAAACCTGGTAAATCTTAAGGAAAAGATTTTTTATCTCTCACATGAAATCGAAGACAAGCCTGCTTCATGAGTTTTGAGAATTATGATGCTATGTCATATCTGTTTAAATTAGATAATATCAGGAGACTGAATACCTCACAAGCACAATGAAACGACGGATTTGATAAAATTATATAAACTCATATTGCTTGCCCTCATTTTAGAGGATGTACAAAGTTTATATTCGTGAAGATCAGCTGAGAGCAGTACCTGAGGAGTCGTCATTGTGTTTATTCGGCATCCAGTCTCCTTTGCGACATTATTTTTGACAGCTATGATGATTTGTATTATTCTATTATAAAAGTTTGATTTGAGGATGCTCGGGACAGCAGTAATAAATGCAGAAACCTGATAATGTAAATTCCTGAATAAAAATAATACAGTTAGCCATTCAAATAAAGGCATAGATACCTTCAAAATCTTTAAATATGCAACATGATAACCTGATGCCATTTTGCAATCGATAAAAGCATTTATGCATAAAATAATACCTTAAAGATTGCAAAATGGCATGTTTAAATGAGTTGCTTTAAACCCCGTACAAACTCATTATACGGGGTAAAGCTTTTTCAGGCACCTATGCCATTGTCAAATACATTTTTTGGATAACGAAATGCGCTTGAAAAAAAAATCAAAGGAGCCGTTCATACCTATTGATAGACAGGA
Source organism: uncultured Nitrospiraceae bacterium (assembly GCA_964347155.1). Taxonomy (GTDB): domain Bacteria; phylum Nitrospirota; class Thermodesulfovibrionia; order UBA6902; family UBA6902; genus CAYFXR01. The sequence continues at coordinate 5,571 of CAYFXR010000197.1, read as the reverse complement.
GACAATCCGGCAGAAAATAATATCTGCCCTTAAGGGGCAAACACTTTCAGTCAGGGAAATATCGGTTATTGCCAGAATTACTGATAAAGAAGTGCATGACCATCTTGATCATATAAAAAGGTCAATCAATAAAAGAATTCATTCTCTGATTATTATGCCTGCCGAATGCAGAAAATGCGGTTTTGTATTCAGGAAAAGAGAAAAATTGAAGAAGCCCGGCAAGTGTCCTGTGTGTCGAAGTGAAACAATAAAAGAGCAGCTTTTTTCAATACGATAGGTATGCTTATATGAATATTTTTATTTGAATTATTTTTTTAACTTGGTATAAAATGGATTAATAACCACTAAATGATTAATGTGAGGCATAAACCGTTACATAACGTAAAGGGCTTATCTAGTCCTATAAATCTGTTTCCTCATTTACCGGGTTTTTTTAAGAAGATTAGATGACCACAGTAGTTAATCTGAATATACTAAACTTATTCGGACTGAATCTTAAGAGATTTACATTCAATGATATACAGTTTAATACACAGACTTCGGGAAAAAGACAAAATTATTCTCAGGAAAGAGACCGTGTTATCGATATAACTCCTCATTGCAGGGTAGTGGCAGAAAAAGAAGCTGATGGTCAAAAAGACAGGGAATTACCCTTTGACACTGCTCGTCGAGCGAAATTTATTGCTCCTCCCGACACAATCAATAAAATATATGACCGTAGAGGGAATATAATCCAGTGCTTTCAATCAAAAGGTTTATATATAGATTTATATATTTAATTGCGAAATGAAGTTCACAATGTGAGGTACAATCGAGGACGATTGAACCAACAATGAAAGTTGTATTATTATAGTAAAACAATTATTGATACATATGTAAAAGGAGAATATTATGGAACTACCGGAATATATTACGGTTGAAGAAGTCAGGAGGATTTGCAAGGAACTTAACATGAGCGACTGGACAGAAAAAAAAGATGCGAAAGTTTCGCCTGAAGAAGCCAAGGTTATTCTGGATATCGTGAATACGGAAGGAATGAATATTGATCTCGAAGATTTTTGCACGGGGCTTGAAGTAGAGCTCGAACATGGCATAAGATTCAATGATGCAAACGTAACAAACAATCATCCCGTTTTAACCGGTAAGATTGTATTAGCTCATCTCAAGGAATCTCTGGATTATTACAAACGCCTGGAGGTTGCTGAACTTGAAGGCGATTTACTGAAAGCTCTTGTAGCTGGAGATCCCGCAAAGGTTGAGGCATTGTACAAGAAACTCGCAAAGGCAAAATTTATACTCAGCCGCGCGGAATCAGACCAGTTAAAATAAAAGACTCTTCAAACATTTCTGTGAAATATCCTTTTTATCCCCTCATAGCTGAAATATTGTCCACCGTAAATCTCAAATCCCCCCTATTCTCCCTTTCTAAAAAGGGGGGATTCTTCTGCTGGCTCAATCGTGCAGATTGAACCGTAATTCTCACCCGGTTTTGCCGTCATTCCCGTGAAAACGGGAAACCAGTCTTTTCAGCATATTAATGGATACCCGCTGGAGTTTATCCCGTACTCTGATCCGGGACGGATATGACATTATTATTGAAAGAAAAGAGTTTCTTAACAGCCTTACAAGCCTGAACCGGCGGCAAAATACTTAAGAAAATTGCTAAAGTTTTGGTCTGTTTTTTCCGATTAGATTTTGTATGTATAACTTATAGAGCATCAGGATATTCTTTAAAATAAGAGGATGTTATCCCAAAATAATTTCATTACAAAAGGAGAGTAAATGATATGAAAAGAAAGATTATCTCAGCAATGTGTACCATTTTGCTGTTAGCTGCTGTTTTACTATTTACCGGATGCGGCGGCAGCGGCAGCAGCAGTGGCAACGGAGAAACCGCAACGATAAGTGGTAGCGGAAACTAAAAATTATTTAATGAAATAGGAGGATATATGAAGAAGTTAAACAAGATATTTCAATCTATCATTTATCTGTTGCTTTTTGCAGCATTTATGTTGTTGAGTTCCAATGTTTTTGCCTTGACAGCGGGACAAACATATACCATTATTCTGTCCAAGGTGAATAGCGACGGAACAGTAACCGACTTGAGTGGTACCACTGCTACGGCTGATTTAGACGGTAAGATTGATTTCAGTTTTTCCAATGTCCCGACAAGCCCGGATACCTTTTTTCTCGTTTTGACCGTTAAAGATTCGAGTGATGTGGTACGGAGGGCATTTGTCCCTGCTCCGCCGGCTGGGGGGAACGGTCAGCTGGGAGTAAACAATCTCTCGACAACTCAGACGAATATGATACTGCAGGCTATGTCAGGTGCGGGAACGGATGACCCCATTGTTGTTGCATACGGTTTAATTCTGACCAGATCGCCTAATTTGAGTGATGATGATATCAATAACATTGCAATCCTGGGTCAAAGAGCGATAATGAACGGATTTGAAACCTTTCTGACAGACAATGGAGTGACACAGTCACAGCTGAATACTTTTAAACAAAAACTTATCTACAACCAGCCAAATAAAGATCTTACCAACTTTACTGCGCTTTTTAAAAGCGCCGTTGATAACCCTGATCAAGCCGAGGATGACATGGCAAAGGCAGCTGGCCTTATTGCAGATATCTTTATCGATGCCGGGTTGGCAGCTGGTATTGACCTTGGTTTGATTAACGCGGCACATGATGCTGCAGGCTATGTGGTTGAAAGCGATCCTGAGGCAATTGCCGCCTTTATTGGGCTTTCTCAATATAAGGCGTCCATCGAGCAGGCCATGAGCAACTTTTTTATGCGCATTGCGGCTGTCAAAGTAAAAACGAGATATATGAATGCACTCAATGCCCTCAACGCTAGTGGAGACCAGGTAAACAGGTTTAATTCGGCAGTACAGACATTAATGTCAACGATGGAAATACTGGATAAACAGTATGCTCCGTATTTTATGGATCCGGAAAATAACCCGATGGACGAAGCAACAAAAAATGCGATAGATACTGCTTACAGGAATGCATTTGACTCTTTTGAACAGGCTATTCGCTCCACGAATTCCGAAATAACTGACATGAGAAACAATATATCAGCGGCTACAGGTATTCCCGTTGAGGATTTGAGTGATGTGGGCACATATAGAGATTTTAATGATCAGACCGTTAATTGGCCTATACCTCAGGTTGTGGCTGTAAACTGGGTTGCTTCAATACTCCAGACAGGTGGAGATTTGGTATATGACAGGGCAACGGTTGCATCTGCCATACCGGTACCTGCAAATATGAACTGGTTGAACAACCCGTCCTTTCCTGACGGAAGCGGCTCACGTTACGACTATGCGAGTGAGGAAGGGATGCCTTCATCGTATGCTGCTTTGTTAGGTATGCAGGAAGACATGATGATTGCTGAATTTGCAAGACATTCCATATGGGATGGAGGAGAACAACCAACGCGGCAACAGGAAAGGGACGCTGAGTTGGCCTACAAGAACAATGTAGGATTAATAGCAGATAGTCTGACCGGTACTACAGACGGTTTAACGGCAATTAGCGATGCTCAGAAGAAAGCATTGCTTATGATGACAGAGCATCCGAGCCTGTTTTAATTTTACAATTGAACAATATTGAGGATTTTAAAAGGGGATGGTCCAAAGGCCATCCCCTTTACCCAAAAATGCATTTAAAATAATGCAGATGTTTCGAATAAATTTATTTTTCGATACCTTAAACGCATTTTTAATCAATGTACCTGTTCTTATTTTTATTCAAAGCCATATGCATAATTTAATAATAAATTTATCGATTTAAATAAATTTTTGAGCAATGTCTGCATTATTTGGAGTAACCTGCTTACTGTTGTTGCTGTTCTGATGGTGTTGGAAGCGTTTCCTGAACCTCACCCTGACCCGGCGCAGCTGGTTTTTCCTGAAGAGGACCGGATGTTGTTTCTGAAAAGGGTCTTGCAGGGGACTCTTTTACAGGTATCGAGGTCATAATGGAACCACGTCTTACAGATAAAATTGCCAGAAAAAGAGAAGTGAGCATAAACACGATAGCAGCGACTGTTGTCAGCTTGTTGAGAAATGTAGCAGCGCCTCTGCTTCCGAAAATGGTCTGACTTGAACCGCCAAAGGCGGCCCCCATCTCAGCACCTTTACTGCTTTGGATCAAAATGATGAAAATGAGAAACAAGCAGACTATGAGGTGAAGTATAACTATTGTAGTATACATTTATTTACCTTTCCTTCCGGATATTTTACTATTTCTTGTTTTACATTGTTTATTTATTTATTGCACCTGTTACTATTTTAGCAAAACCGTCAGGTTTAAGGCTTGCGCCTCCCACAAGTGCCCCTTCAACTTCAGGTTCTGCCATAAGTGATTCAATATTCTCTGGTGTAACACTACCGCCATAAAGGATCCGTAATGTATCAGCGCCCTGTCTATTTTTGTTCAACCAGTCTCTTATATACGTGTGTGCTTCATTGGCCTGTCCGGGAGTTGCGGTTTTCCCGGTTCCAATTGCCCAGATTGGCTCATACGCTACGGTAATACCTTCAAGGGATACTCCATTTAAAGAGCCTGAAAGCTGTTTATCCAGCACCTCAAAAGTTTTATTTTCTTCCCTTTCCTGCAAGGATTCTCCTATGCAAAGGATTACCTCAAGCCCGTTATTTCTGGCTATTTTAATTTTTTTATTGACAACCTCATCGGTTTCTTTGAAATACTGTCTCCTTTCCGAATGTCCGATAATGACGAACGAGCATCCGGCTGACACGAGCATGCCGGGAGATATCTCTCCTGTAAATGCACCTTTTTCTTCATAAAATACGTTCTGGGCTGCAAGTTTTATATGGGTATCCTTTAAAAGGCCGTATGCAATACCGAGGGAAGTAAAAGGCGGTGCAATGAGTATATCAACTTCTGTAACGTCTTTAACCAAAGGAAGAAAAGAGCTTATGAAATCTTTGGTCTCTTCGGAAGTTTTATTCATTTTCCAGTTTGCAGATATAAACGGTTTACGCATAAAAAGTAATTTAGTTTAAGTCTCACATGAAAGTCAAGATAACAGTGATGCGCAATCAATTAATCTTGCCTTTGCGGTCTTCCGACGGAATAGTATTGAAAACCCATTTTTATTAATTTCTCAGGTTCATATATGTTGCGGAGGTCAAAAAAGAATTTGCCTTTTGCAAGACCTTTTATTCTGTTAAGGTCTAAATTCCTGAACTGGTTCCATTCTGTCACTATTACAATTGCATCGGCTTTTTTTGCGGCATCATATGCATCTCTGCAGAAGGTTACTTTCGGAACAACCTGTTTCGCATCCTCCATGGTAACAGGATCATAAGCCCTTATTTTTGCACCCGCTTTGAGAAGTTTATTAATGATAAATATGGATGGCGCATCTCTCAAATCATTGGTGTTTGGCTTAAATGAAAGACCGAGTATGCAGATGGTTTTTCCCTTTACCTTGCCTATTGTGCTCATAATTTTCTTTGCTGCTTTTTCTTTTTGGAATTTGTTGGCTTTCACTGTTGCTTCTATAATTCCAAGATTGACGTTATTTTCTTT